>JAKBTP010000167.1 GCA_021844355.1 bacterium | reverse complement strand
GCATGTTGCGTGCCCCCACCTGGAGGACATCGGCATGGGCCGCGACCAGGGCCACGTCCTCCGCCGACAGGACCTCGGTGATCACCGCCATCTGGTGGCGGTCGGCCACCTCCCGTAGGAGCAGCAGTCCGGGCTCGCCGAGCCCCTGGAACGAATACGGGGATGTGCGCGGCTTGAACGCCCCGCCCCGCAGGACCCTGACCCCCACCCGCCGGACGGCGGCGGCGGCAGCCTCCAGCTGTTGCTCCCCCTCGACCGCACACGGCCCGGCCATGATCAGTACCTCCGGACCCCCCAGCGCCAGCCCCGGCCCGAAGGTGATCACCCGGTCTTCAGGGTGGAAGTCCCGGCTGGCGAGTGGGTGGTCGTGCAGCACGCGCACCACCCGATCCACACCTCCCAGGGTGGCAAGCTTCTCCAGGTCGGGCTCGGTCTCGTGTCCTATGAGGCCGACGATCGTGCGCTCCCGCCCGTGCGAGACCTCGGGGGTGAGGCCCAGCTGCCGGGCCCGCCGCACGACCTCCTCCACCTGTTCCGAGGTCGCGCCCGCTGCCATGACGATCACGGGCGGGCCCCCCGGCCCGGGCTGAGGTCCGGGCGGAGGCTGCCCGCCGCTCCGAGGTAGGCGTGGCGGATCCTCGCCTGGGGCCTTCTCGTGTTGACCAGCATGAGCGCCCGAAGGCAGCGCGGCAGCGCCGTGTCACCTCCGTGCTCCCGGACGACCAACAGTGGGACCAGAGAGTAGCCGCGCTGCCGGGCCGCCGCCGCCGGGTTGAGTCCCGCCAGATCATCCTGGACCGAGAAGACCACGGCCGCCACGTCCTCCAGGCTGCCGCCGCTGCCCTCGAGCATGGCGGCGAGCAGCTCCCCAACCAGGGGCTCCAGCTCGTCGTCCCGTCCCACCGAGATCGCGCCCCTCACCCCTCGGCAGGCAAGCCGTTCTTGGCCCCGCCACTCCTCCATGCTCACGCCTCCTTCCACGAGGAGAGATGCGGAGCGGGGTACCGGGCCGGCTACTGGCTGGGCGCGGACTCCGCTCCGCGCCTCCCGCAGCCTCTGGGTCGAGCCGGCTAGCCCCTCACCAGTGACGCGGAAGGCGTCCCGTGCGCATAGGCGTACGGGGTGTCCACCGCGCGGGTAAAGAGCCGCGACTCGACCTGCATCTGAGGTGCCATGGTGAGGGGTCAAGGGCCGCACGTCAAGCCCCGCTCGCCGGTGCCGCCGGCCCCGCCATCCTGAGGAAGTTCGCCATCAGCCGGCCGCCCAGCGGGGTCAGGACCGACTCCGGATGGAACTGAACGCCGAACCAGGGACAGGACCGGTGGCGCACGGCCATGATCAGACCGCCCTCACTGGTCGCCGTCACCTCCAGCTCCTCCGGCAGGCCATCCCTCTCCACGACCAGTGAGTGGTAGCGGCCCGCAGCAAAGGGCACGGGTAGACCGGCCAGCACCCCATCCCCCTGGTGGGCGATCTCGCTGACCTGCCCGTGCACCGGGCGGGGGGCGTGTCCGACCCGACCGCCCAGGGCCACGGCGAGGGCCTGATGGCCCAGGCACACCCCTAGGAGCGGCGTTGTGGCTGGAAGCGCCCGGATCAGCTCCACGAAGCACCCTGCTGCCTCCGGTCTGCCAGGACCGGGGGAGAGCAGGACCGCTGCCGGCGAGCGGCCGAGAACCTCGTCGACTCCCGCCCGCGAGGGCACCACGACGACCTCGTGCCCCAGCACCTGCACCTGCTGCACGAGGTTGTACACGAACGAGTCCTGGTGGTCGACCACGACGATCACCGGGCTCTCCTCTCAGGCTCGCCGACCGCCGCCAGGATGGCTGACGCCTTGGCTTCTGTCTCCAGGAGCTCACGCGCGGGGTCGGAGTCCAGCACCACCCCGGCACCCGCCTGCACGTGGACCTGCCCACCGGCCACCACGGCCGTGCGGATCGTGATGCAGAAGTCCAGTTCCCCAGCAAAGGAGCAGTACCCCACCGCCCCCGCGTACGGCCCCCTGGGAGTGGGCTCCTCGGCCGCGATTATCTCCATCGCTCTCCGCTTGGGAGCCCCGCTGACGGTGCCCGCAGGAAAGGTCGCGAAGAGGGCGTCCACAGGTGTCCTGCCCGCCTGGAGCTCGCCCTCCACCGTGCTCACGAGGTGCATCACCCGAGGAAAGTTCTGCACCGCCATGAACTCGGTGACCCGGACGGAGCCGGGGGCGCAGACCTGGCCCAGATCATTGCGCGCCAGATCGACCAGCATGGAGTGCTCGGCGCGCTCCTTGGGGTCCGCCAGCAGCTCAGCCGCCAGCCGCCGGTCGTGCTCCTTGTCGCGCCCCCTCGGCCTGGTGCCCGCGATCGGCCGGCTCAGGGCACGGCCGTGGTGCACCTTGAGGAGTGGCTCGGGCGAGGAGCCGGCCAGCTCCACGCCGGGGAGTCGGACGAAGAACATGGCCGGCGAGGGATTGGTCTGGCGGAGGCGGCGATAGAGGGTGAATCCCGGCTCCCGGGCGGGAACCGTGAGCCGACGGGAGAGCACCACCTGGTAGATGTCGCCCTCCACGATGTGGTCCTGGCCGCGGCGGACGGCCGCCAGGAATTCCCTGGCGGGGATGTTGGGAGCTGCGGCCAGCGACACTGAGGGGGCGGAAGGCACGTCACCGACCCGAGGCTGTCCTGAGAGCCGACCCGCCATCTCCTCAAGTACAGGAAGGGCATCCTCGTCTGGCTGCTCGGCACCGACGTGGACCACCAGGCACAGACGTCCCCCCAGGTGGTCGTAGACAGCCACCCGGTCCAACACCAGGAGGCTGATCGGCGGGGCCGGGGGCCGTCCCCGGCCCCCCGGAGCCATCTGGCCGTGGATCAGCTGGGCGGCCTCGTAGGAGAACATCCCGGCCAGACCCCCGGAACAGGTGGAAAGGCCCGGGACCTCCTCGGCCGAGAGCTCGCGGCTCAGCTGCCGCAACGCCTCTGGGACCGGAACCCCGGGGTTGATTGCGAGCCCGGGCAGCCGGCGCCGCACCTCCGTGAGCCGCGCGCCCTTCGAGTCGGCCACCACCACCGCCGCCGGATCGCCCGCCACGATGGTGAAGGGCCCGGGCATCCCGGCGAGGTCGAGGCTCTCCAAAAGGACCCCGGGGCCGTCCTGTGCCAGCGCCTGGAAGGCGGCCTCAAAGGAACAGGTGTCGATCGGAAGCTCAGCCCAGACCGGCCGCAGAGCGTACCCCCCCCGGGCAGGCAGCGAATGGATGCCCTCCCGGGCCCCTGCAGCAGTTGCCATCACTGAAGCTCCTTTGCGCAATAAAAGAAAGAGCCCCGGGTTCACCCGAGGCTCGATGTTCGCGGCCAGATGTCGGCTACCGGCTCGCTCTCATCGGGCCCCGGGGGGCCAGCTCCAGCGCCAGACATAGCCGCGAATCGAAATCACCCGCGCAGTGTGCCGCCTGGGGCAGCACGCCGTCAAGGCCCACACAGTGCCCGCACCCGGCACGGAGACCGGCCTCACCACTTCGCGAACTCTTCGCTACCATGCGCCCACATGGAGATTTTGGCCCCCGGCGAGCCAGCCGACAGCTGGCGTCGTCCGGACCCGAGGCTCCTCACCCTGCGACGTGGAGAGGTGGTGGCGGGCGGGGTCGCGCTCCTGCTGATCGGGGCCGGGCTCAGCTTCACCGACCTGGCCCTGGGAGTAGCCCTGGCGGTGGCGGCACCGCTGGTTGCCGGCCTCGGCCTCGGCTATGTCGGCCGTCGCTTCCGCTCCTGGGGCTATCGCGAACGGTCCGAGGACCTCCTGGTGCGCCGGGGGGTCATGTTCGAACGGCTCTCGGTGGTCCCCTACGGAAGGATGCAGACCGTGGAGGTCACCGCCGGCCCCTTGGAGCGGTCCCTCGGACTGGCCACCGTGCAGCTGCACACCGCCTCCGCCGCCACCGACGCCCGCATCCCGGGGCTGGACCGGTCCACGGCAGCGGACCTCCGCGACCGGCTGGTGGGCCGAGGCGAGGCCACCGCCGAGGGGCTTTGAACACCGGACCTAGTGAGGGGCCGTCCGGCTCCTCTGGGGCGGGCACACCGCCGACGGCGGGCTCGACCCCGGGTTGGGACTCGTGGCACCGGCTCCACCCCCTCTCGCCGGTGGTTCAGGCCGGCCGCCGGCTCCTGCCGTTGGTGGTCGTCCTGGCGGTGCCCTTCCTCTCCCAAGGTTCGTCCACGAAGTCCCAGACCCTGGTCGACGCGGGCTTGGTCGGGCTGGCGGTGGTGGCCGGGGCCGCGGAGTGGCTGGTCACCCGCTGGCGTATCGAGGCCGGGGTGCTGAGGATCGACACCGGGCTCCTGCGCCGGCGGACGACCAAGCTTCCGCTGAGCCGCGTCCAGTCGATCGACCTGGTGCGGCCGGGCACCGCACGGGTGCTGGGGCTCGCCGAAGTGAGGGTGCGGAGCGGGGGTTCCCGGGAGGGCGACGTGCGACTGGCCTACCTCGCCGCAGAGCGCGCTGAGCACCTTCGGGACGGGTTGCTGGACCTGGTGCGTGGCAGCCACCCGGCGTCCGCGAGGGCCGAGAGCCTGCTCGCCCGGGCTTCCACCCCCCGCCTCCTCGCCTCCACCCCGCTGCGGGCAGCGATCCTCTGGCCCATTCTGGGCGCGGTCGCCCTGCTCGTCTGGGGACGCCATCTGTCCCTCGGTGGCGGCGGGGTGGCGCTCGCCACAGTCATTCTGCTTGCGGTAGGCACCGGGGCAGCCCGGATCCTCTCCTCCCAATATGGCTTCGAAGTGGCCCGTACCCAGGATGGACTGCTGATCCGGGGCGGAGCTGTGGGCACCTTCACCGAGACCCTGGCCCTGCACCGCATCCAGGCGCTGCGGGTCGTCGAGCCGCTGCTTTGGCGGCCGTTCGGCTGGGCCAAGCTGGTGGCCGACGTCGCTGGGGGGCAGCACCGGCGCGATGAGGACCGGGCTGCATCGGGCCGGATCCGCACCCTGGTGCCCGTCGCCCCGCGGGCCGAGGTTCTTCGGGTGGCGGAGTCCCTGGTCGGCCCGGCGGCCAGGGAGGGAGGTACCGCCCCACCTGCCCGGGCGAGGCTCAAGGCGCCCATTAGCTACCCCCTGCTCCGAGCCGGGCTGCGGGACGGCTACGCCGTTTCCGTCGTGGGCCGGGTCCGCCGCCTCACCACCATCATCCCGTTGGCCAAGGTCCAGAGTGTGCGCTGGGTCCAGGGACCGGTCCAGAGGCGACTTGATCTGGCCACCGTTCACCTCGACGCGGCCGGCTCGCACACGACCGGGGCGGCGCTCCGTGACCGCTCGGCCGAGGAAGCTCGAGAGCTCCTCCAACGCCTCCCCGGGCTCTGTGCCACGGCGCGGCGCGCCACCCCCTCCGGTCCAGCTCCCGTACCCTGAGCTGATGCACTCCCTCACCATCGTCTCGGGCCGGCTGGAATGGTCGACGAGGCCCGACCCCATACCCCAGGGATCCCAGCTGCTGGTGAGGGTGAGGGCGGCCGGGGTCAACCCGGCCGATCTGCTCCAGGTACGGGGCCACTACCCTCCTCCCCCCGACGCGCCGCAGGACGTGCCCGGACTCGAACTGGCGGGCACTGTTGACCAAGTGGGCCCGCTTGCTCGCCATTTCAAGGTCGGCGACCGGGTCATGGGCCTCGTGGGCGGGGGCGCTCAGGCGGAGCTGGCGCTGGTCGACGAGTCCGTCGCTCTGGCAGCACCGGAGGAGATCGCGTGGGAGAGCGCCGGGGGGTTCATGGAGGCCTTTGCGACCGCCTACGACGCCCTCATCCGTCAGGGAGGGCTCACGGTCGGAGCCAGGGTGCTCGTGACCGGGGCGGCGGGGGGCGTCGGCACCGCCGCGGTTCAGCTGGCGGCAGCGGCGGGGGCACAAGTCACGGCATCGGTCCGGAGGACGGAGTTCCACGCGCGTCTCCGTGAACTCGGGGCTCACCGGGTGATGGTGCCCACGGACGCGGCCGAGTCCGGCCCATACGACCTGGTGCTGGAGCTGGTCGGTGGCCCCATGCTTTCCTCCCACCTGGGACAGCTGGGGACCTCGGGGCGCTTGATCGTCATCGGCGTGGGCGCCGGCCGACGGATGGACCTCGACCTCTCGCTGCTGATGGCGCGGAGGGCCGGGATCGTGGCGTCCACGCTGCGCGCCCGTCCCCTCTTCGAGAAGGCGGCGCTGGTCCGCACCATCGGGGAGAGACTGCTCCCTCAGCTGGCCTCGGGCCGCCTGCTGGTGCCGGTCGCGGCGGCCTTTCCGATTGCCGATGCGGCCTCGGCCTACGCGCGGGTTGGAGAGGGCGGGAACCTCGGCAAGGTGGTGCTGCTCTCAGGCGGTTGACCGACCGGGGCCAACCGCCCCCCAGCCATCGGTTGCTAGAGTTAGTTCATGGAGGCCCCACCGCCGACCCGGCAGCTCGAGGTGCCGGAGTTGACGGTTCCGGCGCCGGAGGCAGTGGGCCAGTTGGCCTTCTGGAACGACGTCGGAGTCGACCCGGTCCCGGTCCGGGAGATCGCCAGCGCCGAAATGGTGCGCGAAAGGGTGGCGGCCCTGGCTCGAGAGATCGCCCAGGACATGGGTGCGGAGCCGCTGACTCTGGCAGTGGTCCTGCGCGGCGCCTTCGTCTTCGCCGCCGACCTGGCCCGCGAGCTCATCGTTAACAAGATGGAGAACCTACTGGTCACCTTCTTCCATGCCAGCAGCTACCGGGGCACCAAGGCCTGGCGAGCCCCGGTGATCGAGGAGCTGGGCGACCCCAGCACCGACGGCCGGCAGACCATCCTCATAATCGACGACATCGTCGACGCCGGCCACACCGCCCAGGCGATGATCAAGCGCCTGGCCTCACCATCCAGACGGATCGAGTACTGCGCGCTCCTGGACCGGCCCGAGGCGAGGGAGGTTCCGGTCCATCCGCGCTACGTGGGGTTCCACCTGAGGGGACCGGGGTTCGTGGTGGGTTACGGCCTCGACTACGACGGCAAGTACCGGGAGCTACCCTACCTGGCCCAGTGGGTGCCCCCGCCGCCAGCCGCCGGCTGATTGGGGTGGGGCAAAAGCCCCACCCCATCGCCTGGCGTCAGATGGGGCTGGCCACCCCGGTCTCCGGTGCTTCCATCTCCCGTCGTACGGAAAGCCGGGACAGAGCGAAGTACACCACTCCACCGACGATGATGCCCAGTGCCCAGCTGAAGTCAGCGCCTCCCGTGACCTTGGACAGCGGCCCCACGAACGGCGGGAAGGAGAAGGCGGCGTCGATCCAGATCATGGCCGCGGCCATACCCAGCGCCTGGGCCACCAGCGCCCGCCAATTGAACCCCCCGGCACGCCAGTAGATGCCCCCGCGGCGGTTGCCCAGCTCGCCCGGGCGGTAGGTGCCCCGCCGCAGCAGGTAGTCGACCATGACGATGCCGAACCAGGGGCCGAGCCAGACCACGATGTAGTTGAGGAACCCGGCGAGGTCCGTATAGAAGTTGCCCTTGAAGATGACCAGGGCGGTCACTCCCCCCGCCACCAAGGTGTCGATTACCACAGCGCCCCAGCGGCGGACCGGGACACCGAGCGCCTGCAAGGTGACACCCGATGAGTACAGGTCGAGGGAGTTGATGGCGAACAGCTGAGGCAGCGCCAGGATCAGGAAGGGCCAGAAGAACCAGCTGGCGAACGAGGCCGGGACCCCGGTCACCGCGGTGACCTTGGGGCTGATGGTGAACGCGGCGGCCCCCAGCAGCTCCAGCAGGATCGACGGGATCGCCCCGCCGAGGGTGGCCGCCCAGAAGGTCTTGGCCCGACGCGTCGCCCGGGGGAGGTAGCGCGAATAGTCCGCGGCGTTCTCAGTCCAGCCCAGCCCCCCCGCCGAGACGATGAGCACCACCGCCGTGGTCCACACCGCCCAGGACGCCTGCTGGTGGAAGTGTCCGAGGTTCACATGGGGGATGACGAGCACCGCCATCACCGCGAATAGAACTATGAAGATGTAGGAGAGGTACCGCAGGGTCTTGCTGATCATGGCGTGTCCCAGGAAGGGCACCACGAACTGGATGGCCACCGCCGCCAAAACCAGAGCGATCTTCAGCCCCGTGCTGCCGGCGACCCCTCCCCGGGCGAACATGGCGAGAGCCACCAGCACGACCAGGACGATCCCCTCGATCTCGAAGCCGACCTGGGTGATCCAGTTGAAGAGGGCCACCACCCGGTTGCCATTGAGCCCGAATGGGGCCCGGGAGACCATGAATGCGGTGGTCCCCGTCTCAGGCCCCAGCAGGCTGGCAAGGCCCAGGAAGGCGTAGAAGAC
The DNA here is from genome assembly GCA_021844355.1 of bacterium. Lineage (GTDB taxonomy): Bacteria > Chloroflexota > Dormibacteria > Aeolococcales > Bog-877 > JAJYXT01. Next base: position 9,419 of record JAKBTP010000167.1, on the reverse strand, counting down.
GTTGCCCACCAGGATCGCCAGCACGGCCTGGCCGAACGACAGCCCAAAGGAGATGATGAGGGCGCCGTAGACCAGGAACTCCACATTCCAGATCCCGCCGGCCCAGAGCCAGAAGAGGGCCGTCGGCGTCATCTTCCGCTCCCCGTCGGGGATCAGCTCGATCCCCCGCTTCTCCACCTTGAAGGCGGAGTAGTCCTCGCCCACGCCCGCGAACGCGCTCGGATCCAGGTCCATCGGTTGACTGGTGGCCAAGCCTCTTCCCCTCCTGATGGGCTCTAGTGCGCCGCCGTCTCCACTCCTGCGGGCCACAGCCCGCTCCCCACATTGTGGGCCATATCTAGTGGCGTGTCAACGCCTCGGGCACAAGATGCTGGGTTAACAGGACTAGGATAGTGGCGGAGCCATCCCCCGGCGCCAGGGCCCAACACGCCCCTCACTCCTGGGCTGCCACCTGTGCCGCCCGCATCAGTTCGGCGAGCCAAGACCGCCAGCCCTCGGCCACCTCATAGGTCTCCTGTGCCGGCGCGACCGGCTGCACGAGGCCGGCGTGGCTCAGAGCCTGAAGGTGGTAGGTCGCCTCCTCCTCCGAAAGCTGCACCACCGAGGCCAGGTCGGCAGCGCTCCTCGGCCGCTCCAACATGGCCCGAAGCAGTCCCAGCCGCACCGCCCCACCCACCGCGCGGAGCAGGTCGGAGGCCGCATGGAGCTGTGGATCGAGGTGGTCCGCTCCCACCGCCGCCCTCAGTGACTCCCGGACCGAGCGCTCACCTCGGTGGGGCAGGTACTGGGTTCGCAGCAGGGCCTCGCCCACGGTGGCCCCCGCTCCCTGCCGGGTCAAGAAGAGGTACAGGGCAGCGATGGCCGCCACGACGACCGCCAAGTCCGCCCAGCTCGCCGTAGGGCCCACCCCGCTGACCCGCCTCGCGATCGCCGCCAGCCCGGTCAGGATGCTGGCCACCACCGTGACGTCCACCGCCACAGCGAGCCCGGTCCGCAGCCCCACGGGCAGACGGACGAGTGACTCTCGCTGTCCTGCCGGCGCCCTTCGGATGGCGAGATAGCCCCCGACCCCGATCACCAGCAGGATCGCCCCTTGCAGCGCCAGGCTCGACACCTTGGTGAAGAGGTGCTCGAGGGGGATACCGACCACGGTGCCCAGGGCCACCCAGACGACCACCCAGAGCGCCGTGCTGGGCAGCATCCCGAAGAGGAAGTCGCGGCGCCGCACCCCCAGTGCGCCGGCGACCAGGGTGGTGTAGATCCGCAGTCCGGGGATCAGCCGGGAGACCGCGATGTCCAGGGGGCTGGCCGCCCGGATCCGCTTCTCCACCTTGCCGAGCGCCTTTTGCTGGTGAATCCTGGCGGCCAGCGCCGCCAGTCCCCTCTCCCCCACCACCTGGGCCCAGCTGAAGCCGACCAACGCTCCCGCCGAGCAGGCGACGAATGCCAACGGGACGAATAGGTAGGGCTGGAGCCCTCCGGTGGCGATGAGCAGCCCCGCCGCCAGGAGGGTCAGCTCTCCCGGAGCGAAGGGTAGCGGCACCCCAGCCTCCTCCACCAGGAGGAGGCTGCAGAGGAGGACGATCGCGACCGCCCCGTGCAGGCCGGTGATCAGTCCCATGCCTATCCCATCATCCCGGCGGCCTCGGTGTCGGCGCGCCTGGCCCCGACTTGGGGCTGGCGAGCCCCCTGACAATGGATGCAAGCACCCTTGGCAATTCGACTTGGCGGGAGTGCTTGGCGCAAGATGGATGGATCGTGGTTCATCGATGGAGGTGAGGCATGGCTGAGGAGGCGGCGGCTGAGGGTACGCTAACGGTGACCGACAGCCGCACGGGCAAGACATATGAGCTGCCCATCGTGGATGGGGCGATCCGCACCCTGGATCTGAGGCAGATCAAGACAGGACCCGGCGACTTCGGCTTGATGGGTTATGACCCGGCATTTCAGAACACCGCCAGCTGCCGCAGCAGCATAACCTTCATCGACGGCGACAAGGGCATCTTGCGCTATCGGGGTTACCCCATCGAGGAGCTGGCCGCCAGGCACAGCTTTCTGGAGGTCGCGCAGCTGCTCCTGACCGGGGATCTGCCCACCCCCGACCAGCACCTCGAGTGGGTGGGCGAGATCACCAACCATACCTTCATCCACGAGAGCATCAAGAAGTTCATCGACGGGTTCCACCACGATGCCCACCCGATGGGGATGCTGGTGTCGGCGGTGGGGGCGCTCTCGACCTTCTACCCGGAGGCCAAGCAGAGCCACGACCCGGAGGTCCGGCACCGCCAGATCGTCCGCCTCATCGCCAAGATGCCGACCCTGGCGGCATTCGCCTACCGCCACGCCATGGGGCTCTACTACGCCTACCCGGACGACGAGCTCTCCTACGCCGGCAACTTCCTCAACATGATGTGGCGGGCCACCGAGCTGAAGTACCATCCCGACCCGGTCCTGGAGCATGCCCTGGACGTGCTCCTCATCCTCCACGCGGACCACGAGCAGAACTGCTCGACCAGCACCATGCGGCTGGTGGGGAGCTCCCAGGCCGACCCCTACTCGGCGATGTCAGCTGCCTGCGCGGCGCTGTACGGACCGCTGCACGGAGGCGCCAACGAACAGGTACTGCGGATGCTGCGGAGCATCGGGTCCGTGGCCAATATCCCCGACTATATCCGGCGGGTCAAGGCGGGCGAGTTCCGGCTCATGGGCTTCGGCCACCGGGTGTACAAGAACTTTGACCCCCGGGCCCAGCTGATCAAGCGGGTTGCGGACGAGGTTTTCGAGGTCACCGGTCGGAGCCCGCTCCTGGACATCGCCCTGGAGATCGAGAAGATCGCTCTCGAGGACGACTACTTCATCAACCACAAGCTCTACCCCAATGTCGACTTCTACTCCGGGATCATCTACCTCGCCATGGGCATCCCGGTGGAGATGTTCCCGGTGCTCTTCGCCATCGGGCGCACCCCCGGCTGGCTGGCCCACTGGCAGGAGGGGCTCCTCGACCCCGAGCAGAAGATTGGACGCCCCCGCCAGCTGTACGTCGGCCCGGAGCTCCGCCACCTGAGCAGCTGAGCGCGTCGCGGCCCCGGGGCCCTGCCGCCCCGGGGCCAGCACTCCCTCAGGACAGCGCCGTATCGAGGTTCCCTGCCAGGGCTGACATGAACGCCTCGGTGCTGAGATAGCTCTGGCTCGGACCGACCAGGAGAGCCAGGTCCTTGGTCATCTGGCCGCTCTCCACGGTCCGGACGCAGACCGACTCCAGGGTCTCGCTGAACGCCACGAGGTCCTGGTTGCCGTCCAGCCGTCCCCGGTGAGCCAGCCCCCTGGTCCACGCGAAGATCGAGGCGATGGGGTTGGTGGAGGTGGGCTCGCCCCGCTGGTGCATCCGGTAGTGCCGTGTGACGGTACCGTGCGCCGCCTCCGCCTCCATCGTCTGTCCATCCGGAGTCAGCAGGACGCTGGTCATCAGCCCCAGAGAGCCGAACCCCTGGGCCACCACATCCGACTGGACGTCGCCGTCGTAGTTCTTGCAGGCCCACAGGTACCCCCCACCCCACTTCAGGGCGGCGGCCACCATGTCGTCGATCAGCCGGTGCTCATAGGTGATCCCGGCTTCGGCAAATTGGGCCGCGAACTCGGCGGCGAAGACCTCGGCAAAGATGTCCTTGAAGCGGCCGTCGTAGGCCTTCAGGATGGTGTTCTTGGTGGAGAGGTAAACGGGGTAGTGGCGGGTGAGTCCGTATCGGAAGGACGCCCTGGCAAAGTCCCGGATCGAGTCGTCGAAGTTGTACATCGCCATGGCGACCCCTCCTCCTTCGTACTCGGCCACCTCGTAGGTCCGCGCCGGGCTCCCGTCCCTCGGTGTGTAGGTGATGGAGAGCTTGCCGGGACCGGGTACGACGAAGTCGGTGGCGCGGTACTGGTCGCCATGGGCATGACGGCCGATCACTATCGGCTTGGACCAAGTGGGCACCAAGCGGGGGATGTTCTGTATCACGATCGGCTCGCGGAAGATCACCCCGCCCAGGATGTTGCGGATGGTCCCGTTGGGCGACCTCCACATTCGCTTCAGCCCGAACTCCGCCACCCGAGCCTCGTCAGGGGTGATGGTGGCGCACTTGATACCCACCCCGAACTCCCTGATCGCTTCGGCCGCCTCCACGGTGACCCGGTCGTCGGTGGCGTCTCGGTTGGCGATTCCCAGATCGAAGTAGCGGAGGTCCAGCTCTAGATGGGGCAGGATCAGCTGGTCTTTGATCAGCTGCCAGATCACCCTGGTCATCTCGTCCCCGTCGAGCTCAACAACCGGACCCGCAACTTTGATCTTGGCCATTTCCATCCCTCATACCCGTTGAAGCGGCGGACCGTTCTCGGTCCGCCCTGCCGGAGACGCCCCACCCTTCACACCCGGAGCTCCCGTCCTCGACTTTACCGGGGCGGCCTGGGGGATGTTCGGGAGCACCTCCCAGCCCGACTGGCGGGCCCCTAAGATGCGCTGATGACCGGGGATCGCGCGGCTGTCGACTGGAGTGCTTTGAGGCGCCGCGCCTTGAAGGCGGCGGCTGGCGCTTACGCCCCCTACTCGGGGCTGCGGGTGGGGGCCGCCGGGATCGACGACCGGGGCCGGCTGGTGACCGGGTGCAACGTCGAGAACGCATCCTACGGCCTCACCCTTTGCGCCGAGTGCGGGCTGGTCTCCACCCTCCGCGCCGGCGGCGGGACACGACTTCTGGCGGTGGCCGTGTGCGCCGGGGACGGTGCGCCCCTTACCCCCTGTGGCCGCTGCCGTCAGCTCCTCTACGAGCTGGGGGGGCCGGAGCTGATGATCGACGATGGGCCCGACCGCCCTCCGCTAACCGCGGCAGATCTTCTTCCTGGGGCCTTCGGACCGGAGGACCTCAACCGCAGCGAGCGCTGATGGCGGCGCCCCGGGCGGCCGTGGAACTGATCGCCGACAAGCGCCAAGGGCTGGCCCTGGCCCCGGGAGAGATCGGCCGGCTGGTGGACGGCTATCTCCGTGACCAGGTTTCCGAGGCCCAGATGGCCTCCTGGCTGATGGCGGTCTGCTGGCAGGGTCTCTCCGACCGGGAGCTGCAAGAGCTGACCCGCTCCATGGCGGAGAGTGGCGGCCGGCTGGAGCTGGGCAGCCTCCCGGGGCCCACCGTGGACAAGCACTCCACCGGCGGGGTCGGCGACAAGGTCTCCCTGGTCCTGGTGCCGCTCATGGCCAGCCTGGGCTGCTTCGTTCCCCAGCTGTCGGGGCGGGCGCTGGGCGCGACCGGGGGGACGCTGGACAAGCTGGAGTCGATCCCCGGCGTGCGCTGCGAACTCTCCTCGAGCGAGATTCTGAGGGTGGTTCGGGAGGTGGGCTGCGTGATCGCGGCCGCCTCGCCGGAGCTGGCGCCCGCGGACCGCCGCCTGTACGCCCTGCGAGACTCGACGGCCACCGTTCAATCGCTTCCCCTCATCGCCAGCTCCATCGTCTCCAAGAAGGTGGCCGAGGGGGTCCAATGCCTGCTCTTCGACGTCAAGGTGGGTAGCGGGGCCCTGATGTCTGATCCCGACGGGGCCCGGCGGCTTGCGGCCACCCTCGCCGAGCTGGCACGGGGATTCCACATTCGGACATCCGCCATGGTCACGGCCATGGACGAGCCGTTGGGGAGGGCGGTGGGCAATGCCCTCGAGGTCAAAGAGGCGCTGGATGTCCTATCTGGGGACGGCCCGCCCGATCTCCGGGAGCTGGTGCTCGAGGAGGCGAGGGAGCTGCTGCGCCTCAGCGACCAGACGGGCGACCCCGCCGCGGCCCTGGACAGCGGCGCCGCGAGGGAACGGTTCAGCGCCATGGTGAGGGCGCAGGGCGGCGCCCCGGACGCGCCGCTCCCCCTGGGGGTGCGGCTGGCCACCCTGGACGCGCCCAGGGGCGGATTCCTCTCCCGCCTCGACGCGGGGGCGATCGGGCTGGCGGCCTGGAGGCTCGGAAGGGGACGCCGGGCCCCCTCCGAGCCCGTCGACCCGGCCGCCGGGATCGTGTGCCTTGCCAAGGCGGGCGCCGCGGTGGACCGTGGAGAGCCGCTGCTCGAGCTCTGGGGGCGCCCCGGCCAGGACCCCCAGCCCGCTCTACTCGCCCTGAAGCACGCGATTCTGGTCGGGAACTCGCCGCCACCTCCCCGCCCCCTGGTGCTGGAGCAGGTGGCCGGCGCCTAGGTGGTCTGGGTCGCCGGCCCGGCCGCGAGCAACTCGAGGATGGCCTCGGCCAGCTGCCGGGCGGACCGCGGCTCCAGCTCCAGCGCCACCCGCCCTGCCGGACCAAGGTCAGGGTTGAGCAGGTCGACGTTGAGGGTGTGGTCGGCGGGCGCGTGCGCCGGGTGGTCGAAGTAGACGCTGGCGGCGGTCACCCGCATCCAGCCGGCTGCACCCTTCCCACTTCCGTCCACCTCAAGGCGCTTGGTGAGGTACGTGCACACGCTCAGCCCTCCAGAGTCCGGCCCAGGAACGCGAAGATCCGCCCCCAGCCGTCCACCGCCGCCTCCGGGCGGTAGCTGGGCCGGTCGACGGCGAAGAAGGCGTGTCCCGCCCCGGGGTAGGTCGTGAACTCGTGCTCCTTGCCCTGGGAGGTGAGCAGGGCGTCCAGCTCCGCGGTCTCGGCCGGAGAGGGGTGTTGGTCCTCCTCTCCGAAGAGCCCCAGCAGAGGGCAGCCCAGGTCAGGCAGCTGGTCTGTTAGGTTGCGGATGGGGATGGGGAAGCCCTCCGGCGGCTGCCCCACCACGAAGGCGCCGTAGCAGTCGACGGCGGCTTGCAGGGGCAGGTGGCAGGCCGACAGCACGGCCTGCCGCCCACCGGAACAGTAGCCGATCACGCCCACTCTGCCCGAGGCCGACGGCCTGTTCCGCAGGAAGTCCGCCGCCCCCGCCACGTCTCCCACCAGCCGCTCGTCCGGCACCCCGCCCCTGGCACGCACAGCCGCCGCGGCATCGTCCGGATCGGCCCCCGGGGCCTCCCGCCAGTACAGGTTCGGGCTGATGGCGAAGTACCCCTGCGCGGCGAAGCGCCGAACGGTCTCCTTCGTCTGCCGGTCCAGCCCCGGCATGTGGTGAATCACGACCATGCCTGGGCGGCGCCCCGAATCCAGCGGCTCGGCGAAGTAGGCCTGGATCCGATCCCCGCCGTGCCCAGCAACCTCAACCACCTCAGCCCGGATCGCCTCATCCAATGCCGCACCTCCCAACAGAACCCGTCGCCTCGTGGCTTACCAACCTCACCGGGCTCGCCGTCCGGGGCCAAGCCGGGCCAGGAGCCCTCGGACCGCCAGCTCGTACCCAACCGATCCCACACCCATGATGACCCCGGCAGCAACCGGGGCGACCACCAGCCGTCGTCGGAAGGGCTCCCGGGCGAAGACATTGGTGAGGTGGACCTCGAAGACCGGCAGCCCAATCGCACTCACCGCGTCCCTCAGTGCGTAGCTGTAGTGGCCGAGTGCCCCGGGGTTGAGCACCACGCCGTCGAACGCCGCTGGCGCGCGGTGGAGAGCGTCGATGAGCTGGCCCTCTCCGTTGGCCTGGAAGAACTCCACATCGCACCCGAGGTCCGGGGCCAGCGCGCTAAGCCGGCTCGCGATCGTCTCCAGGGTCTCATCTCCGTAGACCGCGGGCTCGCGGCTCCCCAGTAGGTCCAGGTTGGGGCCATTCACCACCAGGATCCGAAGGCGCGCCTGCTGCATCTGGTCCTCTCTCAAAGCCGCCGAGCCCCGGTCCGACCGGCGTCCGCTGGGCTGTCGCGGCTCGATCCAGTCTACTTCGTCCAGGGAACCGCGAACTGCCAAGGTCGCCGTGGCTGAGCTCTGCCCGGGCGCTCCACTGCTGCCGGAGGCTTGTGCGCCGCGGCACCCTTCCCCGACCTCATGCCGCCGGTCCGGACCACCCCGAGCGAGGATCGTCGATCCCGAGGTGACCCAGCTGTGGAGCGGCTTGGCCCCCGGCTGGATCCACTGGGCTCCGGCGACGGGCCGAGCAAGCCCGAGGTCGGGGGCCGGCTCATGCCGGCCCCCTCGCTCGGGCACTCTGCTCAGTAGTAGGAGTTCAGGTCGGCGGTCGTCACCGAGTAGATGGTGTGCAGCTTCCCACTGGAGTTGAACTGAACCACCTGCAGCGGGGTGAAGACGTTGTGGTACTGGTTGAAGTCCTCGTTCCCACTGGCACCCTGATAGTTGATCTTCTTGCCGGCCTTGAGCAGCTTGACGCAGCTCGGGTAGGTGTAGCACGCGGTCCCCGGCGGGTTGGAGACCTTGATGATGTAGGGGCGCCACACCACCGGGTTGGTGGAGTGGGCGGCGGTCATGGCCAGGGCCGCGATCACCACCGCGTCGTACATCGCCGGCGACGCGGGGAGCGGCTTGTTGGTGTTCCACACGGCCTGGTAGGCGCTCAGGAAGGCGCTGTTGGCGGCGCCGTACGGGGTGGTCCCGGCCATTCCGGTGAGCCAGTGGCTCGCGGTGCTCAGCCCCATGGCGTCAGCCAGCTGGATGCTGGCCCCGGTGTCTCCGGTGATGAAGCGGACGTTCATGTGCCCCAGCTGCTTGACGTTGGCGAAGAGCGTGCTGGCGGTCTGGGGGTCGGCGTGGAAGAACACGCACTGGGGGTTGCCCTGGAACGCCACCTGGACCTCGCTGAGGTAGGAAGTCTGATCAGGAACGATCTGCTGGTTGCTGAGGATGTGGCCCCCGTGCCCGGTGAATGCCTTGACCAGAGGTGGAACTTCAGCCTGGGCGTTGGCGTCGTTGGTGTACATCAGGCTGGCCGTCGAGCACCCGGTGTGCAGCGCGTAGTAGGCCTCGCCCGTGAGCAGCACGGAGTCGGACGGGAAGACCCGGTACACATACGGGAAGGTCATGTGGTCGAGGAAGGTGGCGCCTCCCTCCATGAGGTCCACCACGTGGTCGGTGTTGAAGCTCTTGTCGACCCCTTCGATCTCAAGGGAGCTGGGGCCGAACACCACCACCGGGGAGTGGGTTAGGAGCGTCTGCAGCGCGGTCACCGCGTCCACTGGATCCCCGGCGGTGTCCTCCAAGGTGGGGCTGAACTTATGGCCATCCACCCCGCCGTTGGAGTTGACGGCGTAGATACCGGCCTTGATCCCATGCAGGAACCACTGCCCTACGAATGACTCCGCCCCGGTCATGGGCAGGAGCTCTCCCACGCTGATCGGACCACTCGGAATCGAGTGGTTCGCGGTCGAAGCGGTGCTGCCGCAGGCGGCGAGAAGGATGGCGAAGAGCCCCATCCCCGCCCAGCCAGCCTTTCGAAAACCGAATCTCAAGTTCCTACCCTCCATTTCCCTTGCGCTACCGAAGAACCCGTCGCTTAACGGTCTCAGCCAGTGCCTCACCTCCTCGACCCACCGCCCGCTGTCTGTCCCACCTC
>JAKBTP010000076.1 GCA_021844355.1 bacterium | reverse complement strand
GAAACCGACCGCGGCCGTGACCACTACCAAGAGCCCGCCGGCGGCGAAGAGGCCACTCACTCCGATCCCCCGCGCCACCCCTCCAGAGACGGCGTACGAGACGGGGGTCAAGCTCATGCTGGAGAACATCAGGACGCTCATCACCCGCCCCAGCACCTCGGCGGGGGTCTGCTGCTGCACCAAGGACACGACCGCCACGTTGGTCGCGCTGATTAGGGCCCCCATCACCAGGGCGAGGACCATCGCCAAGGGAAGCACCGGCACCTCTCCCAGGAGCACAGTCAACACCCCCAGCGCGGCGGCCATCCCGAGCACGCTGAGCCCGGGCCGAGGCAGCCGCAGGCCGGCTCCCATCGCCGCTCCGCCAACGAGTATCCCCGCCCCCAAGCCGCCTTCGATGAGTCCGTACCCGGCCGGTCCCCAGCCGTGGCCGCGTGCCAGCAGCGGGATCCCCACGTTGAGCGGGCCGCCCGCCGCCAGGTTGAGGACTGCTGTGAGCGGCATGAGCGCCCGCAGGAGAGGGTTGCCCAGGCTGGTGCGCACCCCGGCCGTCAGGGAGGACCACCCGCTCGCCGTCGGCGGGGAGGAGGAACTGGGGGCGGTCGTGACCCGCACCGCCAGCAGCGCACCGAAGGCAACCAGGAAGCTCACGGCGTCGACCAGGAACGCCGGACCGGGTCCGGCCAGGCCGACCACCAGCCCCCCGAGGGGAGGGCCGACGATCATCGTCCCCTCCACCGCTAGCTGCCACACGCCGTTGGCCGCGGAGAGCTGCTCTGGGCCGACCAGTGCCGGCACCAGGGTCATGGTCGCGGGGTAGAAGACGGCGTCGAAGACGCCGAAGATGGCGGCGATCAGGAAGAGCAGCAAGATGGACAGGTGGCCCAGGAGGACCACCGCCGCCACCCCCCCGATCAGCAGGGCCCGGCTCAGGTCGCTGCCCAGGATCACCCGGCGCGCGCCCAGGCGGTCGACCAACACTCCGCCAGCGAGCATCAGGATCGCCCGGGGCAGCGCCGAGGTCGTCAGCAGCAGCCCGAGGTAGACCGGGGAGCGGGTGAGCTGCAGCGACGTCCAGGCCAGGGCCACGAGGTAGACCCCGTCCCCGATCGCCGACACCCCCTGACCGCCGGCGAAGAGGAGGAACCGTCGTTCGCTGAGAATACCTGGCAGGCGGCGAGAGACGGGCAACTCCATCGCTCCTAATGGGGGTTGGAGCGTCAAGAGTAATCTTTCGAGAGAGTTGTGTCAATACCCCGGGGGACCGATCTCCTCGAGGCCGCCCAAGTAGCCCCGGAGCGCCTCGGGCACCCGGATCCCACCGCCTTCTGTCTGGTAGGTCTCCACCAGGCAGTCGAAGGTGCGCGGCAGGGCGAGGGCACTGCCGTTGAGGGTGTGCACGAACTCGGGCTTTCCCCCCGGGCGCTTGAAGCGAATGTTGGCGCGTCTGGCCTGGAAGTCGCCGAAGGCGGAGCAGGAGGAGACCTCGAGGTAGCGACCCAGCCCGGGAGCGTAGGCGTCGATGTCGTACTTCTTCCACTGGGCGAAGCCCATGTCGCCAGAGCACATCAGCCGGACGCGGTAGTGGATGCCGAGCGCCTGGAGAACCGATTCCGCGTCGCGCACCAGCGACTCAAGCTCCTCCAGCGAATCCTCGGGCCGCACGAACTTGACCAGCTCCACCTTGCTGAACTGGTGCAGGCGGATGTAGCCCCGGGTGTCCTTGCCCGGCGCCCCGGCCTCACTCCGCCAGCAGGGGGTCCAGGCCACGTGTCGGATCGGGAGCCGGTCCGCGTCCAGCACCTCCTCCCGGTAGAGGTTGGTCACGGGCACCTCGGCGGTGGGGATCAGGAACCGGTCCCCCTCCGCCACATGGAACGCCTCGTCCTCGAACTTGGGAAGGTTGGCGGTGCCGACCATGCAGTCCCGGCTCACCATGTAGGGAGGGGAGACCTCCTCGTACCCGTGGGCGCCAGTGGCCAGATCGAGCATCAGCCAGGTGAGGGCACGCTCCAGCCTGGCCCCCTTCCCCTTGAGCAGGGCGAACCGGCTGCCCGCCACCTTCACCGCCCGCTCGAAGTCGAAGATCCCCAGGCGCTCTCCAAGGTCGTAGTGGGTCAGCGGCTCGAAGCCGAACACGGGTGGCTCGCCCCAGGTGCGGACCACCTGGTTGTCCTCGTCCCCGATCCCGAAGGGGACCGAGGGATGGGGCAGGTTGGGAATGGCAAGGAGAAGCCGCTGGAGCTCCTCCCAAACTTCCCGGCGCTGGGCGTCCAGCTCCCCGATACGGCGCTTCAGCTCCGCCAGCTCAGCGCGCGACGCACCGGCGGCCGAAGGGTCCTCCCGGGCCTGCCGGCCCATGTCGGCGGAGCGCTGGCCGAGCTCGGCGCGCAACGTCTCCACCTGGGTTAAGGCTGAGCGATGCTCGCGATCCAACCGCAGCACCTCGTCCACGGGGGCCTCCTCGCCCTTGAGGCGGGCACCCTCCCGGACCAGGTCGGGATTGTCACGGATGTAGCTGAGGGCCAGCACGGGTCCTAGGTTACGGAACCGAGGCTGGCTCGGCCCTCCTGACTACTCCGGCCGCAGGGTGGGGAAGAGGACGACGTCGCGGATGCTCGGCGCACCCACGAGGAGCATCACCAGCCGTTCCACCCCGAGCCCGATCCCCCCGGCCGGAGGCATGCCATGCTCCAACGCCTCCACGAAGTCCTCATCAAACGGCGGCACCTCGAGGTTGCCCCGCTCCCGGCGACGGGCCTGTTCCTCGAGCCGGCGCCGCTGCTC
>JAKBTP010000016.1 GCA_021844355.1 bacterium | reverse complement strand
AGGTGCCCGGGTCCGGATAGAGGATGCGCACCCGCGGGCTGCGTACCCCGGGGAGGCGGTGGGGCGGGCCGTCGAAGACGATGACCAGCTCGTCGTGCTGGGTGAGCAGCGGCGAGCTCTGGCTGTAGGAGAGGAGCAGCGCCTGGGCGTCCTGGTGGCGGCCGGCCACCATGAGCGGGCGGGCCCTCGGCCAGGCCCAGCTGACGTTGGTGCCGTCGACCACCAGCAGGGAGCGGATCATCGGGGGTCGGGCCAAGCCCAACCGGAAGGGGCGAGCGGTGACTCCACCGGGCCGGTGCCCACCAGCTCCGCCGCCGCCAACAGCCGGGAGGGGAGATCCCCGGGGAGCCGCCCCAGCACCTCCTGGTCCACCCCCCGCAGTCCCCAGCGGGCTCCCGCGAGCCCGCCCACGACAGCCGGCAGCTGGTCCCTTGGGGTCCGTCGCGAGCTGGCCGCGGCCACCGCCTCGGTCCAGTCGCGAGCCCCGGCCAGGGCGGCCACCGCCGCCTCCAGGACGTCCGGGGCATCGGCTCCCTCGGGTACGCCGGCCCCCGGCTCGGGTGGCCGGAGCCGCCGCTGGAAGCCCTCCGGCGCCTCCTCCCGCACCGCCTGGGCCGTCCGCACCAGGCTGTCCTCCAGGTCCAGGGTGAGGAGGTCACGCGCCAGAAGCGCCGTCGCCACCGCCGCGAGCTGGGCCAGCAGCTCCCCATGGGTGAGGCCGGCCGCCAGCTGGGCCCAGGCGCGGGTGGCGGCCCCGCTGCGGGAGGCGGCCAGCGCCACCGGGAGCACCCGGACCAGCGGCAGGTCCAGGGCCGCTGCCCCCGCCGCCGAGGCCGCCGCCGGGCCCAGCTCTGCGGGGTCCATTCCCCGGGCCGCGAGCCGGAGGGCGATCCCCGTCGTCGAGGTGGCCGGCAGCCGGTGTGCCGCCGGGAGCGCCAACCAGGCGGCGACCACGCGATCGGGGACCAGACGCCCCGTATCCGCCAGGCTTTCCGCGAGGGTGAGGGCGTGCCAGGTGAGGGGCAGGGTGGTCTCCCCGCCCAGCAGCTCGCCCGCGGCCATGCCCAGAAGCATTCCGCGGGCTGCGTCTCCTGCCCTCAGGGGATCACGGCGGGCACCCAGCATCCCCCGATTATCGGCGGGACCCGAGATTCAGGCCGCCGGCCGGTAGGCGCAGCCGGGGTCCTCACCGAGCGGGTCACCGCCGGCGGCGAAGGCCCGGGCCCGGGAGCCGCCACACAGCTGGCGGTAGGCGCAGCTGCCGCAGCGCCCGCTGAACTCGGCCGCCCGGATGCTTCGCAAAAGGGGGCTCTCGCGGTACACCTCGGCGAGCCGCTGTCGGCGAAGGTCGCCCACGGCCATGGGGAGGAATCCGGAGGGGCGGACCAGGCCGTCATGGGAGACGAAGACCACCCCCATGCCGTCCCGCGTGCCGACGGTCTGAGGTCGGGGAGGCCTGCCCCCAGGGCCCGCCAGCTCCTGGAGACGGGTGCGAAGCCTTAGGTACAGGGGTCCAGAGAAGTCTGCCCCTGAGCGCCGCTCGGCTACCACCCTGCGGAAGAAGGGTGCCTCTACGGTGCGGACCAGGAGGGGGTGCCGGGAGGTCTCGTAGAGGAAGTGGCACACCTCCTCGTTCTCCTCGGCCGTGGGTGAGCGCAGGTCCTCGCCTCGCCCCACCTCGATGAGGAAGAACACCTCCCAGATCGGCACCGAAAGGCGGAGGAGGAGGGCCGCCACATCCGCCAGCTCCTCGAGGTTGGAGCGCATCACCGTGGTGTTCACCTGGACCCGGAAGCCCATCTCCACCAGCCACCGGATCGCGTCCACGGTGGCCTGGAAGTGCCCGTCGACCCCCCGCACCCTCTCGTGGGTCGTCGGGGTGGAGCCGTCCAGGCTCACCGACACCGCCTTCACCCCGAGGCTCTTCATCTCGGCCATCGTCGAGCGGTCCAACTGGGGGGAGACCGACGGCGACAGGGCCACGGGCACGCCGAGGGTTCTCGCGTGAGCCACCAGCTCCTTGAGGTCGGGGCGGGCGAGGCAGTCCCCCCCGGTCAGCACCAGGACCGGCCGCGGCTGACCCAGCTCGGCGACCTGGTCCACGAGGTCCAGGGACTCGGCGTGGTCAAGCTGACCAGGGAGCGGATGGTGCACCGCCGATGCCCGGCAGTGGCGGCAGCTGAGGGGGCAGGCCACGGTGGTCTCCCAGAAGACGAGGATGGGTCTCTCAGCAAAGGTGACGCGGCGAGCCGGCTCCTCCATGATGTCGATTCTTCCGTTCCCGCGCCCGGGCCACCCGGGTGATTCCACCTGAGGGCAAGCGCCGGGATTCCCCCTTGGCGCGGGCATGGAGCCCCTGGGACCGTGGGTGACGTGCCAACCCCCGACCTTCTCCGGGCTCTGAACCTGGGCATCCCGGACCTCCGGAAGTGAGCTCAGCCTCCTCCGCGGACCTCTACCTCCTTCTCCTTGGCGGGGTGGCCCTGGTGGTGGGGGTCGGCGCCCTGGTTGAGGCCGGCCGCCTGTTCCGGGCCCGCTCACGCCCGGTCGCGGCGGGGGAGGGGGCGCCCGCCTCCGCGGCGCCGGGGGTGAGCTTCCTGCGGGTGGCTCTGGGCTCCCTCTGGGTGCTGGATGGCGTCCTCCAAGCGCAGCCGGCCATGCCACGGGCCTTCGCCGCTGGGATCCTGGCCCCCGCCGCCCACGGCCAGCCCGGGTGGCTGGCGGGCCTCCTCTCCTGGGAGGAGGCACTCTGGCGGGCGCACCCGGTGCACCTCACCGTGGCCACGGTCC
>JAKBTP010000084.1 GCA_021844355.1 bacterium | reverse complement strand
GTGGTAGCCGCCCGGCTGCTCCAGGAGGGCCACGAGGTGGCGGTCCTTGACGACCTCTCCACCGGCCACCGGGACGCCGTGCCGGAGGGGGCGGCCTTCCACCCCGGATCGACCCAGGATGGGGACGCCCTGCGCGCGGCACTTCGGGGCCGAGAGGCGGTTCTGCATTTCGCGGCCCGCTCGGTGGTCCCGGAGTCAAACAGGGTCCCTGAGCTCTACTGGAGCAACAACCTCTGCGGCACCCTCGCCCTGCTCTCCGCCATGCGCGAGCTGGGCGTGCGCCGGCTGGTCTTCTCCTCCACGGCGGCGGTGTACGGGGAGCCCCAGCGGCTCCCCATCGATGAGGACCACCCCACCTCCCCCACCAGCCCCTACGGCAACACCAAGCTGGCGGCCGACCTCTTGATCCGGGACGAGGCCCAAGCCCACCAGCTGGCGGCGGTCTCCCTCCGCTATTTCAACGTCGCCGGGGCGGTCCTCGGCCTGGGGGAGCGCCACCACCCCGAGAGCCACCTCATCCCCCTCCTTCTGGAGGCGGCCCTGGGGAAGCGGGAGGGGCTCACCGTGTACGGCACCGACTACCCCACCCCGGACGGGACCTGTGTGCGCGACTACATCCACGTGGACGACCTGGCCGCGGCCCACCTCCTCTCGCTGGAGGCGACCGGGAGCGGGGCCGGGGGACACCGCGTCTACAACCTCGGCAACGGCCGGGGATTCACGGTGCTGGAGGTGGTGGAGGCGGCACGCCGCGTCAGCGGCGTCCCCATCGATGTCCGGCTCGGCCCGCGACGCCCCGGGGACCCGGCGGCGCTGGTGGCCTCCAGCGAGCGGGCGAGGCAGGAGCTGGGCTGGGTGCCCCAGCGCCCCACCCTGGAGGAGATGATCTCGGACGCTTTGGAGTTCCGCCGCTTTCTCCAGGCTGGTTGATGGGCGCTCCCGGGACGTCCCTGGGCAAACGAAGGGTGGCGCCGCCCACGCCACCTGCCCGGTGCGCCCCCGAGCCGTAGCTGTCAAGATCCCATCCTGTGGGAGCTGGTGGAAGTGGGGCCGGGCCGATCGCTGGGCCCCGGGAGCGGCAGGGGTCGGACTCCCCTTTGAGCTCTGAGCTGCAGGGGGTGAGGGCGGTGGTCACCGGAGCCACCAGCGGCCTGGGCCGGGCCATGGCCGAGGCGCTGCTGGAGGCCGGGGCGGAGGTTCTGGCCGGAGCCCGGCCGGGGGAGAGGCTCGAGGCGGCGGTGGCCCTCTGGCGCAGCCATGGCTGGTTGGCGGGGTCCCTTCCCCTGGACGTCAGGGATCCGGGCTCGGTGGAGGCGGCGGCCTCCCACGTGGCCGCGGCCTGGGGAGCCCCCGACATCCTGGTCAACAACGCCGGGATCGGGATGGTGACGGTGAACCCCGAGTTCATGGTCCGGCCCCGGCCCTTCTACGAGGTGTCCGTCGCGGCCTTCCAGAACCTCATCGCCACCAACGTCACCGGGTACTTCTCGGTGGCTCGGGAGTTCACCCGTCTGATGCTGAGGCGGGGTGGCGGCCGCATCGTCTGCATCTCCATCAACCGGGAGACCATGTGCCGCCCGGGATTCGTGCCCTACGGGCCGTCCCGGGCGGCCACCGAGGCGATGGCGCTCATCATGGCTGAGGACCTGCGGCCGGAGGGGATAACCGTCAACCTGCTCCTGCCGGGTGGGGCCACGGCCACCGGGATGATCCCCGAGAGCGTCCCGGCTTCAGTCCGGGAACACCTCCTCCCGCCCCAGGTCATGGGACCGCCGATCCGCTTCCTCGCTTCCGAGGAGGCGGCGGGCGTCACCGGGGAGCGCATCGTGGCCCGGGAGTTCCCGGCCTGGCTGGAGCGCTTCCGCTCAGGGAGGCCGGCAGACCAGGGCCGTTGAGGGTCGGTGAGATCGCCCACGGTCGTCCAAAGTAAGGACCTGGGCCACTGCGGCTGGACAGCGGGCGAAAAGCTTCCCCTTGGTGGGCCGAGCGACCGTGATCGACGCGGGTCTCCGGCGGTTCGAAGGACGCGGCTTGTCTCAAGGGCTCTCGGCCCATCCCGGAAGTGGCCGGGTAGCGCCGCGCTGGGCCTCGGTGATGCCCGCCCCGCGCGGCTACGGGATTCGGTTGAGGGCGGAGCCGACCCGGCCACCGGGCGCGCCGCGGATCCGCCGCGGCTCCTTCCGCAGGACCGGTTCAGCCCTCGGGACCCGGGGCTGACAACCCTCGCTCCTCGAAGTCGGCGACCGTCACGATCCGGACCTGGCCGTATTTGGCAAAGGTGAGCAGGTCGACATCCCCGGCCACCTGGTTGCTCGCCTTGCCCGCGGGGGCTTTGGCCAAGGATCTGTCCCGCCACTTTCTGGGTCACCGTGGACGCAACCGTCGGTCCGTCCTGCCGAGGGAGCAGTCCCGCCCCCGCCTCCTCCACATGGGCTCGCCTCCAGCGCCACACCGTGAAGGTGGTGGTGTCCAAGCCCGGGGCGACCGCCCCACCTTGGCAGCCCCGCTCAGGCGGAGCTGGGCCGTGGACAGCCGACGCCCGACCTGGACGCCAGCGGCCAAACTGTGGCGCCGAGTCCTCCTACTGGACCCTCAGTCGACGTCGGGAGGCGGATCCTCCCGCTCCCAGGGCCAGGCCGAGCACCACCAGGGGGACCGCGGGTAGCAGCGGAACTCCCGCCCCGGCGGCGGGCACCGGGATCTTGGCGCTCACCGTGTAGGCCAACTGGCCCTGACTCGCGGCGTAGGTCGGATCTCCGGAGTAGCTGGCGAGGAACTGGATCGAACCGGCGCCCGGCAGGGAGGC
>JAKBTP010000160.1 GCA_021844355.1 bacterium | reverse complement strand
GCGACCATCAGGGCCAGGATGAGCGCCAGCCAGGCGAAGGCCCCGGCGAAGGGCTGCGCGGAGGGCGCAGAGACCAGCGGCCCGAAGCGCGGGATGAGGTCGAGGATGGTGAAGAGGAGAACCCCCGCGGTGAGGGCGGTGGAGATGAGGCTGCGATAGGCGAGGGAGATGGGGAGGGCCAGCCGCCCCACCCGCAGCCCCTCGAAGACCGCCACCGCCACCGCCATGGCCGCCGCGGCGTACCCGGATCCCCCGAGCCCGTTCTGGGAGAACCCACACTCCACGGGGATGCCGGGGCCGTGGAGTGCTGGCGGACCGTAGATGTAGGGGAAGCAGCCCCCCTGCCAGGGGAGAAAGAGGTCCACGAAGAAGAGGGCGGCCAGCAGGAGAAGCGGCGCCCCGTCCAGCGCCCACCGCTGCCAGCGCCGGTCCGCACTCACCACCAAAGCTCCTCCCGGGAGTGGACGCCCCGACCATAGCAAACGGGGAGCCCCTAAGGGCCGCTCAGTGTCGGAAGTGGCGCCTCCCGGTGGTCACCAGGGCCATCCCCAGCCGGTCGGCGGTGGCGACCACCTCCGGGTCGCGCTTGGAGCCCCCCGGGTGGACGGCGGCGGTGATGCCCGCCGCCCCGGCGACCTCCAGGTTGTCGGCCATGGGGAAGAAGGCGTCCGAGGCCAGACAGCTGCCCCGGGCGCGGTCCCCGGCCCGCGCCACGGCCAGCTCCACCGCCTCGACCCGCGACATCTGGCCGGCGCCGATCCCCACGGCCACCCCTCCCCGGCAGAGCACGATGGCGTTGGACTTGACGTGGGCCACGACGCGCCAGGCCAGCTCCAGCTGCTCCCACTCCTCCGGGCTGGGCTCCCGTCGCGAAACCACCTCCATCCGGGGCTCCCCCTCCGGGCCGGGATCCGTCTCCTGGACCAGCACCCCCCCCGAGATCGAGCGCAGCTCAAGGGCCTGGCTGGCGGGCAGGGCCTCCAGCACCCGCATGCGCTCCTTTCGGGCCAGCCTCTGCCGGGCCTCAGGGGTCACCTCGGGAGCCAGCACCAGCTCCAGAAAGTGGGAGGAGATGAGCTCGGCGGCGCTCTCGTCCAGCGGTCGGTTGAGGGCCACCACCCCCCCATACGCGGAGCGGGGATCGCAGTCGTAGGCCCGCTGGAAGGCCTGGGCAGCGTCCTCACCCAGGGCCGCCCCGCAGGGATTGGTGTGCTTCACCACCACCGCGGCGGGCCCCCGGAGGCTCACAACGAGCCGGTGGGCGGCGTCCGCGTCCAGCCAGTTGGTGTAGGACAGCTCTGACCCCTGGAGCTGGCGGGACTGGGCGACCCCGGAGGCGGTGGGCACCGCGTACAGGGCGCCGCGCTGGTGCGGGTTCTCCCCGTAGCGGAGCTCTTTCGTCCGGGCGAGGGGCAGGGTCAGCCAGTCCGGCCAGGAGGCGGCCCCGGTCTGGCGGCCCAGGTGGGCGGCGATCTGGGCGTCGTAGGCGGCGGTGAGGGAGAAGGCGTCCAGTGCCAGCCGCAGCAGCAGCTCCTCGCCGAGCCCACCGGCGTCCAGCTCCTCCAGCACCCGGCGGTACTGGGACGGTGAGGAGACCGCGGCCACCCAGCGCCAGTTCTTGGCGGCCGCGCGCAGAAGGGTGGGGCCGCCGATGTCGATCTGCTCCGCCACCTCGGGGAGCGCCAGCCCGGCCGCCGCGGCGGCCGCGAAGGGGTAGAGGTTGACGACCACCATGTCGAAGGGAAGGTGGCCGGCCGCCCGCAGCTCCTCGAGGTCGGAGGCGAGATCGCGCCGGGCCAGGATCCCGGCGTGGATCGCCGGGTGCAGGGTCTTGACCCGCCCACCCATCATCTCCCCCACCCCGGTCACCTTCGGAACCGGGGTCACCCTGAGTCCGGCGGAGAGGAGCTCCCGCTCGGTCCCCCCGGTGGCCACCAGCTCCACCCCGTGGGCCAGAAGGCCCCGGGCCAGCTCCACCACCCCCTGCTTGTCGTGGACCCCGAGGAGGGCGCGCCGGGGCCTCACGGAGCCGCCTCCAGGACGCGCACCCGCCGACCCTCCACCCGGAGCCTCCCCTCGGCGAGGAGCGCCAGGGCGGCGGGGAGGATCCGCCACTCCTGCTCGTGGATGCGGGCCAAGAGGGTCTCCTCGGTGTCCTCGTCCAGCACCGGGACCGCCGCCTGCATCACGATCGGCCCCCCGTCGGCGGCGCCCGAGTCCACCAGGTGGACGGTGCACCCGGTGACCTTGACCCCATGCTCCAGCGCCTCGGGGACCGCGTTCATGGTGCCGGCGAAGGCGGGGAGGAGGCTGTTGTGCAGGTTGAGGATCCGCCCGGCGAAGGAGGTGAGCAGCGGCTCGGTGACGATGCGGTCGTAGCCGGCCAGGACGAGCAGGCTCGCACCCTGGGAGCGGAGCCAGTCGCGCATCTCCTGGTCCCGGCGGACCGGGTCCCGGCCGAACTGGCCGGCGGGGAAGGCCCGGGCCGCCACCCCTCGCTGGACGGCGGCGGCCAGGGCCGGGCAGGACGGACGGTTGCTGGCCACGGCCACCACCTCGGCGGGGTAGGAGGTCTGCGCGGAGGCCGCCAGCAGCGCCAAAAGGTTGGTGCCCCGCCCGGAGACCAGCACCCCGGCGCCGGGCCGGCCCGTCGCCGTCAGGCCAGCACCACCCGGTCCCGCCCGGTCCCGGCAGTGACCCCTCCCACTGGGAAGCATCCCAGCTCAGAGATCGCCCGGGCGGCCGACTGGGCCTCCATGACGCAGATCATCCCCACCCCCATGTTGAAGGTGCGCCACATCTCGTCCTCCGCCAGGTGGCCCAGCCGCTGGATCTCCCGGAAGAGCGGAGGGACCGCCCACCCCTCCACCCGGACCTCAGCGACGGTCCCCTCGGGGAGCACCCGGGCGAGGTTCTCCTGGATCCCGCCCCCTGTTATGTGGGCCAGGGCGTGCAGCCCACCCAGCTCCCGGATCTGGCGGACCTCGGCGAGATAGGGCCGGTGAGGGGTCAGCAGCTCCTCGCCCAGAGTGCCCTGGCCACCGGGCCCGGGCTGGGCCAGGTCGATCTCCAGCTCGGCCACCAGCTGCCGGACCAGTGTGTAACCGTTGGTGTGCAGGCCGCTGGAGGCCAGGCCCACCAGGACGTCGCCCGGGCGGACCCGGGCGGGGCCCAGCAGCTGGTCCTCGACGGCCATCCCCACCAGGAAGCCCGCCAGGTCGTAGTCGCCGATCCCGTAGACCCCGGGCATCTCCGCGGTCTCCCCCCCCACCAGGGAGCAGCCCGCCCGAAGGCAGGCGGCGGCCATCCCCCCGGCGACCTCGGCCAGCACCTCGGGGTCGATCCTGCCGGTGGCGAAGTAGTCCAGGAAGAAGAGCGGCTCAGCCCCGGTGGTGAGGACGTCGTTGACGCAGTGGTTGACGATGTCCTCACCGATCCCCCGGTGGCGGTGCAGCGCCACCGCCAGCTTGGTCTTGGTGCCCACGGAGTCGGTGGAGGAGACCAGCACCGCCCCCCTGGGGAGGTCCGGGGGGAGCCTCCATACGGCGGCGAACGGTCCGATCCCGGCAGCCAGCGGGGGCAGCCAGGTGGTGGCCGCCAGCTCCGCCACCCTGGCCACCGCCTCGGCCGCCCGGCCCCGGTCCACCCCGGCGGCGGCGTATCGCGAGGCGGGACGGTCAACTCCCACCGTCAGCCCTCCAGCGCCAGCTTGTCCATCTCCAGCTGCTGCGGCACCTGGAGGGGGTAGGCCCCGTCCAGGCAGGCGAAGCAGAAGCCGGCCCCGCTCGGCCCGGACCGCAGGGCCCAGCGCAGCCCCTCCAGGCTGAGGTAGGCGAGGGAGTCCGCTCCCAAGATCCGTCCCACCTGCTCGGCGCTGCGCCCCGCGGCGATGAGCTCGCTGCGGCTGGCGATGTCGATGCCCATGAAGCAGGGGAAGCGGATCGGAGGGGAGGCCACCCGCATGTGCACCTCCCGGGCCCCGGCCCGGCGCAGCGCCTCCACGATCTGGCGGGAGGTGGATCCCCTCACGATGGAGTCGTCCACCAGCACCACCCGCTTGCCGGAGAGGACGTGGGGCATGGGGTTGAACTTGAGCCGCACCCCCGCCTCCCGCATCCCCTGCTGGGGCTGGATGAAGGTCCGGTTGATGTAGCGGGACTTGATCATCCCCTCGGCGAAGGGGGTGTGGCTGGCCTCGGCGAACCCGATGGCCGCCGGGGTCCCGGAGTCCGGCACCGGGATCACGAGGTCGGCCTCGACCGGGGCCTCCTCGGCCAGCCGGCGTCCCATGGCCAGCCGCACCTCGTACAGGCTGCGGCCCTGGATCACCGAGTCCGGGCGGGCGAAGTAGATGTACTCGAAGGAGCAGGTGGCCTGGGTCCTCTCCTCGCCGAAGTGGGCGGAGTGGAGCCCCTGGTGGTCGATGGTGACGATCTCGCCGGGCTCCACCTCCCGGACCAGCCGGGCACCCACCACGTCCAGGGCGCAGGTCTCGCTGGCGACGATGTACCCGGCCCCCCCGGGGGCGGAGAGGTCGCCCAGCCGGCCGATGCAGAGCGGCCGCAGCCCCAGCTCGTCCCGGGCCGCCACCAGGGAGGTCCTGGTGAGGAAGCCCAGGGAGTAGGCCCCCACCACCCGGGGCAGGGCCCGCTGCAGCACCACCTCCAGCCGGTCACCGGGGGTGCGGGCCAGGAGCCCGGCCAGGACCTCGGTGTCGCTGGAGGTGTCGAACTGGTAGCCCTCCTCGAGGAGCGCCAGGCGCAGGGCGGCGGAGTTGGTGAGGTTGCCGTTGTGGGAGATCGCCACCGGCCCCAGCTGGCCGTGCTCGAAGGTGAGCGGCTGGGCGTTGCTCAGCTGGGAGGACCCGGTGGTGGAGTAGCGGGTGTGGGCCAGCCCCAGGTCCCCGGTGAGCCGCTCCAGGTCCTGGGGGCCGAACACCTGGCCCACCAGCCCCATGTCGCGGCGCACCTGGAGGCGCTCCCCATCCGAGGCGCAGATCCCGGCGGACTCCTGCCCCCGGTGCTGGAGCGCGTAGATGCCGAGATAGCAGAGCCGGGCCACATCCTGGCCGGGGGCGAACACGCCGAAAACCCCGCAGGCCTCGTGCAGCTTGTCATCCTGGAAGGGGGACGGCGGCCGCTGACCGCAGGTGGCACTCAACCCCTGCAGCATACCGGCCGGGGCACGGCCGCCGGTCACAGGACCGGCCCGGCCATGGGGCCGGCGATCCCCTCACGGCGGGCCGCCGCGGCGGCTGCCAGAGGGATCCCGGCGAGGTCCCGGATCTCCACCCGGTCCCCCCCCACCTCGCCGAGCCGGGCGCAGGGTACCCGCCAGCTGGCGCAGACCTCCTCCACCCGCCCGCCGCCCCCCGGCTCCACGCTGAGCAGGTAGCGGCCGGAGCCCTCCCCGAAGAGGAGGTCGCGGCCCCCGTCGGACGGGGTGGGCCGGTCCCGCAGCCGGACCACGGCGCCCAGGCCTCCCACCACGCAGCATTCGGCCAGCGCCACCGCCAGCCCTCCCAGAGAGCAGTCATGGGCGGAGCGCGCCGCGCCCTCGGAGACCAGCTGGCGGACCGCCTCGGAGGCCCTCCCCTCCAGCTCCAGGTCCAGCCCCGGGGGTGGACCGAGAACCCCGCACCCCAGGAGTCGCTGCAGCTCCGAGCCCCCCAGCCCGGCGGTCTCCTCCCCCACGAGGTAGATGAGGTCGCCGGAGGCGACGAAGCCGGGGCCGGGGAGGCGGCGGACGTCACCCACCAAGCCCACCACCCCCACCACCGGGGTGGGTGGTATGGAGGCGCCGGAGAGGTCGTTGTAGAGGCTCACGTTTCCGCTCACCACGGGGATGGCCAGCTGCCGGCAGGCGTCCGCCAGCCCGGCCACCGCCTCCTCCAGCTGCCACATCACCTCCTCCCTCTCCGGGTCCCCGAAGTTGAGGCAGTTGGTGAGGGCCAGCGGGCGGGCGCCCAGGCAGGCCAGGTTGCGCACCGCCTCCGCCACCGCCAGCTGGGCGCCCCGGCGGGGGTCCAGGAGGGAGCTGCGGTGGGCACCGTCCACGGTGATGGCGAGGCCGTCCTGCCGCCCCCGGAGCCGCACCACGGCGGCGTCCCAACCGGGGAGGACCACCGTGTCGTCCCCGACCTGATGGTCGTACTGGCGGTAGATCCAGCTGGTGTCGGCGCAGTTGGGGGAGGCCAGGAGGCGGAGCCAGGCCTCCTCCAGCGTCCAGGACAATCCCCCGGTCAGCGGGTCGGCGCCGAGGTCGCGCTCCACCCGAGGGGGCCGGGAGCTCCCAGGACGGCGGGGCGGGAAGCCATCCACCAGAACCGGGAGCGGCAGCCGGGCCACCATCTCCCCCTCCGCAATTACCTGCAGCTCCTCCGGGGCGATCACCTCCCCCACCACGTCCGAGCGGAGCTCCCAGCGGTCGAAGACCGCCCGGACCTCCTCCACGCGTCCCCGCTCCACCACCAGCACCATCCGCTCCTGGGACTCGCTCAGCATCACCTCGTAGGGGGTCATCCCCAGCTCGCGGCGGGCCACCTTGTCCAGGTCGAGACGGATCCCCACCCCGCCCCGCCGCGCCATCTCGGCGCAGCTGCTGGTGAGACCGGCGGCGCCACAGTCCTGGAGCCCCAGGAGGGCGCTGCTGCCGGCCAGCTCCAGGCAGGCCTCCATGAGGCACTTCTCCAGGAACGGGTTGCCCACCTGGACTGCGGGCCGGCGCTCCTCCGCTCCCTCGTCCAGCTGCACCGAGGCGAAGGTGGCGCCGTGGATGCCGTCCCGGCCGGTGTCCGCCCCCACCAGCAGCACCGGGTTGCCCACCCCCCGGGCCACCGCGTGCAGCAGCCGCGGGGCGGTCACCAGCCCCACACACATGGCGTTCACCAGGCAGTTGCCCTGGTAGGC
Organism: bacterium; assembly: GCA_021844355.1. Lineage (GTDB taxonomy): Bacteria > Chloroflexota > Dormibacteria > Aeolococcales > Bog-877 > JAJYXT01. The sequence goes on along the minus strand of JAKBTP010000160.1, from coordinate 11,002 downwards.
GGCGTCGAAGTAGGTCTCCCCGCCCACGGTCGGCACCCCGATGCAGTTGCCGTAGTGGCCCACCCCCTCGACCACCTTGGCGAAGCGGTGCCGCTGGGCGGCGTCGTCCAGCTCGCCGAAGCGCAGGGCGTCGAGGATGGCGACCGGCCGGGCGCCCATGGCGAACACATCCCGCAGGATGCCGCCCACCCCGGTCGCCGCCCCCTGGACCGGCTCGATGGCGCTGGGATGGTTGTGGGACTCGATCTTGAAGCAGCAGAGGAGCCCGTCGCCTAGGTCCACCACCCCGGCGTTCTCACCGGGTCCGACGACCACCTGGGGCGCCTGGGAGCTGAGCTGGGAGAGCAGCCGGCGGGAGGTCTTGTAGGAGCAGTGCTCGGACCAGAGGGCCCCCAGCATCCCCAGCTCCAGCTGGTTGGGCACCCTTCCCAGCTGGCGGACGGCGTGGTGGTACTCCTCCTCGGTGAGGGCCAGCTCCCGCAGCTGGCCCGGGCTGGGGGCCGCCATCCCCGCGGTCATCGCGGCGCCAGGACGGCGAGGGCTGCCCGGAGAAGCTGGAGGCCGTCCTCGGACCCCAGGAGCGGCTCGCAGGCGCGCTCGGGGTGCGGCATCATCCCCAGGACGTTGCCCTCCGCGTTCATCACCCCGGCGATGTGCCGCAGGGACCCGTTGGGGTTGTGCTGGTCGCCCAGGTCCCCGGAGGGACCGCAGTAGCGCAGGGCCACCTGCCCTCCCGCCTCCAGCTCTCGGAGCTGCTCGGGGGGCGCGTAGTAGCGCCCCTCACCGTGGGAGATGGGCATCTGCAGCACCTCTCCGGCCTCCAGCCCAGAGAGGAAGGGCCCCCGGCTCACCTCCACCCGGAGGTGGGTCGTCTGGCAGCGGAACTGCAGGCAGCTGTTCCGCAGGAGGGCCCCGGGCAGGAGCTGGGCCTCGCAGAGGATCTGGAAGCCGTTGCAGATCCCCAGCACCGGCCCACCGGCGAGGGCGTGCTCACGGACCGCGGCCATCAGGGGGGCGAAGCGGGCTATCGCCCCGGTCCGGAGGTAGTCCCCGTGGGCGAACCCCCCCGGGAGGATCACGACGTCCGCTCCCTTCAGCTCCGGCTCGGCGTGCCACAGCATCACCGGGTCACCGCCGGCCAGCTCCACCCAGTGGGCGCAGTCCCGCTCCGACCAGGTCCCGGGGAAGACGGCGATCCCGCAGCGCCAGGTCACCTCAGGCGCCGGTCTCGGACAGCTGGAAGTGGAAGTCCTCGATCACCCCGTTGCAGAGGAGCCGGCGGCACATCTCCTCGACCCGGGACTCCGCGCTCTGGCGGTCCTGGGCCACGAGCGTCAGCTGGATGTGCTTTCCCACCCGGGTCCCCCGCACCTCGGGGTAGCCGAGGGCGTGCAGCCCCTGGGTGACCGCCAGCCCCTGGGGGTCGTTGACCACCGGCTTGAGGGTCACCACCACCTCGGCTAGGAACTGCTGCTGAGGGTCCGTGTCAGTACCTCCTGGTAACGGCGGCGGGTCTCGGAGATCAGCTCCGGGGGCAGCCGGGGAGCCGGCGGCTGCCGGTTCCAGCCGCTCGCCAGGAGCCAGTCGCGCACCGGCTGCTTGTCGAAGCCGGGGCTGGCCCCGGCCGACCCCACCTCCCAGAGCCTGGAGGAGTCCGGGGTCAGAAGCTCGTCGATGAGGGTCAGCACGCCCTCGATCCAGCCGAACTCGAACTTGGTGTCCACCAGGACGAACCCGGCCCGGAGATAGCCGCCGGCGCCGGCTCGGTACAGCCGGATGCTGGTCGCCTCCAGCAGGTCTGCCGTCTCCGCCCCCACCAGCTCCCGAAGCTGGGCCCGGGAGATGTTCTGGTCGTGGCCGGAGTCGCTCTTGGTGGCCGGGGTGAAGCGTGGCCGGTCCAGCTCCGCCCCGAAGGTCAGCCCCGGGGGGAGGGGCTCACCGGCCAGCGTCCCCTGCAGCTGGTACTCCTCCCAGCCCGATCCCGCCAGCCGGCCCCGGACCACGCACTCGACGTCTATGCGCTCGGCGCGGCGAACTAGCATCGACCGCCCCGCGACCCGCTCCCAGAGAGGCGCCGCGAGGAGCCCGGGGTCGTCCGGGAGCAGGTGATTGGGGACCAGCTCCGCCGTCCTCTGGAACCAGTGCCGGGCCAGGGCGGTGAGGAGCCGCCCCTTCCCGGGGATCAGGTCGGGAAGCACGCAGTCGAAGGCGGAGATGCGGTCAGTCGCCACCATCAGGAGGCGGCCGTCCAGCGCGAAGGTGTCCCTCACCTTCCCCCGGCGGTAGAGCGGCAGCCCCTCCAGCTCCACCGCGCCGATGGCGTCCTCGGTCACCGGGCAGCCCCTCCCCGGAGGCCCCCTCGCCCCGCCAGCGCGTCCACGGCAGCCGCCGCCTCCTCCAGGTCGGCGTCGATGTCCAGCGCCTCCTCGAGCTCATCGGGTGAGAGCGCCTCCATGAGCTGGGAGCTCGCCAGGCAGCTGGCCCGGAAGTCACCCCCCGGGTGGTCGGCGCTGGCCGCCAGCTGCTGGACCAGCCGGTAGGCGCGGTCCCGCTCCATCCCCGCGGCCACCAGGCGCAGCAGCACCCTCTGGCTGCGCGCCACCCCGCCGCGACGCGCCAGGTTCACCGCCATGGCCGCCTCATCCACCTCCATCCCCTCCACCACCCGGCGGAGGGTGCGCAGCATGTGGGAGAGCGCCATGGTGGCGTCGGGCAGGGCCACCCGCTCCACCGAGGAGTGGGAGATGTCGCGCTCGTGCCAGAGGCTGACGTCCTCCAGCCCAGCCACCGCCAGCCCCCGGAGGAGCCGGCTCAGGCCACAGACCTGCTCCAGGCTGACCGGGTTGCGCTTGTGGGGCATGGCCGAGGAGCCCTTCTGGGCCGCCGCGAACGGCTCCCTCACCTCCCCCACCTCGGTGCGCTGCAGGTGGCGGAAGGTCAACGCCAGCCGCTCGCAGCTGGCCCCGGCCAGCGCCAGGGAGCAGAGGAAGGCGGCGTGGCGGTCCCGGGCCACCACCTGGGTGGTGATGGCGGCCGGCTCCAGCCCGAGGCGGGAGAGAGCGTCCCGCTCGACCTCCCGGGAGACGGTGCCATGGGTGCCCACGGTCCCGGAGACCTTGCCCACCACCACCTCGGCCTCCGCCTGGCGGAGACGCCGCCCGGCCCTCTCCAGCTCGTCCAGGTGGTTGGCCAGGACGAATCCGAAGGTGACCGGCTCGGCGTGCATCCCATGGGTCCTCCCGATCATCGGGGTGCGCCGGTGCCTGCGCGCGGCCACCCGAAGCGCCTCCAGGAGCTTCTCGAGGTCCAGGAGGACGATCGAGCCGGCCTCCCGCAGCTGGAGGGCCAGCGCGGAGTCCACCACGTCCTGGCTGGTCAGGCCGAAGTGCAGTCGGCGGGCCAGCGGCCCCACCTCCTCCTGGACCGCCGACACAAAGGCGGCCAGGTCATGCCCCTGCTCCTGCTCCAGCTCACGCACCCGGGAGAGCTCCGGTGGGGCGGCACCCTCGATCGCCGCCAGCTCGTCCGCGGGCAGGCGGCCCACGGCCGCCAGCGCTTGGGCCACGGCCACCTCCACCTGCAGCCACAGCCGGATGCGGTGCTCGTCCGACCAGACCGCTCTCAGCTCCGGGGGGGCGTAGCGGTCGATCAAGCCGTGGGGCGGGGCGGCGAAACCGGCGACAACTCCAGGCAGTATAAGGGGGTGGCGGATGTAGAGCCCCCCGGCGGGGAGGGGCGGAGTGCGCAGCTGCGCGTGAGGATGCGAGTGCCGGGCGTAACCAGCCTCAGAAGGGCCGCGTTCAAGATAGCGGCCGAAGGTCTCTGGCCTTGACCTCGGGACTCGAGGAGGAGGAGCGGCTGGTTGCCAGAGCCAAGGAGGACCCGGAGTGCTTCGGTGCGCTGTACGACCGCTACTTTCCGCAGATCTACCGCTATGTCGCCTCCCGCGTTCGCAGCCGGGAGGTGGCCGAGGACATCACCAGCGAGGTCTTCTTCAAGGCCCTGCGGGGGCTGTCCCGGTACCGCAGCACCGGGCACCCCTTCTCCTCCTGGCTCTACCAGATAGCGGTCAATGCCATCACCGATCACTACCGCTCGCAGCGGCACCCCGAGGACAGTCTCGATGAGGTGCCGGACCCGGTCGACAGCGCGCCCGCCGTCGACGAGGAGGTGGCCCTCAGGCTCTCCGCCCAGGAGGTCTGGACGGAGATCGGGGAGCTGCCGGAGCAGCAGCGGATCGCCATGACCCTGAAGTACGGGGAGGACCTCAAGCTGGCCGAGATCGGCCAGATCATGGGCAAGTCGGAGGGGGCGGTGAAGCTGCTGGTGTTCCGTGGCACCGCCACCCTGCGCCAGCGGCTGCTGGCCGGAAGAGCGACGGCCCAGAGCCCGGAGGGCGCCGATGGTTGACCGTTTCCGGCGGCGCCGGCGCGAGGTCGAGGACGAGCTGGCCGTGGTCTTCCCCCAGAGCGAGGACCCGGATGGGCGGCTCCTGGCCACCGCGCGCGAGCTGCGCCAGCTGCTCACCACAGTCCAGATCGGTGAGGCGGAGCCCAACTATCGGGCCCACCTCAGGGCCAGCCTGCTGGCCGAGCACCGGGCCAGGAGCTCCGCGCAGACGCCACGGCGCCACCGGGTCGGCTCCCTCTTCGGAGTGGGCCTGGGCCTGGCCGGCCTGGCCATGCTCGGGGTGGTGCTGGTCTCGGTGCTGGTGCTCCCCCCCGGCCCCCGGCAGGTCGTGGTCCAGGCCTCGGTCCAGAACAACCCGCGGGTGGCGGTCAACCAGGCCATCGACCTCAGCTTCAATCAGCCGATGGTCGAGTCAAGCGTGGTCCAGGGCCTGCGGATCCAGCCCGCCCTCACCGTCTCCACCGCCTGGAAGAGCGCCACCCGGCTGTCCATCCGGCCCCTCCACCAGCTGGTCCCCAACGTAGCCTACGAGGTGACCATCAGCCGCAAGGCCGCCCGGGCGCAGGACGGAGCCACCCCCCTCTCCAACATCGTCATCCCCTTCGGGACCGCCCCCCTCTCCGCCACCCCGATGGGTTACCCCCCCTCCCTGGTTGCGGTCTCCCAGGTGGCCACCGTCGTTCAGCCGACCGCCCTCCAGTACGCTCCCGACGGACAGCTGCTGGTCCTCGCCCAGAGCGCCCTGGCCCAAGGGACGGCCTCCCCGGCGGCGGTGCCCGGAGCGGCCGGCGTCTTCTCCCTCGGCAGCCCGGCGGCTCTCCTGGCCCCGGGCGCCGCGGGCCCCCAGCCGTCCCCGGACAGCCAGTCGCTGGCCTACTGGTCCACGGCCGGCTCCTCCTCCGAGCTGGAGGTGGTCCCCCTGGGAGGGGGCGGCCAGCCCCAGGTGGTGGCTTCCAGCCCCGACCCCGACCCAGTGGCCTCCTGGGTCAATGACAGCACCCTGCTGTACAGCGGCGGACAGGGCCTCCTGGAGGCCAACCTGGACGGCCAGGTGACCGCGGCGTACCCCTTCGTGAAGCTCGGGCCCTCGGGGTTCTTCGAGGCGGCCCCCGGCCTGACGGCGCTGTACGCCGATCCCCAGGGCATCCCCACCCTCTACGACCTCGGCACCGGGTCATCCCTCCGGCTGACCGGGATCCAGGGTGTCCCCGTCTTCTCCCCGGACGGCTCCCAGATCGCCTACGTGGCGCTCTCCGGCGGGCGGGACAGCGTGGTGGTGGCCTCGAGCACCGGGGCGGCGCCCCGGGCGGTGGTGGTGGCGCCAGCCGGCGTCGCCCTCTCCCAGCTCGCCTTCAGCCCCGGAGGGCAGTACATCGCCTACGTGGCCACCACCCCGGGGGTGGGCTCCCAGCTCGGAGCGCTCGCCCTGGCCACAGGTACCAGCCATCTGATCAGCAGCCTCTCCGGTGTCAGCCTCCCGGCGTGGTCACCTGAGGGCACGGCCATCTCCGTGGTGCAGACCACGGGCGGCGGCTCAGAGGTCCTGACCATCCAGCTGTCCGCCCCACCCGGGGCAGGCGCCGCGGGAGCGGGCGCCGCCGCCGCCGCCCTGGACACCGCCAGCACCCTGGCCCAGCTCCAGGTCAGCGGGGGCGCGGGCGCCCTGACCGCCATCCAGGGGCTGCTGGCGCCGGGGACCACGATCCCCACCTCGTCGCTCCTGCCCGGCCACTTCGACCGCTTCTACGCCATCTCCAGCACCGCCAGTTCGTCCGGCTCCAGCGTCTACCAGGTCCAGCTCGAGCTGCTCCGCGACCCCACCAGCGGCCTTCCCGCCGTGTATGTGGACGAGACCGCCTCGGTGAGCGTCACGGGGACCACCGGTGAACTGACGGCCCTCACCCTCGGCCAGCCCACCGCCCTCCCCCCCGGGCCGATGGTGATCTCCGCCACCACCAGCAGCACGGCGCCGGGCTCGGTGACCTTCGTGCTCCAGTTCGACGCCGACCTGGACCCCGCCACCGTGGGGGCCCAGTCGGTGCAGCTGACCCAGTCGGGGACCCAGGTCTCCGGGGTCCAGGTGAGCTACCAGTCGAGCTCCCGGCAGATGGTGATCACCGCCACCGGCCTGGGGTCCGGGCCGCTGGTCCTCACCGTGGGGGCGCCGCTGGCGGACGTGGACCACACCCTGATCTCACCGCCGTACGAGCTCAGCCTCCCGGCCCTGCCCGTCTCAGCCCCCCCCGCCGCCTGACCCCGGGGCTCAGGCCCCCCCGGCCGCGGCCACCGCGGCCGCCATCGCCGCCACCCGCCTCCGGTCGGTGGCGAAGCCGCGCATGGCCTCCTCCTGGGCGGCGCGCCAGTCGCGTGCGCGATCGAGGAGCTCCGGATGGGTGGGGATGAACTCGGTGGTGAGCCGGCCCGCCAGGAAGTCGGGGTCGCCCAGGAGGACGGCGTGGTAGGGGATGTTGGTGGTGATCCCCCCGATCCAGTACTCGTGGAGGGCCCGCCGGGCACGCGCCGCAGCCTGCTCCCGGGTCTCGCCGTGGACCACCATCTTGGCCACCATCGGGTCGTAGAAGGGGCTGACCACCCCGGGCCCGGAGAGGGAGCTGTCCACCCTGACCCCCGGACCGGACGGCTCGTGGTACCAGGTGACCCGGCCCGGGGTGGGCAGGAAGTCCTGCCAGGGGTCCTCCGCGTTGATCCGGCACTCGATCGACCACCCCGTCCAGGTGACCTCCTCCTGGCGCACCGGCAGCCGCTCACCGAGGGCGATCCGCAACTGGGCCACTACCAGGTCCAGCCCGGTGGTCAGCTCGGTCACCGGGTGCTCCACCTGCAACCTTGTGTTCATCTCCAGGAAGTAGAAGGATCCCCGGGACTCGATGAACTCCACGGTCCCGGCGTTGCGGTAGCCCACCGCCTCGGCGGCCCGCACCGCGGCCTCCCCCATCCGCTGCCTCATCTCCGGGGAGATGGCCGTGGAGGGGCATTCCTCCAGGAGCTTCTGGTGGCGCCGCTGGATCGAGCACTCGCGCTCTCCCAGGTGGATCGTCCCGCCGTGGCCGTCCGCCAGGACCTGGATCTCGATGTGGCGGGGCTCCTCGACCAGGTGCTCCAGGAAGACCCGGGGATCGCCGAAGGAGCGCGCCGCCGCCTCGCTGCAGGCGGTGATGGCGTACTTCAGCTCCTCCTCGTCCCGAGCCGCCCGCATGCCGATCCCCCCGCCCCCGGCCGAGGCCTTGACCAGGATCGGGTAGCCGATCTCCCTCGCCGCCTCCACAGCCGCCCCGGTCTCGGAGATCGCCTCGGTCCCGGGGACCACCGGGACCCCGGCCCTCTGCATGATCCCCCTGGCCGTCACCTTGTCCCCCATCGCCGCCATGGCCTCCGCCGGGGGACCGACGAAGGTCAGCCCGTTCTCGGCGCAGGCCCGGGCCAGCCGGGGGTTCTCCGAGAGGAAGCCATAGCCCGGGTGGATCGCCTGGGCCCCCGTCTCCTTGGCCGCCTGGATCAACCGGTCCAGGTTCAGGTAGGACTGCGAGGAGGGGCTGGGGCCGATCTCCACCGCCCGGTCGGCCATCCGGGTGTGGAAGGCGCCCCGGTCGGCCTCGGAATAAACCGCCACCGATCTCAGCCCCAGGTCCCGCAGGGCGCGGATCACCCGGACCGCGATCTCCCCACGGTTGGCGACCAGGACGGTGTCGAACACGGGGGCTAGGCCACCGTGACCAGGGGGTCCCCCCGGCTCACGACCTGTCCGGCCTGGACGTTGATCGCCTGGACCACCCCGGAGACGTCGGAGGGGATGTCGTTCTGCATCTTCATCGCCTCCAGCACAGCCACCGTCTGGCCCACCTCCACGTGGTCCCCGACCTGGACCGTCACCTTCGCCACCAGCCCCTGCATGGGGGCGCGCACCGCCCCCCCGCCGTGGGCCCCCGGAGCCGCCGGCACCGGGGCCGGGAAACCTCCCCGGGCCACCACCCGCACCTCGAACACCTCTCCGTCCACCTCGACGGAGAACTCCCGGACCGCGGCCTCCTCGGGGACCGCCGGGGCGATCTCGGGGGGCGGCCCCAACGGCACGGCCGCGGCGTCCCCCACGGGCTCGGAGAGGTCTCCGCCGTCCACCGGCTCGGGCTCCGGCTCCTCCTGGGCCTCGTCGTCCAGCCGCTCGACGTGGGCCTCACCCCGGGCCAGGGCCAGCGCGGCCTCCGGGAAGAGCACGAACTCCAGCAGCAGCTCGTCCGAGACCTCAGCCATCCCCTGGCGGGCCAGCCGGCGCCGGGCCTCCTCCAGCATGGGCTCGAGGACATCGCCCGGGCGGACGGTGATCGGCTCCTCGTTGGCGATCACCAGGTGCTGGACCTCGGGGTCCGTGGGCCCCGGTGGGCTGCCGAAGAGGCCGAGGAAGTAGTCCTTGACGTCCTGGGCGACTATCAGGTAGCGCTCGCCCGAGGCCACGTTGGCCACCGCCTGGGTGACGACCACCTCCGCCACCGGGCTGATCAGCGGGGGATAGCCCATCTCCTCGCGCACCCTGCCGATCTCCGCCATGACCTCGGGCATTCGCTCTGAGACCCCCTGGAGCTGGCACTCCCAGGCGAGGTGCTGCTGCACCGAGGGGGCGAGCTGGGTGCGCAGGGTTCCCGAGTCCAGCTGCCAACCGCTGGGGTCCGCCACCAGCTGGTACAGGGGCAGGATGGCGTCCAGCCGGTCCGCCGCCGCCAGGATCACCTGCGAGTCGACCTCCGGCTCCCTCTCGGTGCCCGCCAGGGCGGCCACCACCCCCTCCGTGCTGGGGAGGGCGGCACCGCCTCCCAGGGGGGAGAGACAGACGTCCAGCGCCGCGGCGCCGGCCTCGGTCCCGGCCAGGTAGGCGAAGGCCGCCTGCCCGGTGATGGTGGCGCAGTGCAGGGATACCGGCAGGGAGGTGGCCTCCCGCAGGCCGGAGACGATGGCCCGGGCGCTGCCGGCGCCGAGCAGCCCGGCGGGGTCGAAGAGGCAGAGGCTCTTGAAGCCCATCCTGGCCAGCTCGGATCCCACCCCGATGAACGTGTGGTCGGAGTGCACCGGGCTCTTGGTGTAGACGATGACCCCCTCCGCCTGGCAGCCGGCTCGGGTCGCCGCCCGGGCCACGCTGGCCAGGTTGCGAGTGTCGTTGAGGGGGTCGAAGCAGCGGAGGACATCCAGTCCCGCGGCCGCCACCCGAGCCACGAACAGGTCGACCACGTCGTCCGCCACCGGCCTCGGGCCCACCAGCGACTGCCCTCGAAGCAGGCCGGAGAGGGGGAGCGTGGTTGCCTGGCGCAGCTGGCGAAGGCGGTCGAAGGGGTCCTCACCCAGGTGCTCCAGCGCCACCTGGAAGGTGGCACCGCCGAAGACGTCCAGCCCGGCCAGGCCGGATCCCTCCAGCGCTGCGGCCAGCTCCACCAGGTGCCGGGTGCGCAGCCGGCTGGAGACCAGCGTCTGCTGCCCCTGCCTGAGGGCGCTCTCGATCAGTCCAACCGCGGCCATCGCCTTGCAAGGTTAACGGGGCGGCCCCGGGGGCCGCCGCTCAGCGGCGCCTCGCCTCGGCGCAGCTGATGCAGCGCCCGGCCCAGGGGACGGCCTCGAGGCGGGCGGCGCCGATCTCCCCGCCGCACACCTCGCAGCGGCCGTACTCGCCCTGGCGGAGCCGCGCCAGCGCCGCCTCCACCTCCACCAGCAGCTGGCGCAGGGCGGTCGCGGCCTGGGCCCGCACCATGAGGTCCGCGCTCTCGGCGATGTGGTCGCCGGCCCGCTTGCCGAACTGAGGCTGGACGCCGCGCTCCTGCCGGGGCGGAGCCAGCGCCGCCAGCTCCGCCTCCAGCTCGCGGCGCTTCTCGGAGAGGGCCTCGGCCGGGTCCCTGGGCACCGATGTCATCCTCCGCCGGCGCGGGCGGCGATGTCGCCGCGGTAGCGCATCCCGGGGAACCGCACGGCGCCGATCCCGCGGTAGGCCAGCTCCCGAGCCGTGCCCAGGTCGGGGCCGGAGCCGACCACGACCACCACCCTGCCCCCGGAGACCTCCGGCCTCCCGCCGGGCCCGGCCCGGGTCCCCATCTGGAAGGCAAGGCACCCCTCGGGGAGGCGGTCCAGCCCCACCACCTCCCCCCCGGGCTCCACCGGTCCGGGATAGGGCTCGCGCACCGCCACCACCCCCACCGACGCCCCCTCCGGGCGGGGCGCCAGCCCGGACCCCAGCCCTCCCCGGGCCGCCAGCCGGAGCTGGGGCAGGAGGTCCGGCAGCCAGGGGAGCAGGACCTCGGCCTCGGGGTCCCCGAAGCGCGCGTTGAACTCCAGGACCTGGACCTGGCCCGAGACCACCATCCCGCCCACGTACAGACAGCCCACGAAGGGGCACCCAAGCCTCGCCATCTCGGCCAGAACCGGCTCCACCACCTGGCTGAGGACCTGCCGGTTCAGCTCCTCCCAGGAGGGCAGCTGGGGCGGGGCGTAGGCGCCCATCCCCCCGGTGTTGGGGCCGCGGTCCCCCTCCAGGGCCGCCTTGTAGTCACGGGCCGGCGGCAGCATCAGGGCGCGCTCCCCGTCGCAGAGGGCGAAG
>JAKBTP010000043.1 GCA_021844355.1 bacterium | reverse complement strand
CGTCACGAAACAGAGCGCCCAGATGCTGCCCACTCGGACCCGTTATGAGTTCCAGGCGCCCTCGGTCAGGAGTGGCCCCGGCGATAGTCAGCCGCCAGCTGGCGCAGGTGCCGGTCAACACCCCGCATAGCCTCTCCTGGGGGCAGGAACTGCTTGGGGAACTTGGCCACCGAGGTGTAGTTGGTGTCGCAGACATTGGCGAGGGGGGCCAGCACGGCCTGGGTGACCAGCTGGTACGCGTCCATCGCCTCCAGGCCGTAATCCTCCACGAGCCAGTGCACCAGGTCTGACTGGGCGATCCTGAACGCGTCCTCCAGCGGCCGCACCGAGCCGGTGGACATGATGTGGGTCTCCGACTCCAGGCGCGGCCAGGGACAGGGCCGCCCCTTGATCAGCTCGATCGCCAGCACGGTGTTCATCGCGGTCTCGACCGCCACCCCGCAGGTTTCGCCCTCGCCCTGGCGGGCATGGCCATCTCCCAATGAGAGCAGTGCCCCCTCCACGTTGACGCCGAGGTAGCAGGTGACCCCGGCTCTCATCTCGGGGGTGTCCATGTTGCCGCCGAAGGCGTCCGGAACCAGGGCGGAGCGCACCTCCAGGTTGGCGGGCGCCACCCCCACCGTACCGTGCATGGGATCCATGGGCAGCGCCACCTGGAACTCCCCCGAGCGGGCCCGGAACTGGCAGGTGCGGGCCTTGCGGTCCAGCTCCCAAATCCACACCAGCTCGGGCAGCGGCTCGTGGAGCAGGGCGGTCAGGTGGGTGGCGGTGAGGGCACCGAAGAGCGGCACAGTGGTGGAGGCGGCCCAGTCGCGGGCGGGCTCGATCTCTATGAAGTGCACCGCCAAGGTGTCCCCAACCTCGGCGCCCTCCACGTAGAAGGGACCGGTCTGGGGATTGAGAAAAGGAAACTGGCAGACCTCGGAGACCAGGTCGCGCTCGCTCCGCACCCGGCCGTTGAAGCAGTCCTCGGTGAACAGCCGCACCACGGTGCCGGGGCGGATCCGGGCCACCGGATCGGCCCCGCCGAAGGTCCACGCATACCGCTCCGGCGCGGGCTCGAAGGTCATCACATCCAGGCCACTCACGGTCTCACCTCCATGGCGGTGCCAGGGCGCAGCGGCGGGAGATCGGGCTCCACCAAGGCGCTACCCCACGTCGGGGACTGACCCCGGGCCAATCTCCGGCTCCAGGTCCAGATGGACGGTGCCCACCGCCGTCACCCGGTCGGGGTGCCGCTGGTAGAGGTAGAGCATGTAGATGAGGCCCACCACCATCCATCCGCCCATGGCCGGGCCCATGTAGGAGTAGGGGGCCGGGAGGGGGGAGATGAAGGAGAAGATCGGGATCCCGGCGCCGCTGAACCAGGCGGGCAGGAAGGCCACGATTCCCAGCACCGGCACCACCACGTGCAGCCACCAGTTCACCTGCGACCCGCGGGTCTTGAGGAAGTAGCCGATGCAGGCGGCGTTCACCAAAAGGTAGATGGCGACCAACAGGATCACGATCCCGGTGCCCACCATGGCGAAGGCGACGAAGGGGTTGAAGTGGAGACCCAGCCCGACCGCCACCCCGACGCTGGCCAGAAACGCGGTCAGGATCCCGTACTGGGGGGTCCTGTGGCTGCGGTGCACGGTGGCGAAGAAGCGTGGGAAGGCGCCGATCCGGCCCATGGCGTAGGCGGTGCGGGTAGAGACCGTGACTCCGGCGTTGGAGTTGGCGATGGTGGAGTTGACGATCGCCAGGAAGACCAGGAGCCAGAAGATCCCGTAGGAAGCCTTGGCGATTCCCTGCCACGACGCCGCTCCCGCGCTGCTGAACAGGGCGAAGTGGGCCGGGCCGAAGACCACGTCGGCTGCGTAGGTGGTGAAGATGTAGATGATGCCCACCCCCAACGTGGCGCCGAGCACCGCTCGGCGGATGGTCTTGCGGGGATCCTTGGCCTCTTCGGCCAGCGGGGCGGCGCCCTCGAAGCCTCCGAATGCCAGGATGGTGAAGACCGAGCCGGCGATGATCCCGCTCAGGCCGCGGAAGTGGACCGGGGTGAACTTGGTGGTGAAGACGTCCAGGGTGTTGCCGTGCCCGGCCTTGACCACGAAGAGCACCGCCAGGACCACGAACACCACGATCTCGAAGGTGCCCAGGACGGTGCCCATCCGGGCGGAGGCGCGGATGCCGTAGTAGCCCGCCGCCAGCACGATCAGGGCCCCGGCGATGGTGAAGAGCCACCAGAGGTTGAGGGAGAAGCCGGCGTCATAGCTGTTGACGGTGGCGGCCACGGTGTACCCCAGCTGCAGCAGCACCAGTGGTGGGATCAGCCCGGCCACCGCCACGTAGGCCCAGTTGACCAGGAATCCGACCGAGGGGTGGAGCCCGCGGGCGGCGTAGGTGCCCATCGACCCCGCCGACGGCAGTTCGCGGGCCAGCTCGCCCACACAGGAGGCGCAGAGCAGGCAGGCGATCAGCGCGATCAGGACCGAGAGCGGCAGCCCCCCGCCGGCGAAGGCGACTCCGGCCGGGATGGAGGCTGCGATGGCGGCCCCCGGGGCCATGTCGGTGACGCTCTGGAACAGAACCTCCCGCAAGCCGATGGCACCGCGTCGGAGGCCCGTACTGCTGGCGCCGAGCTCGGACGTTACCAGTGTCACTAGCTTCCCCTCCCCATGGCTGATGGCGACGTCCCACTCTCGGCGGAATCGGCCGAGTGGTCCTGGGTCCGGATGATAACCCGAGCCGGGGCGGCGTTTTCAGCGTGGTGGCCGGGACGGGCGCCACGCGGGCGGGTGGGCGGCGGACGTCCATGGGATCTTGAGGCTCCCATTCCGGGCGGCCACGGTCATATGAGGCGCGAGGTCTGAGGCCCGACC
>JAKBTP010000187.1 GCA_021844355.1 bacterium | reverse complement strand
CTAAGAGATCTGCGCGGAGCCGGTGGGCGCGGACGAAGGCACTTTGGTCGCCGAGGCCGTGCTGCTCCAGCGCCCGGAACTACCGCTTTGGGAACTCGCTCATCTTCTCTGGAGTGTGCATGGAGGAGCACTATAAGAGCAGGCAGGGCCAGCTCACCTTGTCTTCTCCCGGGCACCCTCGCCGTTACCAGGCCGAAATTCGAGCCTGGTCACGGCCTCCCGATAGACGGCATGACCGCCGCGGGGCCCGACCGAGATCACTTCCACTGTGTCAGGGCGGTCCTCGCTGGGGCGAAGGCGGTAGACGACGCGGTAGCGCTCGGGCCGCCGTCCAGGCAGGTCGAAACGGAGCCGTCGGCAGCCTTCCAGATCGCCGCTCACCAGGCGGGCCCCGAGCGCCTTGCCGATCCGGCGCCTGCCGGCCAGGTCGCTGATAGCTCGGAGTGCCGCGTCGACAAGCTCCTCATCGACTGCTGCCAAGGCTCGAAGGTCGTCGAGGACTTGGGGTAGGAGCGTCCGGCGCCAGGCTGCCGGCACCTCTCAGCGGTAGCGGCTCGGGTCACGGCCCAACGCCGCGGCGACTTCGTCGAAGTCGGTCCTGGCGTCGCCAGCCTCGGCGAGGCGATGCTTTGCCTCGGTTGCATCCAAGAGGTCCTCGACTGCAGGAGCTAGCTCTGCCCAAAGCTCCCAGGGCACGATTACACCCTGGGGCTTGCGGTGGCTGCCAAAAGCCACGGGCTCAGCCGCGGCGCCGAGCCGAGCGAAGTCGGCCACAATCTGACTGAGTCGTGCTCTCGCCTCGGTCGTCGGCAGCACCTGCGGAGGCAGCGGGCGAAACATGGCTGAAAGTCTAGCAGGTAGCCGTACGTATTTCATCCCCGGTCTAGCCACACCTTTGGCACCTCGGCAGTTCGCAGCGACACAGGATCCGCCGGCGCGTTGCTGACACTGCCCGCCCACATGCAAGTCCCATCTGCGGCTCGACCTTGACAATGGCGGGCACGACGCATCTCTCGCGATCTCCGACCCTGGTAGATCTGCACACCTGCGTCTCCTGTAGCCGGAAAGAGTATTCGGTTGGGACGGGAGGGCCTCGGTGGCGGCCTACTGCACGGCCAGCGTCTGAGCCACCGTCCCGGTAGACGTTCGCCCGATTGGAAGGCTTTGCGGAAGTCCGTTTCTCCGTGTAGCTGAACAGGACCGAAGTGGTCTCCCGGCTCGCAATCGGGCAGGAATGCGTCACCCAATCGGTAGGCCACAGGCACGGCTGTGGCCTACGTGGCCGGGTAGCCTTCGACACCGTCGGCAAACAAGAGGCCCTGGAGAGGTCCTGTCCGAGAGGGACACCGACGGCTGCCCCCGATCAGGCAGCCCCTGGGTGGAAGAGTGGAGCGCGGCTGCCCCGGCCCTCTTGGCCTTGGATCCTTGTGGTGGCGGACGAGGTGGTAGAGGTCACGGCCCGCAATCTGGGTGACGACGCGGAGCCGCCCGGGCCGCCCAGCAGGCGGTCACCGGGCGGCTCGCGCAGGGCGCCAGGCTCGGGCCGTTGGTGAACCGCCACCTCGTCTGGTGCTTTCGGCGCTCCGACGCGGAAGTGGTCACGGAGCAGCCGAAACCTGATCTCGTACCCACGGGGCCTCCTGGTTCGAGGCCGCACCGGTGCATGGTCCCGGTCCATGGCGACCAAGCGGTCCCCGGCTCGATGCGCGAGCGCAGCCAACTGTCAGGCGGCAGATGGGCGGACATGGCTCGCCGCCACCAGGAGTGCCTGTAACACCCTGGTGGCAAAGTACATGACTCCGAGATCAGGTCGAGATCGTCTGACAGTAGTCCGCCTCCTCACCCGCGCCGCAGCCCCGCCGTCAGTTTGCTCCGGTCCGAGCTGATTCGGTAGGTGCTTGCCTGGAGTCGCGACGATCCAGCCTTGTCCGACCACGATAGTTGGGGGCAGTCGGTCCTCGAAGGGCTACTCGACAGAAGGGGCGCCCGGGGCACACTCTCGGGGAATGGAGCCCCCTCGCGCTGGGTTGTCCAAGGTCAGCGCACCAGGTCCGGCCGCCGGTACAGATGCAGCCGCATCCCCGGTCAGGAGTTGGTCCATTTGGGCCGCGGCATCGGAGAGGAGATTCGGGAGCACATGGCTGTAGGTATCCATGGTCAGGCTGATCTGGGAGTGGCCGAGCACTTCCATCACCACTCTCGGGCTGACCCCGCGCGAAAGCAGGAGGGACGCGCAAGCGTGCCGCAGGTCGTGGAACCGCTGCCGACGTAGTCCCGCCCGCAGCAGGTGTCGCTGCAAAGCCGACGTCACGCCGGTGGCGTCCAGGGGCTGGCCAGTCGCGGTCGTGAAGACCAGGCCGTGCTCCTGCCAGAGCTCACCGGCGCGGGATCTCTCCCTCTGATGCCGTACTTGGTGCCTCTCCAGCGCTGATCTCGCAACCGATGGCAGCATCAAGGTCCGGCGGCTACGCGCGGACTTGGGCTCCACAAGGTGATACTCATGCTCGAACCGTTGCAGTGCGTGGTGGACGCGCAGGGAGCCCGCGCCGAGGTCGACGTCAGCCCAGCTCAGCCCCAGGAGCTCTCCCTGGCGCAGTCCGAGTGTCACCGCGAGCACATAGAGCGCTTCCAGGCGGTCGTCGCGGACGGCCTCCAGCAGGCGTCGAATTTCGTCGGGGCCGAGCGGCTCAACCTCATAGCGGGGCCCCTTTGGGGGTCGTACCAAGGCGGCGACGTTGCGCCCGACCAGGCCCCATCTCAGGGCGTCATTCAGAGCCCGTCGGAGGACCGCGCGCAGGTAGTCGACGCGACGGGCCGAGAGGCCTTCCGCCAGCTTGCGGTTCATCATCGCCTGCACATCAGCGGGGGTCAGGCGGG
>JAKBTP010000069.1:9784-18322 GCA_021844355.1 bacterium | reverse complement strand
GGCCCGAAACCTCCGCGACTGGCCGGACCATGCCAGTTGTGGCTCAGTTGGAGCCACGGCCCCGTTCGTTCCCGGGCCATCTCGAGATGGTACAGGCGGCGGCTCGGATGCCGGGTCACTCGGCACCTGGGGAGTGGACGTAAGACCAGCGCTTCGGCGCGGGCGGTTCGCAGTGAGGCCAGAACCGAACCCAGCAATGGGGGAGGAACCCCGCGAGGGGTGCCACAGTCGTGAACTCACTGGAGTTCACTCAGTGGCAACGGAGGAGTGGCTCACCTGGCTGGCGCGGGTCGGAGCCCAGCTCCCCGACCTCACCGGGATGAGCCGGGACGAGGTGCCGCTGGTGATGCGCCCCCGGGCAATCCATGTGGAGGGCTCCCATGCCCAGTGACAGGGCCGGCACTGCCATCACCACCTCGGAGCTGCGCCGGACCTTCAAAGGGCGGCGGGGGGTGCTGGAGGCGGTGGCGGGAATCGACCTCGAGGTCTCCCACGGCGAGATCTTCGGCTTCCTCGGCCCTAACGGAGCCGGCAAGACCACCACCCTGCGGATGCTCGCCACCCTCCTTCCCCCGACCTCGGGGGAGGCCCAGGTCGCCGGGGAGGACCTTCTCCGCCACCCCGACCGGGTTCGGCGCAAGATCGGCTACGTGGGGCAGGTCGGGGGGGCCGACCCCTCAGTGACCGGCCGCTCGGAGCTGGTCTTCGAGGCCCGGCTGTACGGCGCCGACCCGGCCACGGCGAGAAGGCGAGCCGAGGAGCTCATCACCGCCCTGGACCTTGAGGTCTGCGCCGATCGCAAGGTGAAGACGTACTCCGGCGGCCAGCGGCGCCGCCTGGACATGGGGATCGGATTGGTGCACCGTCCGGAGCTCCTCTTCCTCGACGAGCCCACCACCGGGCTGGATCCCCAGAGCCGGGCCCGGATGTGGGAGGAGGTCACCAGGCTGCGGGAGGCAGGCACCACCGTCTTCCTCACCACCCACTACCTGGAGGAGGCGGATGCGCTCTGCGACCGGCTGGCCATCATCGACCACGGTCGGATCGTGGCCCGCGGCACCCCCGACCAGCTCAAGCGGGAGGTGGCCGGGGACGTGATCACCTTCGGCGTCCGGGGTGACGTGGGAAGAGCCCTGGAGCTGGTGCGGCCCGAGCCCTGGGTGAAGGAGGCCTCGGTGGACGGTGAGACGGTGCGACTCTACGTCGACCGGGGCGAGACCGCCGCCCCCAGCCTGCTGCGGCTGCTGGACTCTCACCAGCTCGAGCTCCTCACCCTCAACCTCGCCCGGCCCAGCCTGGACGACGTGTTCCTGCGCCAGACCGGGCGGTCGCTGCGGGAGTCCGGCCCGGCGGCCTGACCTGCCCAGGAAAGGAGTTGACATGAAGCTTGCCGCCGACACCTGGCTGGTGTTCCAGCGCTACTTCTCGATCTTCATCCGCAACCCCGCCTGGGTGGTGGTGGGGATCGTCCAGCCCGCCCTCTACCTCCTGCTCTTCGCGCCGCTCCTGAAGTCGGTGGCCGGCCTCTCCGGCTTCCCCCCGGGCGGGGCCTACAACGTCTTCGTCCCCGGCCTTCTGGTCCAGTTGGGGCTGTTCGGCGCCTCAGGAGTCGGCTTCAACCTGATCGCCGAACTGCGGGAGGGGGTGGTGGAGCGGCTGCGCGTCACCCCGGTGAGTCGGCTGGCCCTGCTGCTGGGCAAGGCGCTGCGCGACACCCTGACCATCCTGATCCAGTCGGCGATCCTCATCGCCCTCGCCTTCCCCTTCGGGCTCAGGCTCCAGCCGCTGGGGCTGGTGGTGGTCCTGGGACTGGTGGGGTTGATCGGGCTGCTCTTCGCCTCCATCTCCTACTGGGTGGCGCTCGTGCTCCGGGACGAGAACTCCTTCGCCCCGGTGATCTTCACCGCGGCCCTGCCCCTGCTGCTCCTCTCCGGGGTGCTGCTGCCCATGAGCCTGGCCCCCTCCTGGCTGCAGACGATCTCCACCATCAACCCGCTCTCCCATGCGGTGACCGCCGCCCGGGCCCTCTTCCTGGGCCACGTGGCGACAGCGGACGTGGCCCAGGGGGTGGCGATCGTGGCCGTTCTCGCGGTGCTCGCAGTGGCAGGAGCGGCCCGAGCTTTCGGGAGGGCCATCGCCTGAGTCTCAGTCGACCCGCTGGAATCCCTGGGGCACCGGCCCCCGCCAAGCGTCCGGATGGAGGATCTTGGCCAGGATCTCGAGCCCGTCGATCACCCGCGGCCCGGGGCGGTTGAAGTACCAGGATCCGTCCAGCGCGTACACCTGGCCGGCGGACACGGCCGGGAGGTCGTTCCAGAACGGTTGGGATCGGAGAATGGCCAGCTGCTCGCCGGCGCCCTGAAGCCGGTAGCCGCAGGGCATGCACAGCAGAACCTCAGGAGCGGCGGCGCGAAGCTCGTCCGCGCTGAGGCGGCGGCTGCGCTCACCGGACACGCCGAGGACATCCATCCCCCCGGCCACGGCCACCTGGTCCGGCACCCAATGACCCCCCGCCATCAGCGGGTCGACCCACTCCAGGCAGGCGACTCGGGGCCGCTCCCTCCCCGCCACCGCACCCCGGACCGCGTCCACCCTGGCCCATAGCCCCCGCACCAGCTCGGCGGCGCGCTCCCTGGTTCCGGTGGCCGTTCCCACCTCCAGGATCGAGCGCAGCACCCCGGCCAAGGTGGTGGGCTCCAGCGAGAGGACGGTCGGGTGGCCGGGGAGCAGGCGGGCCGCCTCCAGCACCTGGGGATACGCCACGGCGCAGACCTCACAGAGCTCCTGGGTGAGGATCAGGTCGGGCCTGGCGCGGGCCAGCTCCTCCTGACGGACGCGGTAGAGGCTGCTGCCCTGGTGCACCGCCTCGCGCACGTGTCGGTCGATGTCACCCGGGGCTCCACCCTGCTCCGGAAGAGTGGCCTCGGTCATGATCTGCTTGAACTCGGCCTGGGGCGGGAAGTCGCATTCGTGGGTCACCCCCACCAGGCTCTGCCCCAGCCCCAGGGCGAAGCAGATCTCGGTGGCACTGGGGAGGAGCGAGACGATGCGCACCGGTCTCAGCCCTCGGGGGACGCGGCCCGAGCCTCATCTGCGGAGGCGGGCACGGCCTCCAACTGGAGGACGGCCACGCCCTTGCGCTGCGCCCACTCCACCACCCGCCTCTCGTGGGAGAAGATCACCACCTGGGAGGTCTCGCACAGCTCCAGCAGGGTGTCGAGCAGGGCGAAGCAGCGGTGGTCGTCCGAATTGACCGTGGGGTCGTCGAAGAAGAGGGGCAGCGCCTCCCCCCGAGGCGACAGCGCCTGGGCCAGGACCATCCGCAGGCAGACGTAGATCTGCTCCTGGGTGCCCTGGGAGAGGCTCTCGACGGGTATCTGGCGTTCGGAGTTGGCCGCGGCGACGTGCATGGAGAGGTCGGCGGGGTCCACCCAGGCTCGCTGGTAGCGGCGGTGGGTCAGCTTGGGCAGGCGGGATTCGAGTCCCTGGGCCAGCACTGGCGCCAGGCTGTTGTGGATCTCCCCCTCGGCACGCTCCAGCTGCTCGATGGCGAGCTTGACGGCCTCCTCAGCGAAGGTCATCCGGGCCACCTTGGCCTCCAGCTCCTTGACCCTCTCCTCCAGCTCCACGAGGTCCCCGGCGGTCCGCAGCTCCTGCTCCAGCCGTCCCTCCAGGGGGAGCCGCTCGGCGCGCAGCGCCTCCAGCTCCTTGCGGCGCTGGTCGTACTCCAGACGGAGCTCGGAGCTGGGCCGCCCGGTCTTGGGGATCAGCCCCTGGCGCATCATCCCCCCGACCTCCGCTCGCAGCTCCTCGGCCCGGGTGACCAGGGCCCGCAGGTCCCGGCCGTTGAGCCGCTCGTCCCTTCGGACCTGGAGCTCAGAACGCCGGCGGGCCGCCTCCACCGCGGCCCCCACCTCACGGGCCATCTCCACCAGCCTCTCGGCCGCCTTGAAGGGGTCGGGTTCGTCCACCCCCGCCGTCGCCGCCCGCTGCTGGAGCTGCTCTTGGGCCCGGTCCCTGGTCGACGTCCAGGAGGCGAGCTGACGCAGCGCCTCCTGAAGCGGCGGCAGCTCGCGGGCGACCTGGCGCATCTGCTCGGCCGAGAGGTGTCCGATCCCCAGCTCGGAGACCCGGCTGCGGGCCTTGGCCCGCTGGGCCAGCACCTCCTCCTGGGCAGCCACCGCCTTCAAGACTTCGGGGTCCTGGCTGCGTTTGGCTTTGCTCATCTCGGCCACCGACGCGAAGCCCCCCACCGCCAGCAGCCGGCGGAGCCGGCGCTGGAGAAGGAGGAAGGCGCTGAAGGTCACCACCATCACCAGCAGCCCGCCCACAAAGAGCTCCACCGAGAAGGAGTTGACCTTGGCGCTGACGGCGTTCCAGATGAGCAGAACGCCTGCGACCCCGCCCAGGGTGGCGATGAGGTCGGAGGACCAGCGGTGGAGAGCCACCGCCCTCCGATCCAGCAGCTCCAGCCGGGCGGCTCCCCCCGCCTGAGCCGGGAGCGGTGGCACCGGGCGCTCCAGCGCGTCCGCCAGGAAGTTCAGCTCGGAGACCGAGAGCCGGTCGGCCAGGACAGCCTGGGCTGGGTCCTTGGGGGTGTGCTCGGCCACCTTGGCCTCCGCCTCCCGCAGCTGCGCGGCCAGCTGGAGAGCGCCCTCCGCCGCCTCCCGGATGGCGGCGGCGTTGGCGGGAACCTCCATCTCCGGGAGATGGGAGAGCGAGCTGTCGATCTCCTCGATGGCGATGAGGTCCTGGTCCAGCTCGGCGAGCTCGGCCGCCTTCCAGGTCCCCTCCGCTGCGGCCGCGGCCTGCGCGGCGGCGGCCTCCCTGGACCGCAGGTCGTCCCGGGAGGTCAGCTCCTCAGCCAGGCTGGAGCGCGCCTCCTTGGCCCGGGCGAGAAGGCCCCTGGTCTCGTCCAGCTCCCGAACGGCCTGGTCCAACGGCCGGTTGGTGCTGCGCTCGGTGCGCAGGTGCTCCTGGCGCCAGGCGCGCAGCGCCTCGATCGCGGCCGAGACGGTGGAGCCCGCCCCCGAGGTGGCGGTGGCCCGCTGCAGGTCGGACTGGAGCGAGCTGGCGCTGATGTCCAGGATCTGGTCCTGGGCCACGGTGGAGACCGCCAGGAAGGCGTCCCTGCCCATCCCCAGCGGCACCGCCACGTCCACGTTTCTCCCCCGCCGGAAGTGGTCGGTGACGTCGCCCCCGCGGATCAGGTCCTCCACCACACAGCTGTCGGGCTGGTCCAAGTCCCGCACGAAGCGGTACCGGCCTCCGCCCAGCTCCACCTCGGCCTGGACGGAGAAGCTCTTGCCCTTCCAGGGCCGGAACCGGCGCAGCACCTGCTCGGTGCCCTTGGGCATGCGGCCCCGGCTGGGGAGCTCCACCCCGGCCATCGCCACCCGCAGGGCGGTGTGCAGGGTGCTCTTCCCCGACTCGTTGGGCCCCACGATCACCGTCAGCTTGGGGTCGAGGTTGTAACGCCCCCGCAGCGCCCCGAAGCGCTCAAGGGTCACCGAGATGACCCTCACCCCCGACTCCTCCTTGGCCCCAGCTTTCCTCTCACAGCAGCCTCGGCTCCTCGCCGCGGAGTGCGTCCAGGCCGGCGGCCAGCGCGGCCTGGACCAGCTGGCTCTCGAAGTCCGGGCGAGCCATCAGGGCGCGCACAAACTGCCCCCGGGCGTCCGGGGCCTGGCTGAGTGCCTCCAGGTCGAGCGCCGGGCGGGCGTCCATCACCAGCTCCACACAGCGGTCCCCGCGCCGGAGCCGGTCCAGGAGCTCCGTGGTCCCCATCCTGATCCCCGGGGCGAGGTCGCCGACCACCCGGAGCCGGACTCCCCGGTCCTGCCCTTCAGGGACGGCCTCCTCGAGCCTCTCCACGAGGGCCTCCGAGTGCTGGCAGCCGCTGACGTCCACCTCCCTCTCCTCCAGGGTGAAGGTGGCGACCCGGCGCCACTCCACCGTGGGGTGGGGGGGGGCCAGGTCAACGAGCACCGGCCCGCGCTCCCCCGCCTCGCCGAAGGTCAGCGGCTCGGGATTCCCCGGATAGACGAGCCGCTGGGTCTGGCGGGGGGTGTGGAAGTGGCCGAGCAGGCCGAAGGCGAACCCCGCCCGTCCCAGCTCCTCCTCCGCGAAGGGGGCGTGATCCTCCTTCCCCGACTCCTGGAGCGGCATCTGGCCGCGCTCCGACCCGTGGAAGAGAGCGATCGCCCGCGCCCCGCGCCCAGCCCGCACTCCCGAGAGCAGGTCTGGCGTTCCCTTCGGTTGACGGTGGGCGACACCGAAGATGCGCACACCGGCTACCTCCTCCGGGGTGAAGGTGGCGCTGGTGAAGACGGTGACGTTCTCCGGCCAGGGCGTGGTGGCGTAGAGCGAGCCCTTGTGCCAGTAGTCGTGGTTTCCGGGAGCGATCAGCACCGGGCATCGAAGCCGGGCCAGCTGCTGCCGGAGGAACTCGGCGGTGTCCTGCCGGACGCGCTCATCCTCGTACAGGTCCCCGGCAATGGTGAGGGCGTCCACCTTCTCCTGGAGCGCCAGGTCGATCGACCGCTGGAAAGCGGCCCGGATCCCCTCCCGGCGGCGGCGGGAGACCACCGCTCCCAGCCCGGCGAAGGCGGCATCGAGGTGGACGTCCGCCAGGTGGAGGACTCTCATCCCCCGCAATATGCAGCACCGGGGCCTCCTCGTGGGGGCCGACGGGCCTTTCTCCGGACAACTAGACTCAGGACATGGCTCCGATTCTGCCCCCGGGCCCGGTGGCGGAGGCCCAGAGGGTGGTGCTGCGCAAGATCAACCGCCGAGCCCCCCAGTTCATCAGCAACCTGGTCCGGTCGCGGCTGGTCGGGCACCAGGTCGAGGTGGGCCAGAAGATACTCGTTTTCCAGGTGGCCTTCACCGAGCCGAGGGGGCTTGTGGAGGTCACCGCCCAGACCGCCATCGAGTTCATCAGCTGACCCCGATGGCCGGCCTGGCCCTGGAGGCGGAGGGGGTCCTGCGCCGATACCGCAACGGAAGGGGGGTGGGACCGGTCAGTCTGCGGCTCGGGGCCGGGGAGGTATTGGCCCTTCTGGGACCGAACGGCAGCGGCAAGACCACCCTGCTGCGCTGCCTTTCCACCCGCAGCCGTCCCCGGAGTGGCGAGGTCCGGTGGTTCGGCGACCCTGATCCAGCCCGCGCGCGCCCCCGGCTGGCGGTGGTCTTCGATGCCACCGCCCATGTGGATGAGGTGAGCGGGCAGGAGAACCTACGCTTCTTCGCCTGGGCGCGAAGGGTTCCGGAGGATCCCCAGCTCCTGGTCGACTCCGGCCTGGCCGAGGTTGGTGGCGAGGCGGTCGCCAACTACTCGTATGGCATGCGCCGGCGGCTGCTCATCGCCGAGGCGCTGGTCGGGGACCCCGCTCTGCTGGTGCTGGACGAGCCCACCCTGGGGCTGGACGTCGAGGGGCGAGGCTGGCTGGAGCTGGTGCTCGGCGAGAGGCGGCGTCGGGGGTTGTCGACGCTGGTCGGGACCAACGACACCTCCTTCGTGGAGGAGGTCGCCACCCGGGTGGGGTTCCTGGTGGACGGCCGGCTGGTGGCCGACTCCCCTCTGGCGGAGCTGCTGGCTTCCGTGGGAGGGCTGCGCGAGGTGAGCATGCGCTTCCGTGGCGAGGTGGACCTGGCGCGACTCGGGGGGGTGGCCGGAGTGCGCCAGGTGGTCGCCTCCCCGGACGGCGCCCTGGTCCTGGCGGCCCGCCGCGATGGCCTGGTGGCGGACCTCCTGGGTGCGGTGGGGGAGCTGGACCGCCGGCTGGTCGACCTCACAATCCGCGAGCCGGGCCTCGCCGACTGCTTCCTCCAGCTGACCGGCAGGCCACTGGATGGCTGAGAGGGCGGCGCCCCGCCCCGCGGGCGCTTTCCGGCTGGCCGGCCCGAGAGGCCTCTGGAGGCTGGAGCTCCAGGCTTCGCTCCGGCGCCGACGGGCCCTGGCAATCAAGCTGGTCTTCCCCCTGGTCCTGGCGGTGCCCCTGGCGTTGACGGGCGCGCCCCAGTTCTTCGCGGCCATGCTGCTCACCGTCCTCATAGCCATGGTGGGAACGGTGGGCACCGGCGTGAGCCTGACCAGGGCAAGGGGTGCCGGCTGGCTGGACCGGCTGGCAGTCCTGCCCCTGGGCCGGTGGCGGGTGGGGCTGGAGCTGTTCCTGGCCGGTTGGGTGGTGGACTGCCTGCAGGCCACCCTCCTCATCCTGGTGCTGGAGGCCGCGCAGCGGCCCGACCCGCTCACCATTTTCAGCACCTGGCTGCTTAGCCTGGCCACCCTGGCCTTCTCCGGCGCCGTGGGACTCGCGGTGGCCACCCTCACCGACAACCCGGGGGAGGCGATGCTGGTGCTGGCCGTGGTGCTGGCGCCGATGCTCTTCCTCTCCGGGCTGTTCACCGGCGTGCCGGCCTCCGGGCCGCGCTACTGGATCGCCCAGGTGCTGCCCTTCAGCTACCTGCAGGACGCCTTCCAGCTGGTGCTGCACGGCAACCCCCCGTACGGCAGCGACCCCCAGTTCCTCCTGG
>JAKBTP010000069.1:0-9684 GCA_021844355.1 bacterium | reverse complement strand
GGCGTGCCGGCCTCCGGGCCGCGCTACTGGATCGCCCAGGTGCTGCCCTTCAGCTACCTGCAGGACGCCTTCCAGCTGGTGCTGCACGGCAACCCCCCGTACGGCAGCGACCCCCAGTTCCTCCTGGCGGCGGGGGTCTTCCTGGTGGTGGGCGGGGTGGCGGCGGCGGCCCTGGGGAGGCCGCTCCTTCAACGGGGCGCCTAGATTGAACAGTGCACGGGATGTGTAGACACCTGTGCCCCTGAGGGGGCGTGCAGGGAAAGAGAAGGCGGCCCATCCTTTGGGTGTTCAAAGCTCAAGGGAGGGGCCGCCGTGACCAATGATGACCTGATCTTCCGCCACCGTGTGCGGTTGTTCGCCAAAGCCGGCGAAATTGGAGGCAGCGGCGAGGGCCACCCAGTCAACCACCAGGCTCGCGTCCACCACCGGCATCGGGGATTCAGGGGTGGCGACGGCGGTCGTCGAGGACCAGGTCCGCAGCCGACCGGCGCGGCGACCCCGGCTGCCCCAGGGCCCGACGGGCCTCGGCGACCCATTCGGAGAGTCGGAGGTGGGGCCCACCTCCGCGCTCTTCCGCCAGCGCCCGCACCTCGCTGGAGGAGACCAGGATCCGGCGCCCGTCCCGCTCGGCCTGGAGAAGGCCCGACCACACCCACCGCCTGATGGTCTCCGGCCACCGGCCGACCAGCCCGGCCGCCTCCCGCACACCGCTTGCCAGCTCCCGCTCGGACCCCTTGGCCACAGGGGGATACAACCACACTCCTCACACATGTCGTAGTCATCTCTCGGAGGTGAGTCCGGGGGCAGGGGGCGCTTCAGGCCGGCGTACGGCAGCTCACTTCCCAACCTCCAGGTCTCGGCCACGACCAGATCCTCACGCGCCGGGCTGACCTTCGGACGGGGGGGCTGTAGAAGTCCGCCAGAGGCGGGCACACCTTGGCTCGGGACACCGACCGAGACGGCAAGCCCCACCTGGCGATCCCCGGGAAGCCCCGGGGCTAGCCTTCCCGGGCGGCCTCCAGCAGCTTCGCCAGCCGCTCCAGCCGGGCCCCGCGCTCCCTGGCGAAGCGGTCGAGCGCCTCCAGGATGTGGACGGAGTCCAGGTGGGCCTCCTGCATGACCTCCTCCACCGTCCCCCCGGTGCGCCACCTGTGGTCCCAGTCGGGGAAGAGCGAGTACTCCTCGAAGAGGGGGTGGTCGGCCCAGTCCCGCATCATCCGCAGGGAGCCGTTGGTGATCGCCATCGTGTCCAGGAGGTCTCCAGGCCCGAGCACCGCCGCCCGGTACTCCGGGGCCTGGAGGCGGAACAGCTGGGGGCTGATGGCCGCCACCACCTTCACGTTGAGTCCCAGGCGGTCGAGCTCTGGGAGCAGGCTCACAAGATTGGCCGTCGGGACCGTCCCCCGGATCAGGACAACTCCTCCCCTGGGCAGCCCGGGGCGGTAGCCGCGGATCAGGTAGGCGCCGCGGGCGGCCTCCAGGTGTGATGGCATCCGAAGCCGCTCTCGGTCGGGTATCTCCACGGCGGGGCGGGTCAGGTGCAGGGCCACCACCGGGGCCGGGGTGCTGAGGGCCGCGGCCAGCACCACCGGCACCTCGTTGTACTCCCACGGGTGGAGGTCGATTACCTGGCCCTCCGGGAACAGCTGGGTGACCCCGGGCTCGTAGATCCCGAAGTGGGTGCGGGAGTCCTCGGCAGTCTCGGGTCCGGAGTGCCCGGCCACCCAGAGCACCTTGCCCACCCGGAGCTCGCAGTCCTGGGCCAGCTGGCTGAAGAGCCGGATGGGACCGTACTTGAGGTAGGAGAAGGACCCGTAGGTGGAGCAGGCGCCCCAGAAGCCGTCGAACTGAGAGAAGGGGTCATCGGCCAGGTTGACCGTGGCCAGCCCAGCGACCAGCCCGGCGTTGCCGAACTCGGTGATCTCGGTGGGCAGCAGCGCCCCCGTGGGGTTTGACCCCCTCTCGTACCAGCCGGAACCCGGAAGGTCCCCGAAGCCGGCGGCGAAA
Source organism: bacterium (assembly GCA_021844355.1). Lineage (GTDB taxonomy): Bacteria > Chloroflexota > Dormibacteria > Aeolococcales > Bog-877 > JAJYXT01. Next base: position 7,677 of record JAKBTP010000069.1, on the reverse strand, counting down.
CCGGCGAGGTTGGTGGACTCGGCGAGGTCGGCGGAGGCGGCCACGAACAGCGGCCGCCCGTGCTCCTTGAGTGCCAGTGAGTTGACGTAGGCCCCCCAGGCCCCCAGCGCCGCCCGGTTGGGGGCTTTCTCCCCCGGCTTCTTCCAGAGGGACGCGGGGTATTCCCGAACGTCGAAGATGCGCTTGTCCGCGAAGACCTGGGACCCGCCCATCCGCTGCGCTCCCGGGATCCGCTCCGGCACCTGATCCCCGAGCTCCACCAGCCGGTCCGAGAGCCACTCGACCAGCTCCCCGTCCCGCCGCAGCACCGAGAGGGCGACATCGAGGTTGGCTCGAGCCTGTTCCCGGCGCGCGGAGGGGTCCTCGGGCGCCGGCTGTCCCGCTCCCTGGTACTCGACCCCGTACTTCTCCATGAAGGCCTGGCGCACCTCCCAGAACTGGGGGGCGTTCGGGGGCCATGGGGTGCCGTGGCTGGCGGCGTCGTACTTGCCGTATCCCCTGCCCTTGCGAGTGCGGAACCATGCCGCAGTCGGGCGCCCTTCGGGGTTCTCGCCCCCGGCGGCCTGAAGCAGGCAGGATGTCACCCCCTCCCACTCCGATCCGGACTCCGTGCCCACCACCCTCCAGCCGTACGGAGAGAACCAGTCGGAGGGCGTGCCGCTCACCACGCTGGAGAGGGGGCGGGGGTCGATACCGAAGTCGTTCCAGTCGAGAAGGAAGACAAGGTTGGAGAGTCCCAGCCCGAAGGCCGTGGCGCGGGCCTCGTGGCTGCCACCCGGGGTGAGACCGCCCTCACCCTCCACGGCGAAGACCTTGACCGTCCCGGCGCCGGCGAGCCGCAGGGCCAGGGCCTCGCCGGCCGCGGGGGCCGTGCCGTGACCGGAGGGACCGGTGTTGAACTTGAGGAAGAGGGTGCGCCCCGACATCTCGGCGTGACCCGGGAGCCCCCCCCGGTGCCGGAGATCCAATAGGTGCTCCCAGGTGAGGGCCCACCGCCCCGCGTCCGGGAACGCGAAGCGGGGGTCCCGGGTTGTTCGGTGGCGCTCCCGCAGACCCTCGTTGAGGACCGCCAGGGTGGCGTACACCAGCGGCACGGTGTGGCCAGCGGAGAGCACGAACCGGTCTGAGTAGCGGAGCCAGGGTCGGCGCAGGTCCCAATGCATGGCCCCACTCAGCAGCAATCCCAGGAGCAGGTGGACCTTGGACCGCGACCCACCGGGGTGTCCGCTCTGGCGGTAGTTGAGCGAGAGGTCGATCAGCTCGTCCACCAGATCCTTCAGGACCTCGTACCGGGGGAAGTCCGCCCGCGCGGCTTCCAGGAGGGCGTCTGGGGCCCCTGCCAGTGAAAGCCCCCCGGCTCCCGCCACCAGGGGCCCGGCCCCGACTCCCGCGGGATCGCCAGCTGCCATGGGCTACACCTCCTCCCCCGCCACCCGCCTACGGTCCCAGGATACCGTCAGCCTGCGTCTCGGACACCGAGGCCCGTCCAGGCACGCTCAGCCGGGCCGGCCCCCGCCCGCCAGCGGCACCCCTCAGCGGCAGTTGGCGGCCGTCGAGGTAAGGAAGATGAGGGCCACGGCCACGGCGTTGAACGAAGCATGGAGCGCGATCCCCGGGTACAGCGAGCGGGTGCGCTCGTAGACCAGCGCCAGGGCCACCCCGGCGACGAACAGAGAGGGCGCCAGAAGGACGATCGATCCCCCGACCGAGAGGCTGTGAGCCACGGCGAACACCGCCGAGCTGATCACCACGGCCCAGGTCACGCCCATCCTGGTGCGCAGTCCCCCGTAGACGAAGCCGCGGAAGGTGATCTCCTCCACCACCGGGGCGATCACCGCGATCGCCAGCACTCCGAGGAGGGGGTCGGTGCCGAAGCCGCTGGAGATGTCGCAGCCCTGGGGGTTGCTCATCCCCCCGAGGAGCGGCGAGAGCACCGAGCTCATGACCCCGGTGAACAGCTGCAACGCCACCGCCAAGGGGACCATGAGGGGAATGACCCAAAAGGGGGGCCGTATCAGACCGAGCCGCGACCATACCCCCCGGACACCTCCGCGGGCCGCGAACAGCAACACGGCCCCCAGCATCGCCGCGTAGAAGACGATGGTGGTGACGAGGTTGTAGATGGGGACGATGCGCTTCCAGCTCGGTCCGCTGAGGCTGCGGATCACCCCCGCCTGGTGGAGGCCCAGGGTCAGGGCCACGACCAGAAAGGTGACGACCAGCACGGCGGCGGAGCCCACCACGATTCCCCAGAACACATCCCGGGGACCCCATGAGGGAATCGGGCGGGCCGTCGGCTGCCGTGCTGTGCTCAGCTTCCCGCCCGCCGGCGCTGCTCGGGGGGACCTTCCGCCAGGGTGGTGGCCGGTCCCGCCGAGGGCGGCGGAGGGGCAACCGGAGACACCCACCGGAGTGGGTCCGGTCCGCGCTGAATCGGCCGCCTGGGTGCCCGGGTCAGGCCCCCCTGAATCTCCTCAGGCGGTACCGGGTGGCGCGCCAACGGACGGGAGGCAGGAACCGGAAGCAGTCGCCAGACAGCCGCGGCCAGGCCGGCCAGCAGTGCCAGGTAGGCCACCGTGATGGGTGGCGTGGCCGCCAGAATGCCCACCGCCAGGGCGGCCGGAAGCTGGAGCGCCACCCCTAGGAGCGCAGATGGCCGACCACCTGCGAGGCGCGTCCCGGGTCGGACCACCCCCAGCCCCCCGCGGACCAGCAGGGCGGCGCCGAAAATCCCCAGCGCGCCCCCCACCACGACAGGCAGGAAGTCCAGGGGGCCTTGCGGGACCCCGGCGTTGCCCATGGCCCCCAGGTCGGCGGCCAGCGCCACGATTCCGGCCAGCGCCGATACCGCCCCCACCAGAACCAGGGCGTAGGCGAGGCGTAGCCCCCAGGTGGGGTTGGCCCGGGCCACGGAGAAGGTGCCTGGTGCCGCGGCGCCCGGAGCCGCTGAGCGTCGCTGGCGTCGCTCGACCATGCCCCTATGATGCGCCCGGAGACGAAACCACCCTGGTGGTCCAAGTTCGTATCCCCGCGTCGTCAGCCCTCGGCGCACCACCTCCAGCGGGGGTAGTGATCTCGGCGCGGCCTATAATCGACCGCCATGGCGGTCCCAGCGGCGACACCTGCGCCCGGGCCGCGGCGGCTGCTCGACCGGGTCAACTCACCCGCCGACCTGAGGAGGCTGACCCCCGAGGAGTGCCGTCAGCTGGCCCAGGAGATCCGCTCCTTCCTGGTCGAGAAGGTCTCCCGCACCGGCGGCCACCTGGGACCCAACCTGGGGATGGTCGAGGTCACCATGGCCCTGCACCGGGTGTTCGACAGCCCCCGAGACCTCCTGGTCTTCGACACCGGCCACCAGGCCTACGTGCACAAGATCCTCACCGGCCGGCGCCGAGACTTCGACACCCTGCGCCAGGCCGGGGGCCTCTCCGGCTATCCCTCGCGGAGAGAGTCGCCGCACGACCTGGTGGAGAACAGCCACGCCTCCACCGGGCTGAGCTATGCCCTGGGGCTTGCCCAGGCCCGCCGGCGCCACGGCGTCCAGGGCAAGGTGGCGGTGGTGGTGGGCGACGGCTCGCTGACCGGCGGCATGGCCTACGAGGCCCTGAACAACATCGGGACGCTGAGGCCCGACCTGGTCATCCTGCTCAACGACAACGGCCGCTCCTACGCCCCCACGGTGGGCGGGCTGGCCAACCATCTGGCCCGGATCCGGCTCAACCCCCGATACGAGGCGGCGAAGAGCGGGATCGGCGACTTCCTGAGCTCGCTCCCGGCCGTTGGAGAGCCCGCCCATGAGATGGCGCGGAGGCTGAAGACCGGGATGAAGCAGCTGGTGACCGCCCACGTCTTCTTCGAGGACCTGGGGATCAAGTACTCCGGGCCCATCGACGGCCACGACCTGACAGCGGTGGAGAGCGCGCTGAAGATGGCCAGCCGGCTTCCCGGCCCGGTGGTGGTCCACGTGGTGACCGACAAGGGGCGCGGCTTCACCCCCGCGGAGGAGGACCTCATCGACAAGTTCCACGGGGTGGGGGCGTTCGACGTAGCCACGGGCAAGATCAAGGGATCCGGGCCGAGTTACACCGACGTCTTCGAGGAAGCGCTGCTGGAGCTCGCCCAGGAGGACCCCAAGGTGGTGGCCATCACCGCTGCCATGGCCTCCTCGACCGGCCTGCTCAAGTTCGCCGAGCGCTACCCGGACCGCTTCTACGACGTGGGCATCGCCGAGCAGCACGCGGTCACCTTCGCCGCCGGCCTGGCGATGGGCGGGCTCCACCCGGTGGTCTGCATCTACTCCGCCTTCCTGAAGCGGGCCTTCGACCAGGTCATGTACGACGTGGGGCTGCACCGGCTGCCGGTGACCCTGGTGCTCGACCGCTCCGGGGTCACCGGTCCGGACGGGAGCTCCCATCACGGCATGTTCGATCTCAGCTACCTGCGGCTGGTGCCCAACCTGGTGGTGGCCAGCCCCCGGGATGCCAGCGAGCTGGGCCGGCTTCTGGCCACCGCCCTGCGCCACGATGGTCCCTTCTCCATCCGGTACCCCAGGGGCGCCGCGGGGCAGCACGAGCTCGACATCCGCCCCCTGCCCAGCCTGAACTGGGAGGTGGTGCGCGAGGGTGGCGAGGACGTCCTCATCTGCGCCACCGGAAAGATGGTGGCGGTGGCCGAGAACAGCCTGACCCTCCTGGAGGCCCAGGGAGTGCGAGCGACCCTGGTCAACGCCCGCTTCGTCAAGCCGCTGGACCCCCGCCTGCCCAGCTGGGCCCGAGCCCACCGGGCGGTGGTCACGGTGGAGGACAACAGCGTCCGCGGGGGGCTGGGGGCGGCGGTCCTGGAGCAGCTGGCGGCCGCCGCCGTGGTCCGGCCGCTCCGCCAGGTGGGGCTTCCGGACCAGTTCCTCCCCCACGGCTCGCAGCTGGAGCTCCTCTCGGAGTACGGCCTCACCGCCGAGGGGGTGGCGGGAGCCGCCCTCCTGGCGCTGGAGGAGGGAGAGACGGGGGCCCGCGCCGACCTGGTCGGCTGAGCCTGCCTCGACAGCCGTCCCGGTGACCTCCCAGCGCGGCCGGGCGGTGCTGATCCTGGCGGCCAGCAACTGCCTCTGGGCTGGGTCCTACGTGGCGGGAAAGGATGCCCTCGCCAACTGGCCGGTGGCCAGCCTCAACATGCTCCGCTTCACGATCGCCGGCGTGGCGCTGGCTCCCTATCTCTGGGCCAACCGCCGGCGGCTGCCCCGCGGCCGGGGCGACCGGGCCCGGCTGGCCGCCATGTGCCTTCTCGGCTTCATCGGGAACAAGGCGTTCGAGTACTGGGGACTCAGCCTCTCCAACGCCACCGACATGGCCCTGCTCATCGCCGCCGAAGCTCTGGTGACGGTCCTGCTCAGCGTCCTCCTGCTCAAGGAGAAAGTGGGTGCGGTGCAGGCCGGAGGGCTGCTGGCCGGGGGGTTCGGAGTCTACCTGGTGGTCGTGGGGGGGCTGCGTCCGCCCTCAGCCTTTGGCGGTCAGCAGGCCGTGGGAAACCTCTTGATCATCGTGTCCCTGGTCATGGAGGCCGGGTTCACCATCGTGGGCAAGACGATCGCCGACCGCTACCCGCCCTTCCTGATCACCGCCGCGGTGGTGGTCGGGAGCCTTTTCGCCTGGTGGCCCGCCGGACTTCTCCAGCTGGGCGGCGCCGGATGGCCGGCACCCACCTGGGCGGTCATCGGTGGCGGGCTTTACCTCGGGCTGATCACCACCGTGGTGGGGTACTGGGCGTGGTTCTACGGACTGCGGCGGGTCATGCCTGGCGCGATGGCCCCCCTCCTCTTCATCCAGCCGCTGGTGGGGACCGCGCTGGCGGTGCTGCTGCGGGGGGAACGCCCCGGTGTGGCCACCCTGCTGGGTGGAGCGATGGTCCTAATGGGGGTGTTCCTGGTGGCCGTGGAAAGACATCCCAGCCCGAAGGCACCGCCCGCGGCCGCCGGTGGCGGCTGATCTGACAATTCGGTCACGGCGGTAGCGGAGCTGTGAATAGCCTCCCGGTCGCCCGGTCCACGGCGGTACGGTGAGCACACGCCGGCGGCCGCCTCCCATTGCGACCGCCACGGCGGCGCTCTCTCCCTCCTTCCGTCGGCTCCCTACACCGGCGGACCCCGCCGCCCCGGGCCCTCCCGGGGCGGCGGCCGCGTCTTCGGGACCCCTCAGCGAGCGCTCCCTCACGCGGGTGGTCGGCTGGCTCCGGCCAGGATCAGCAGTCGGCGTAGAGCATGAACTCGTAGGGGTGGGGGCGGAGCCGGACCGGGTCAACCTCGCGCTCCCGCTTGAGGTCGATCCAGGCCCTCACCAGGTCCTCGGTGAACACCCCTCCCTCGTAGAGGAAGTCGTGGTCCGCCTCCAGGGCCGCCAGCACCTCCTGCAGGCTGCCAGGCAGGTCCTTGACCCGCCCGGCGTCCTCCCCCTCCAGCTCGTAGAGGTCGGCCTCGATCGGGCTCGGGGGCTCGATCCGCCGCCGGATGCCGTCCAGCCCGGCCATCAGCATGGCGGAGAAGGCGAGGTAGGGGTTGGCGGTGGGGTCGGGTGAGCGGAACTCCAGTCGGCGGAGCTGCGGACGCTCGCTGTAGGTGGGGATCCGGATGCAGGCCGAGCGGTTGCGGGCGCTGTAGGCGAGCTTGATCGGTGCCTCGTACCCGGGGACCAGCCTGCGGTAGCTGTTGGTGGTGGGCGCGGCGAAGGCCAGCAGCGCCGGAGCGTGGTGCAGCAGTCCCCCGATGTACCACCGCGCCAGGTCGCTCAGCATGGCGTAGCCATCGCGGTCGTAGAAGAGCGGCTCGCCTCCCTTCCAGAGGGACTGGTGGGTGTGCATCCCGCTGCCGTTGTCGCCGAACAGCGGCTTGGGCATGAAGGTCGCGGTCAGGCCCTCACGCATGCAGACGTTCTTGACCACGTACTTGAAGAGCAGCACCTTGTCGGCCATCGCCACCAGGCTGTCGTAGCGCATGTCGATCTCGGCCTGGCCCGCCGTCCCCACCTCGTGGTGATGGACCTCGACCTCGATGCCGGCCTCCATCAGCGCCATGGTGATCCGGGAGCGCAGGTCCTGGAGCTTGTCCACCGGTGGTACCGGGAAGTAGCCCTCCTTGAGGCGGGGGCGGAAGCCGAGGTTGGGGGTGCCGTTGCGCCCGGCGTTCCAGATCCCCTCGTCCGAGTCGATGTGGTAGAAGCCCTCGTTCACCCCCTGGCCGAAGCGGATGGAGTTGAAGATGTAGAACTCCATCTCCGGGCCCCAGTAGCTGGTGTCGGCGATGCCCGAGGCCCTCAGGTGGGCCTCGGCCTTGTGGGCCACGTACCGGGGATCGCGGCTGTAGCGCGCCTTGGTCACCGGGTCCACGACGTCACAGATCAAAGAGAGGGTGGGAACCTCCAGGACGGGGTCCACGATCGCCGTCCGAGGGTCGGGAAAGAGCAGCATGTCGCTCTCGTAGATCTGCTGAAAGCCCTTGATGCTGCTGCCGTCGAAGCCGATCCCCTCCTGGAAGAGCGACTCGGAGAGCTCGGACACCGGGATGCTGAAGTGCTGCCACTGGCCCAAGAGGTCGCTGAAGCGGAAGTCGACGATCTTGACGCCCTGGTCCCTGGCGAAGGCGATCACCGCCTTGGGGTCAGTCCCCGCCTCCACCCCCAGCTGCCGGTC
>JAKBTP010000015.1:6564-18431 GCA_021844355.1 bacterium | reverse complement strand
TGCTCCGTCAGGCTTTCGCCCATTGCGGAAGATTCCTCACTGCTGCCTCCCGTAGGAGTCTGGGCCGTGTCTCAGTCCCAGTGTGGCTGGTCGTCCTCTCAGACCAGCTACCCATCATCGCCTTGGTGAGCCGTTACCCCACCAACAAGCTAATAGGCCGCGACCCCGTCCCGAAGCGATAAATCTTTAGACCAGGGCGGATGTCCGCCCTGGGCCACATTCGGTATTACCCCTGCTTTCGCAGAGCTATTCCCAACTTCGGGGTTGGTTGGTCACGTGTTACTCACCCGTCCGCCACTAGGTCTTGCGACCTCGTTCGACTTGCATGTGTCAGGCACGCCGCCAGCGTTAATCCTGAGCCAGGATCAAACTCTCCGTCATTACCAATCCGGCCGAAGCCGGATAGGTGGCAAAGAATTTGGGGCCCCTTGCGAAGGGGCATGTGGACGCAGAATCGTCTCCACTCTTCAATTGTCAAGCTGCGACCGGCGACGCCCAGAGGCGGCCGAGCACCAGGGAGGTCCCTAGCGCGGACTTCGGAGTATATCCCAGGGGACCGGTGGCGTCAAGCCTGATCGTGAGATCCCCTCCGGCTGCGGCGCTCCGGCCATGGCCGGCGAGCAAGGTAGATGGGCCAGAGGTGCCCTGGGGTGCCGGGAGGGAGGATCAGAGGTCGCGGCGACCGGAGAAGGCCCGAGCCACGGTGCGCTCGTCGGCATAGGCTAGCTCCCCGCCCACCGGGAGGCCGTGGGCGAGGCGGGTGACCCGGACCCCGGTGCCCTCGAGCCGCCGCACCAGGTAGCTGGCCGTGGCCTCGCCCTCAAGGTCCGAGTCGGTGGCCAGGATGACCTCGGACACCTCCCCAGCCCGCACCCTGGTCAGCAGCTCCTGGGCATGGATGTCATTCGGCCCCACGCCGTCCAGGGGTGAGAGGGCCGCTCCCAGCACGTGGTAGAGGCCCCGGAACTCCCCGGTGCGCTCGATTGCCAGCACATCGCCGGCCTCCTCCACCACGCAGATGAGGCGGAGGTCACGGTTGCTCTGCCGGCAGATGGCACACTCCGCTCCGCCCTCGCTGAGAAAGAAGCAGTTGGGACAGGCGGTGACATTGGTGGCGGTGGCAGAGATGGCGGCGGCCAGCTGCTGGAGCTGGGGAGCCGGCAGGCGGGAGGCGGCGTGAAAGGCGAGCCGCTGGGCGGTCTTGGGACCGATCCCGGGAAAGCGGGCGAACTCCTCGGTCAGCCGCTCCACCGGGGAGGGCAGGAGCCCCACCGATCAGAATCCGAACCGGGAGGCCGCGGTCAGCGCCCTCCCGGGGAGAGCATCCCCGGCGGCAGCAGGGACTCCATGGAGCGGGCGGCGAGCTCTCGGGATCGGTCCAGGGCGTCGTTGACCGCGGCCTGGATCAGGTCTCCTACCAGCTCCGCCCCCTCCTCAAGAACCGCCGGGTCCAACGAGACAGCGGTGAGGCGCTGCTGGCCGTTGCAGCGCACGGTCACGGCCCCCCCGCCTGCGGACCCCTCCACCTCCTGGTTGGCCAGGGCATCCTGCGCCTGTTCCCACTGGCGCGCCAGATTCTGCTGCAGCTGGCGCAGCTGCCGGGGGTTAGGCGCGGGCACCGGCGGCTACCCTCATGAGAAGGCTCATTCTAGGGCCGAGTCACCGGGGCCGCGGGTCGAGGAAGTCCACCTTCCTCACCGTGCTGCCGGGAAAGTGCTTGAGGGCAGCGGCCAGCCCCTGTCCTCCCCGGGAGCCGCCTCCCGACCCCGGGGAAGGGGCCGCAGACCCGCGCAGGACCAGGGTCACCGGGATCTCTCGACCCGCCACCGCCACCACGGCCTGGCGCAAGAGTTCGCGGTTGGCTGGGGAGTTGAGCTGCCCGAGGTGCCACTCGTAGTTGACTTCGACGATCAGCGAGCCGTTGGCCACCCCGGTGGGAGCGGTGTCCAAGACCAGGGCGTGAAAGGGCCGGTGGTGCTCCCTCGCCCATTCGACCACCCGCCCCCAGAGTGCCCGCCAGTCGGGCTCGGGGCCCCCCGACGGGTGGGGACCGGGGTCGGTTGCGAGGGACCGACGGCTCTCAGGAGGTGGCTCTCCCGTCCTCTCCTCCTCCGCCTGCCGGGAGGACGCGGCAGGCGGAGGAGGAGAGGAGACGGGCGGGCCATCGCCCAGCTTGGAAGGGGAGGCTGGCGGCAGCGGCCGCCCGGACGGGACCCCCTGCCTCCCGTGCGGGGTGGGGGCGGTTTCGGCTCCGGACGCGGGGCTCTCGGGGCGCGCCGATACCGAGGCTGAGGCCACCTGGAGAAGCACGACCTCCATGGTCATCCAGGGATCGTCGGCACGCCGAAGCTCCGAAGCCCCCCGGGTGCACGCGTCCATCAGCTCGAGCCACGGTCCCGCCGCCGCCCCCTTCTCCACCAGCCGCCAGTAGCTGTCCCGAGCGCACACCCCCAGCGCCCGCAGGAGCTGGCGCGGCTCGACCCCGTACTCCTGAAGCTCACCGAGCCGCTCGAGGACCGCCCGCGGTCGGCGCTCGACCAGTGACTCGGCCAAGCCGGCCACCGCCGCAGGGTCGGCCATGCCCAGCGCCGAGCGCACGGTGTCGAGCTCGAGGACGCCGTCGTCCAGTCCCATGAGGCGCTCCAGGAGAGACTCAGCGTCGCGCAGCGACCCGGCCCCCGCCTCCGCGACCAGGTCCATGACCGGGCGGGATGTCGTCACCCCCTCCTGGTCGCAGATCCTCTGCAGGTGTTCGGCCATGGCCGCCGCTGGGATCCTGCGGAAGTCGAAGCGCTGGCAGCGGGAGAGGATGGTCTCGCTCAGCCGCTGGGGTTCTGTGGTGGCGAGGATGAAGCAAGCGTGGGGAGGTGGCTCCTCAAGGGTCTTGAGGAAGGCGTTCCCCGCCTCGTTGGTGAGCATGTGGGCCTCATCGATGATGTAGACCTTGGTGCGCAGCTCGCTGGGCAGAAACTGAGCCCGCTCGCGGAGGTCCCGGATCTCGTCGATGCCCCGGTTGGTCGCGGCATCGATCTCGATCACGTCGAGGCTCCGACCTTCTCCGATGGAGACACAGGGGCCGCACGCGAGGCACGGCTCCCCGTCCTGCGGATTCAAGCAGTTGAGGGCCCGAGCGAGGATCCGGGCGGCGCTGGTCTTACCGGTGCCGCGGACACCGGTGAAGAGGTAGGCGTGGCCGATCCGGCCCTCCCGGACGGCGTGGCGGAGGGCGCGCGCGATCACCTCCTGACCCACCAGTTCCGCGAACCGCCGGGGCCGGTACTTGAGGTAGAGGGTCGGTCTAACCGTTTTCACAAGGGCTGATGATGATCGCGCACCCCTCTTCGTGGGACCGCCCCCGGCGCCTACCGGCCACCGGGCTCGGGCCGGGGTGCCCGACGGCGCCCCGGTCGCTCCGCGTGCCGCTGCTTCCTTCCGGACCTGACGGGGTTGGCGGTGACCGGCCGCGTCGGACCCGACCGTCGGCACCCGGATGATCGGAGCTGACCCGGAAACGCCCCCCCTAGGAGGGGAGTTCGACCCCGCTGTAGCGGATTGCGGGTACAGGGCACCGCTAACTCCCCGTCTAGCGCGATCGAGGCGATTGTAGCGCGGTGGCTCGAGCCCGAGGCCGGCTGGCCGCCCATCCCGGACGTCCGTCCGGCTCGGGGCGGCGTCGCGAACTCCGGCTCCACGCCTGGACCGCCGTGGGGAGACCGGCCCCGCATGGACGGGTCGGGACCAGCTCAGAGGTCCATGGCGGACAGCCGCCGGGTCCCCGCTCGGAGAGCAGCCCCACCGGCGGTGGCCGCGCACAGTCCGCAGATGAACAGAGAAAGGGCCTCCCGCTCCCAGAAGGGCATCCAGGTCAGCAGCAGCGGGAGGGTGAAAGCCACGATGGACACGGCCACGTAAGTGGACCCCAGGAGCATGAAGGCCATGACCAGCCAGATGCCCACGGCCCGTCGGGGGTCGTTCCAGTCCAGCCGTGGCCAGGCCGCCCCCATGCCGGTCGCCAAACCCACGAGCCCCAGGACGAGCATGGTCAGCTGGGCGGCGGAGATGGCCACCTCGTTCCCGGGCAGCCGCTGGGTTGCCTCGGTCACCAGAAGGAGCGCCAGGCTGGCTCCGGTCGCAACCAGGGCCGGGAGCTGGGCCTTGCTGAGCAGTACGGCCCTCGGGCTGAGGGGGGCGCTGAAGAGGCACCAGGCATGCTGCCCCTCGGCCCCGATGGCGCGCAGACCGAGCCCGCTGGCGGCGAAGAGGGCGGCGAAGGACGCGGTGGTGAGCGGCCCGTACCAGGGCGGGAAATCTCTGAAGACGCCCGAGCCCCCACGAGGGGACAGCAGGTAGACGGCGAACAGCCCCACAGGGAGGAGCAGCTGGATCAGCTGCCCCGGATCCCGACGGAGGATGCGCCCGTCCTTGCTGAGGATGGCCAGAGGAGCCGGGAGCGCGCGCCTGAATCGCGACCTCCGCGTCCTGGCCGCGGTGAACTGGGAACGGTACCACCCCTCCCGGAGGAACCGGGCGGCGACCAGGATCCCCAGCGGGGTCACCAAGACGGCGAGGAGAGCGGTGGAGGCGACCAGCGGGATGGCCGAGGCGAACTGCCCGCTCGCCACCGCCACCAGGCTCCTGGCCACCCAGGACGTGGGGAGCCAGGCCGCCGAGGCAACCCCATGGTCGAACCGGTTGAGGCCCAGCCCTCCTGACCCGTGGCCGCTGAAGGTCGCCGCCAGGTCGACCGCCGCCGCCCCGAAGCCGACCCCGGCGACCAGGATGGCCGCGGCGTCACGGACCCGGGGCGCGGGGACCAGGCGCACCACCAGCACCACCCCCATGAGGGCCAGGGACATGGGCACCAGAAGCAGGGCGGGCAGTGCCAGCGCTACCAGGGGAATGAGGAGAGGTGCATGAAAGCGGAGCGCGGCTGCCAGCACCGCGGGGCCACCCACCAGGACCCCGATGGTGAGGCCGATGGCCAGCTGGTTGGCGAGCCGGTGGGCAAGGAACACGGTGGCGCTGAGCGGCGAGGAGAGCAGCCACTCGACGTCGCGCGCGAAGTACACCGAGGCCAGGGCGAAGCTGACCGAGCTGGCCAGCGTGAAGAGCCAGAGGACGGCGGCCAGAGCGGCGACGGGCGCCTCCAGCTGGCCCGGGGACAACCGTCCCAGCAGGCGCTCGGCCGCGGGCACGGTGGCGGCCCAGAACGCCGCCACCACCGGCACCGCGAGGGTGGCGGCCAGGCGCCTCCCTGGGCCCGAGCGCCACCAGGAGTTCCAGGTGGCCAGAAGCGAGGCCCGGAACAGGCCGAGGAGCTGCTCTCGAGGATGGGGAACGCCCCGCTCCCACCGTCCGGACCAGGCTGGAGCCGCCATGTCAGGCGGAGAGCGCGTCGATGAGCCGGTCGGAGTCGCCGTCCTCCGCCCCGGTGGCCTGCATGAAGGCGGCCTCCAGCCCCTCCCCTCCCCCTCCCTGGCCGGCCAGCTCCTCCACCGTTCCCAGGGCGACCAGCCGCCCGGCGGAGAAGATCCCGACGCGGTCACAGAGTGCGCTGGCCACGTCGAGGGCGTGGGTGCTGAGGAAGACCGCGTGGCCGGTGGCGCAGAGCGCCTTCAGGATGGAGCGCAGCTGGCGGGCGGCCTTGGGATCCAGGCCCACCGTGGGCTCGTCCAGGAGCACCACCTCAGGATCGTGGATCAACGCCGCGCAGAGGGCCAGCTTCTGCCGCATCCCCCGGGAATAGGACTGGACCAGCTGGGGGGCGGCCTGGGAGAGCTCGAGAGCTTCGAGGAGGGCCGGGATGCGGCGCTCGCGGCGGCGGCGGCTCACCCCGTGAAGGTCGCCGGCGAGCTGCAGAAACTCGGCGCCGGTGAGCTTCTCGTACAGGGGAGCGCTGTCCGGGACGTACCCGAGATGCCGCCGTGCGCTGCCGCCGTCCGCCTGCACGTCGTGGCCGCACACCGTGATCCTGCCGCTGGTGGGCCGCAGCAGCCCGACCGCCATCTTGATGGTGGTGGTCTTGCCGGCGCCGTTGGGGCCGATGAGCCCGAAGAGCTCCCCGGCCCCCAACTCCAGGTCCAGCCCGGAGACGGCGCTGCGGCCTTCGAACTCCTTGCTCACGGCCTCGAACCGCAGCGGCGCCGGTGCCCGCTCCAACACGCGGGGATTATCGCCCGGTCGTGATCCGCCCCGTCCTCCGATGCGACGTTGTAACCTCAGCGCATGAGCAGCAACTCCCCAGCCCGGACCACCCTGGATGACATGTCACTCTCCCCGGGCAAGCGTGCTCGGCTTCACAACCTCCTGTACGACCACGGCCCGGGCAACGGCACCCTCTTGCTCCTCCCCGTGGACCAGGGCCTGGAGCACGGTCCGGTGGACTTCTTCGCCAACCCGCCGGCACTCGATCCCGACTTCCAGTGCCAGCTGGCGTTGCGCGGGCGTTACTCCGGCATCGCCCTCCAGATCGGGCTGGCGGAGCGCTACCAGTCCCGCTACGCCGGCCGACTGCCACTGGTGCTGAAGGTCAACGGCCGCACCAACGTTCCCAGTTCCGATGAGGCCTTCTCGCCGCTCACCTCCTCGGTGGAGGACGCCGTCCGGCTGGGGGCCTCGGCGGTGGGCTACACCTGTTACGCCGGCTCTCCCGCCCAGGACCGGGACCTGCGGCAGATGAACGAGGTCCGCCGCGAGTGCGAGCGCTACGGGATGCCGCTCATCTGCTGGTCGTACCCTCGGGGATCGGCCATCGCCAAGAAGGGGGGACAGGACAGCCTGTACGCCGTGGACTACGCGGCGCGGGTGGCGTCGGAGATGGGCGCGGATGTCATCAAGATCAACATCCCGCGGGCCCACGGGGAAGCCGACCTGGCTTCGCCGGCCCCCTACGACAGCCTGGCGGAGGACCGGCGCCAGATGCTCGCTCGGGTGATCCGGTCGGCGGGAAGGTCACTGGTGATCTTCGCCGGCGGCAGCAAGATCGCCGATCAGGAGCTCCTGGGGCGGATCGAGGACTGCATGGCCTCCGGTGGGACAGGCTTCATCTTCGGCCGGAACATGTGGCAGCGCCCGATGGACGATGCCCTGGCCATGACCGAGCGGGTTCACCAGATCCTCGCCCAGTACGGCGTCGGCTGATCCTCAGGGGCCGGCGAGCGGGGCTAGGGCGGCGCGGGCGGCGATGCCCATCAGCGGTCCGAGGGTCACCGTGAACCCGGCGAGGGCGGCCATGCTCAGGCCGAGACCGACGAGGGTGGCCCGACTGGGCAGCTCGAGCGGCTGACCCTCGGCCTGGGGATCCACGAGCGCCAGGATCCAGCGCATGGCCACGGCCGCGGAGAGGACGGCCCCCAACACCACGGCGACCGCCAGCCACCCCAGCCCGGCCTCCAGGCTGGACTCCACCACCATGACCCGGGCGAAGAAGCCGGTCAGGGGCGGCAGCCCCACCACGGCGGCGAGCAGCAGGGCCAGCAGGCCGGCATGCAGGGGGGAGCGGGAGGCCAGGCCGCGGAGCTGGGCGATCCCGTCCCCAGCGCCCGACAGCTGGACGGTGCCGAGAAGGCCGAGGCTCGCTGTGGCCAGCGGCACCAGGCCCAGAACCAGGTAGAGAACGGCGGCCGTGGCCGGGCGGCTGGACCAGGTGAGGCCGGCCAGCACCAGTGCCGCATCCCCCACGAAGAGGCAGCCCACCGCAGCCAGCAGTGAGCGCTGGCGCCAGGCGAGAGCCGGGGCGATGAGGATGGTCAGGGCCGCCACCACCCCGACGGCCACGTTCCAGCCGGGAATCGCCGCGCCGAGGGCGCCCGGCAGCAGCCGGAGCAGGGCCGCGGCCGCAGCCAGGGCGCCCAGCGCGAGCCCCGCCAGGGACGGGCCGAGGGGAACCCCCTGGGTGGCTCCCGGCCGCCACCAGGTGAGCGGGAAAGCCCCCAGTGGCCCGGCGGCTCCCACGGTGATGAGGAGCGCCGCCAACCCCAGGAGCGGGCTCGGCGGGAGCGCCTCAAGGAGGCTGAGCTGGGTGGCGTGGCCGAGGCCAGCCAGGATCGCCTCCCCCGCGGCAAAGGTCGCCAGGAGGGCGCCGGATACCACGAAGGACCGGGCCGCTGACCTCACCGTCCCGGGGTCCACCTTCCGCAGCGCGGACCCCAGTACCAGGGGAAGGCTCACGGTGGCGAGTCCCACCAGGAGGGTGAGCAGATCGGCGCCCGAGGCGGTGAGCATGACCCCCGAGGTGGACACCAGGACCAGCGCGTGGTAGAGGGGCTGGTGGGGATCGAGCTGCTCCTCCAGGTCGGAGCCGTTCAGGAGGAGGGCGGCGGCGGCGGCCGGGGCGGCCGCGTAGAAGAAGAGCGCGAAGCGGTCCACCAGGAAGCTCCCGTGCTCGACGTCCGGTGGCGCCGGTCCCAGAGAGCTGCGCCAGAATCCCACCGCCGCCAGGAAGGCCAGGGCGGTGAAGGCGACCGCTATCCAGCGGCTGAGATGGGCGCGGTCACCCCGCGAGCCGTAGAGGCCGCCCTCCACGCCCAGGCACGCGACCGCTCCCAGGAGCAAAACTCCCAGAGGACCGAAGTCCTGGAGAAAGGCGAGATTCACTTGCCGGGCACCTTGGCCGGGGCCATGCTGGAGACCCGGGCCGCCACCAGGTCGGTGCCGTGCACCGTGTAGGGGACGAAGTAGCCGGCGGTGATCCCGAAGACCACCGCGGCGGCGGCCAGCCACCACCCGGCGTAGAACTCCGATCCCCGGGAGTCCGGTACGGGGTCGGCGAGTTCCGGCTCCGCCCCGGGTGCCCAGAATGGCCCGGTGCCCACCCGCCAGGCGGCGTAGGCCAAAAGGCCCATCCCCAGGATCACGGCAGTGGTGATGAAGCGGTGCTCGGCGAAGCTCCCCACCGCCACCTGGAAAACCCCCGGAAAGCCGACCAGGAAGGGGACGCCACCGAGGGACGCCGCACCCACCAAGAACATCACCTTGAGACGCACGGCGCCGGCAGCCCGTCCGGCGATCGAGGTGACCTCGGCGCCGCCGCCCCGGTCGGCCACCGCACCGATGGCCAGGACCAAGAGCGGGGCCACGAAGGTGAGGGCGAAGGCCAGCCACAGTGAACCGGCGAGCGAGGTCTCAGAGAAGGAGATGATCCCCAGCAAGACCGGGCCAGAGACGCCTGCCAAAAGAGCGGCGGTGGCCCTCCTCAGGTCCCGCTCCCCCACCGCCCGCAGCGCCGACCAGTAGAGGGTGAGCACCGCCAGCAGCAGCACCGGAACCACCAGCTGCAGGCCTCCCCTCGGGTCCATCCCCAGCAGCACCCGGACCAGCCCGTAGGCGCCCACCGGGAGGGATGAGACCACCAGCAGCATGGCCACCGGGGTCGGCGCCGCGGCCACTCCATCCAGAAGCCACCGCTGCAGCGGGACGATCGCCATCCGCGAGCCGAAGGCGAAGAGCAGCAACCCGGCCACGATCAACCCCGGGGCCCCCTTGAGGGGCCCGACCGTGGAGAGGGTCACGAAGTTGAAGGTGGTGTTGCCGGTCTGCAGCAACATCAGGAGGGCGGCTACGAGCAGGGCCGCGGCCCCCAGTGACTGGGTCAGCAGGAGGCGCCGCCCCGCCTCCCGAGCGCCAGGGCGGGAGCCGGAGCCGACGAGGAGCGCCAGGGGAAAGACCGGCAGCCAGAAGAACAGCACGAGGAGCATGAGGTCCTGGGTGGCGAAGAACCCTGCCAGGCTGGTCTCCGAGATCAGCAGAAGGACGAAGTGGGAACGGGTGCGCTCCCGCATCCGCCAGCTGGCCAGCACCAGGGCCGGGAAGACCGCGGTGACCGCGAAGAGCAGCATGAGACTAAGCCCGTCCACCCCCAGGTGGTAGTCCAGCTGGAAGTAGAAGCCGCGCAGCCAAGGGGCGTCGATGCTGGGCTGGGCTATCGCCCCCTGGGCGGGGTTACCCACCTCGCCCAGCAGGTCGAAGATGGCGATCGCCAGCGGAAGACCGGTGGCCAGCAGGGCACCCGTGCGAACCCGGAAGCGCTCCAGGTCGGTCCTCACCGGGAGCAGGGCGACCACCATCGCCCCGATCAGCGGGACGAACACGATCAGGGTCAGGCTGACGTCACTGGGCACTCAGGCCGCCCCCCACCAGGTCGCCGCCGCGGCCGCCAGAGCCAGCAGTGCGACCACCACCCCCACCGCCCGCGGCTCCCACCCCGTCCGGCCGGGTGGCGGGCTCTCGGCGAGGTCGGACAGCCCCTGGGCTGCCAGGTCCCCGGCTGGGTCCAGCACCCGCGCACTCAGGGCGCCCACGGCCCGTCCGACGCCCAGCAGAACCCACCGGTCCGCGGCCTCCAGGGTGGCCTCGCCCCCCAGGCCCGGCACAGTGCCCAGGCTCAGCCGGTCTCCAGCCAGCCAGACCAGGCCGAGCCCCAAAAGGCCGGCGACCAGCACCAAGAGCAGCCCGGCCCCCGAACCGCCCAGGCCGGGAATCGACCCGGCCTGGGGCAGCAGCCGGCTCAGCGCGAACGAGAACGCCCCCGCCAGCCAGGCGAGCGTGGTGGCGACCACGGGGACCAACGCCCCCGGCTGGCGGGCACCCTGGGCCAGCTGACGGCGCACCGCCCGGGCCTCCCTAACGTCGGCGGGCTCGGCACCGTGGACGAGATGCCACGCGACCCTGGCGCAGGCGGCGGCCAGCAGCAGCGGGGCGGCCACCCCGGCCACCATGGCGAGCACCCGCAGGGGCGCCGGCGCCGAGCCGGGGGTGAGCGCCGCCGCCAGCACCTCGGCCCGAGCGAAGAACGCTCCGACCCCCAGAACCCCGGCCCCCGCGGCCAGGGCGCCGAGGAAGGTGAGGGCCGCGGGACGGGCCTGCCGCCAGACAGCCCCCAGCCGGTCCACGGCGCGGACTCGAAGGTCGTGCTCGAGACGGGCGGCGGTGGCGGAGAGTGCCGCCACCACCAGCACGGTGGCAACCGCCATGGCGGTCGCCGCCGCCGGCGCTCCCAGGCCCACGGCCATCACCGCCATCCCCGACTGGCTGAGGCCGACCCAGCCGGCAAAGGGGCGCAGCTGGCGCTCCGCGACGGCCAGGATGGCGCCCAACAGGGCGGTGACCGCCCCCAGACCGACCAGCGCCGGCTGTGCGCCCGAGGCCAGGTGCAGCAACGGGTAGACGGCCAGGAGCACGGCCACCGGAACGACCCCGCCGGCCACCCCCTGGAGCATGGCGCCCGCGCCTGAGCGAGCCGCGGCCAGCGCCCTCCAGAGCCCTTGCAGGGGGGCCTGGCCCGCCGCCCCAGCGGCGGCCACCAGGAAGAGCACGGCTGAGATCGTCAGGGTCCGCCCCCCAACTCCTCGCACCCTCCCGTGGTGGGCGGCCGTCCAGATGGGGTACAGGGCCTCGAGGTTCAACCCGTAGGGCGTCTGGGTGCTGGGGTGCTTCCCCGTGGTGGCTGCCAGCGCCACCTGGCCGGCGAACTTGACGTAGACGAAGACCACCGCCAGAAGGAGAACTGCCCCAGACCCGGTCCAGACCAGGTAGACCCGCCGGGCCGCCCGCCCGGAGGCGGCACCGGCAAGCATCGCCGCCACCAGCCCCGCCAGGCCGAAACCGAGGAGCAGCTGGAAGAGCCCCGGCGCGAGAGCCACCAGCTCGGCTGCGAGGCCGAGGAGCGCTGAGAGGCGCATGACCGAGGGGAGCTGGGAGCTGGTGCGCAGCTGGGCCATGAACTGGGCCTGTCCGAGCACCACCGCAGCCGCCACAAGGGAGGCGAGGATCACCCCGTGAGAGGTCGCAGCGTACCCCACCCCCACCTGGAAGTTGGCCGGCAGCAGGGTGGCGGTGGCCGCGTTGAAGGGGCTCTGGGTGACCGAGAA
>JAKBTP010000015.1:0-6464 GCA_021844355.1 bacterium | reverse complement strand
AAGGCACCCAGGGAGTCCCGGCGGTGGACCAGCGCCGCCACCCCGAGCGCCGCCACAGCGGCGGCGGTCACCAGGAGTGCGGCGGCGGTCCCGTTCACCCGCGCCCCCCCCGGCGCTGCGCCCGAGCCGCCGCCCTTGCCGCCGCCCGCTGCTCGGCCCGGCGCCGCTGCTCGAGAAGCCGCCGACGCCGGGCCGCCTCAGCCTGCTCATCGACCACCTCGCGGCGGTCGCGGCGGATGAGGACCGCCGCGGAGACCAGCAGGAAGGCGGCCAGGACCAAGGTGCCCAGCACCGGCACCCCGGTGCCCAGCAGGAAAGCCGTCGCCACCCGCGCCGGCGAAGGCGCAGCGGAGGTGCTCGGGAAGCCGGCCCTGGTGGCCGCTCCCACGCCGACCAAGAGCAGGAAGGTGAGCACGGCCGCCGCCGCCGGGATGGTCACCGAGAGCGCGGTCCGCGGGGCACCGCCCTCGTCGGCACCCGCTGAGCCGGGATCAAGGGCGGTGAGCACGGCGACTCCCGACCCGCCCAGCAGAAGGGCCTCCAGCACCGCAGGCACCCAGGCCCCGGTGCCTGCCATGGCCACCGCCAGCCCCAAGGACAGCAACAGCAATGCCAGGAGCTGGCTCGGGCGGTCCTGGCGCCAGAGGAAGGCGAAGCCAGACCCGATCGCCATCCCTCCCCCAACCGCGACCGCGATCATCTACCGAAGCGCCTCCTGACCGACTCGGTCACAGCCGCCGCGCCCGGCGCGACCCGGCCCACGTGCACGTGGCACGGGCCGTCATTTTATGGGAGCGAGATCGCCCCCTGAGGGGTGACGCTCAGCGGTCACGTAGCGTGAGGCGATCGGCGAAGGCCTCAAGACGCGACTTGAGCGACGGTGAGAGGCCGGCGATGTGGGCGAGCGCCTCCCCACTCCAGCCGTCGGCGACCTCCCGGGCACGGGCCAGGGCCCCGGACTCATGGACCAGCAAGACCACCTGCTCCCGCAGCGCCGTGGCCGCCGCCGGTGCCGCCCGGTCCATGCGGCGCAGGAGAACAAGCACCTCTGAGCGGTGCGGCCCCCGGAGGGCGCAGAGGACAGGGAGCCCACAGATTCCCTGGGCCAGGTCGATCCCCGCCGGCTTGCCTGTGCGACCCGGGTCACTGAAGTCCAGGCAGTCGTCGATCCCCTGGAAGGCCAGCCCCAGGTCGCGAGCGAACCTGGCCACCGCCCTCACCTCCGAGGCCCTGGCGCCAGATACCAGGGCGCCGATGGCTCCGCAGGCGGAGAGGAGCGAACCGGTCTTGCGGCGCGCCACCTGGACATATGGGGTGAGCGCCCCGGACCATTCGGAGCGGCGCTCCAGCTCCCGCAACTGCCCGTCGGCGATCTCCACCAGCGCCCTGGCGAAAGCCCGCGATACCCTCATGTCGCCTAGCCTCGCCACCATCCCCGAGGCCCGCCCCAGGTAGAAATCCCCCACGCCGAGGGCGACCAGGGGGCCCTGGGTGGCAGCCACCGTGGGGGCGCCCCGGCGCGAGTCAGCGCCGTCCACGAGGTCGTCGTGGCAGAGGGTGGCGGCATGGATGATCTCCATGGCGGCGGCCCCGCTCAAGGCGGTCCCCGGACGGTAGGCGGGGCCCAGCTCGGCGGCCAGGAGCACCAGGCGGGCCCGGATGCGCTTCCCTCCGGCGCCCAGCAACCGGGCCATCGGCGCCGCCACCGCGGCCGGGTCGCCGCTTAGGGTGCGGCCGAGCTGGCGCTCGAGGGGGTCGCTGGACGACAGGAGTGCCCCGACCTCCGGAGGAAGCGGCAGCGAGGTGCCCTCGGCGGCGCCCGTCGCGGCCAGACGCCTTCCTCCTCGCCACCACCTCGCCTGTACCTCGCCGGAAGCCCCGGCCG
This sequence comes from bacterium, assembly GCA_021844355.1. Lineage (GTDB taxonomy): Bacteria > Chloroflexota > Dormibacteria > Aeolococcales > Bog-877 > JAJYXT01. The sequence goes on along the minus strand of JAKBTP010000015.1, from coordinate 4,579 downwards.
CGCGGGCCGCGCTCCAGCCGGCAGGAGGCAGCAGCTGACGCACCACCACCGCGATGTCCGCGCCGGTGGCGAGCGCCGCCCCAGCTGAGGTCAGCCCGTCCGCGAGGGCCGCCTCATACTCCACACTGCCGCAGCGGGTCAGCAGGGCGGCAGCCTGAGCGAGGCAGTAGTCGCCCGCCAGGGTTCCCAACCCCACCGGGGAGCTGCCGCTGGCGGCCGCCCAGTGCCACTCCAGGGCCCGCTGGGTCAGCTCAACGGCGCCCGCCAGCTGGGCCACCGAGGGCGCCAGCCTGGGTGCCTTGGCCCCCGCCCTGAGCGCCCACAGGGCGGCCACCCCCAGCTCCTCAGGCGACCGGAGAGGGCCGCCGAACTGCCGCCCCTCGATCTGCTCAAGCGTCGCCCGGCACAGCTCCCGACCTCGCCTCCCGCGCACCGGCGGGAGCGGCTCCTGTACCCCGACCGAGAGCGAGGCGCTCATCCGTCGGCCCGGGGATAGCGAGCCAGGAACCCAGCGCTCAGCAGCGCCACCAGCACCAGAGCGCCCACCACCGCCACCAGCATCGCCCCCGACCCGTGCCCGAGCACTGCCAGCGCCAGCACCGCCAGGGCAGCCGGCGCGTAGCCCCAGGTGAGAAGACCACCCCGGCGCACCAGGAGTCTGGCCGTCCGCAGGGGAGCGGCAGACGGTCCGAGGCGGAGAAGCCCGGCCGCGGCCAGGATGGCAACCACCAGCCCGAGCACCGCGGAGAGCACCCTCAGGCCTCGCTGTCCGGATTCGCCGCCGGGCCGGTGGGAAGCGGGCGGTCCACCGGCCGGGCGGCCGGAGGGGGCAGCAGCAGGTACACCGCCAGGGCGGCCACGGCCACTCCGGCCAGGATCAGGGTGGGGACCCCGACTCCAGCTGCCAGAACGGGCCCGAATGAGCCGTTGAGCGCCCCCACCTCCGCCACGAGGGCCAGGGACGTCGCCGCCCCGAAGAGCGCCAGTGGCCAGCTCCTCCAGCTGTAGGCGAGCTGCAGCGAGGCGCAGGCCAGAAGGCAGCCGGCCCAGGCCATGAGCAGAAGGACGGCCTCCACTGGCCAGGCCATCAGTCGCACTCCTCCCCGGATTCCACCTGGATCTCCCCGCCCGCCACCACCTGGTCCCCATCGTAGAGGACCAGCGACTGGCCAGGCGAGACCGCCACCTGAGGGGTGGAGAAGCGGACCTCGGCCCGCTCCCGCGGGATGAGGCGCCAGCTCACCGGGGTCGGCTTGGCGTGCGCCCTGAGTTGGGCCAGACCCCGGTGCCAGCCACGGCCAGGCGGGGGTGCCAGCACCACCACCCGGGAGAGTGCGCAGCGGGCCCGAAGCAAGGAGCTCCACGGCCCCACCCTCAGGGTGTTGCGGGCGCGGTCGACCTCATAGACGTAGACGGGGTCGGCGTCCGGACGTCGGGGCGATAGCCCCAGACCATGCCGCTGCCCCACGGTGTAGAAGGGCACCCCCCGGTGGCGCCCCACCAGCACTCCCTGCCGGTCCACCACCGGGCCCTCGGAGAACGAGCCGGCGAGCTCCCGGGCCAGCAGCTCCCGATGGTCGCCCCCACCCACAAAGCAGAGCTCCTGGCTGTCCGGCTTGGCCGCGACTCCAAGGCCCAGCGCGCCGGCCAGCTCGCGGACCCGGGGCTTCTCCAGGCTGCCGAGCGGGAACAGGCAGCGGCGGAGGACCTCGAGGGGTGTGCGGTAGAGCGTGTAGGACTGGTCCTTGCGCGGGTCGCGCCCACGCCGTAGCACCACCCCCGTGGCGCCGCCCTGTTCAACCTGGGCGTAATGGCCCGTGGCCAGATGGCTGGCGCCGGCCCGCGACATGCGCAGGTAGAGGTCGGCAAATTTCACGGTCTCGTTGCAGCGGACGCAGGGATTGGGGGTCCGGCCCTCCCGGTACTCCTCGAGGAACTGCCCCACGACCGACCGCTCGAACCGGTCGCGAAGGTTGATCACGTAATGGGGGATTCCCAGCCGGGCGCAGACCCGCCGGGCGTCCTCCACGGCGTCCAGGGAGCAGCAGCCGCCCTCCCCGCGCTCGAAGTCCTCCTCCGCCCACAATCTCATGGTCACCCCGACGACCGGCAGCCCGGAGGCTGAAAGCAGGGCCGCTGCCACCGAGCTGTCCACTCCCCCGCTCATGGCCACAGCCACCAGGGTTGGTCGAGGCTCGATGCCCGCCAGGTCCTTCACCAGTGGCACCGTCCAGCAGGGGAGGGATGGGCCCCTTGGGTCAGCGGGCCCCGGGTTCACTTCGGGCTCAGCTCGCTGAGGCCCGGGCACGGTCGCGGCCGGGGTCGCAAGCACCGTCTGGGACCTGGCTCCGTCGACTACCTCAGCCCGCCCGCGACGGCGGGAACGATGCTGATCTCATCCTGGGGCTCGAGCGAGGTCTCCAGCCCACCCGAGGTGCGGATGTCCTCATCGTTGCGGTAGACGTTGACAAAATGCCGGAGGGAGCCGTCGGCCTCGAAGAGGCGGGCCTGGAAACCGGGGAACCTGAGCTCCAGGTCAGCCAGGGCACCGCCCACGGTGTCCCCCTCCACCTCGACCTCGGCCTGTCCGCCGGTGAGCTGGCGCAGGGGGCTGGGAATGCGGATCTTGGTGCTCATTTTCAATCCTGGGTTGGACAGTCGGATGCTGCAGAAGGGTGCGGGGGATGCTCAGACCGGAGTCGAGGGCGGAGCGGCCGCCGAGGCGTCCACGGCCGCGATCACGACCGCGGTGCCATAGGCGAGAATCTCGCTCACCCCGGGGGACAGCTCGTTGGAGTCGTAGCGCATGGCCAGCACCGCGTTGGCGCCGAGAGCGGCGGCGTGCTCGACCATGAGGTCGAAGGCCTCCTGGCGGGCGTGGTCGCTCATGGTCATGTACACGGTCTGGCGGCCACCGACGAACTGCTGCAGGCCAGCCCCGATGTTGCCCACCACCGAGCGGGAGCGGATCATGAGGCCCCGAACCACCCCCAGCTGGCGCACCACCCGATATCCGTCAAACCCCGCGCCCGTAGTGACCCAGAGCGGTGGGCGGTTGTGCCCGGTCTCCGGCTCCGGCTGGTAGCTCATCCGCCGAGTCTACCAGCCGGACCCGCTGGGGAAGCGGGCAGCGTGATCTCCGGGCCGGTGACCGGGACCGGGCCCGCCACCCCCCTCAGGAGCCGGTCGTAGACGAACTGGGACCACGTCTCCATCTCCAGATACAGCACCTCGAGTTCGGACACCGCCAGCAGCCGCCCCTCGAGCTTCTCCTCCTCGCGCACGGCGACCCCCTCCGCCCCGGCGGTCACCATCACCAGGACTCCCAGGTGGACTCGGCCCACCTCTCCGGCGCCGTCCTTGATCAGCCCCACGAGCCGGCCTTTGGCGGGAGCGGGAGAGACCACCTCCTCGGCCCACTCCCTGAGGCATCCACGTAGGAAGGCTCCCTCGAGCGGCCCGTCCTCGGCGTTGATATGGCCGCCCACCCCCAAGGTCACCTGTCCGCGCAGTCGGCGCTCGCTGCCGCGACCCAGCCGCCGCATGGCCAGCACCGTCTGGCCGCAGCTCACCACCAGGTGGGGAATCACCTGCTGCCAGCGGTCGTCGCCCTCGACCTCCGCCCGGGGCAGGAAGCGCCCGTGGCGGGGGATGGCGGCGAGGACCTCGCTCACCCGTTCGAGGCGGATCCCGTGCCACGGGACCGGACCGAGGGCGACCTCGCGCGGCAGGACCAGCACCTCCTCCCTTCCGGCCACGACCCCGACCGGGCTGGCAGACGCCTTGGACACCGGGTCTAACCCAGCTCCCGGGGCGCCGGCGGGACGACTCGATCTGGCATCGAGCGTGAGCATAGTCGGGTGGCTCTGCGGCCGCCTTGGGGGGCGGAGCGCTACCCTGCCCTGGTGGCCCCACGCCCCGTGTTCGCCATCGCCGGAGGGGGCTTGGCCGCGGGCCGGGCGGTCGAGCGCCTTCGAGAGCTCGGCTACGACGGCCGGCTGGTGCTGCTCACCGACGAGCCCCGCCTCCCCCATGAGCGCCCCCCACTCTCCAAGCAGTACCTGCGAGGGAAGCTGGCCGAATCTCGGCTGCTGGTCCGGCCGGCGGCCTTCTACGCCGAGAACGCCGTCGAAGTGAGGACCTCGACCAGGGTGGCCGCGGTCTCCCCCTCGGAGCGGACCCTGACCCTGGCCGACGGAGAGCGGCTGCGATACGACCGGCTCCTGCTCGCCCTGGGCTCCGAACCGGTCCGCCCGGCCATCCCGGGCGCCGACCTTCCGGGGGTGGCGACGCTCCGCACCGTCGAGGATGCCGACGTGATCCGCGACCGGCTCCGCCCTGGCGCCAGCGTGCTGGTCCTGGGGGCCGGGTTTCTCGGCAGCGAGGTGGCTGCCACCGCGCGGGAGATGGGATGCGAAGTCCACCTGGTGGAGGCGGGGAAGCTTCCCCTGGGCGCCCTGGGGTCAGTGGTGGCCACCTGGGCCGCCGACCAGCATCGGGAGCACGGGGTGCACCTCTTGACCGCCACCACGGCGGCCAGGTTCGAGGGCACTGGGCGGGTGGAGGCGGCGCTCCTGGA
>JAKBTP010000177.1 GCA_021844355.1 bacterium | reverse complement strand
GCCCGCTTGGTCACCAGGTTGTAGACGTTGTTGGACCAGTTCTGGATGGTGGTGTAGCGGACGTGGGCGTCCTTCATGGCGATGATCTCCACCACCGCGGAGTGGAGGGAGTCCTTGCTGTAGGTGGGAGCGGTGCAGCCCTCGATGTAGTGGACGAAGCTCCCCTCGTCCGCGATGATCAGCGTCCGCTCGAACTGGCCCATGCTCTCGGTGTTGATCCGGAAGTAGGCCTGGAGGGGGATCTCCACCCGGACCCCCTTGGGCACGTAGACGAAGGAGCCCCCGGACCAGACCGCCGAGTTGAGGGCGGCGAACTTGTTGTCGTTGGGGGGGATCACCGTGCCGAAGTACTTGCGGAAGATCTCCGGGTGCTCGCGCAGGCCGGTGTCGCAGTCGGAGAACAGCACGCCCAGCTTCTCCAGGTCCCGGCGGATGGAGTGGTAGACCACCTCGGACTCGTACTGGGCCGAGACCCCACCCAAGAACTTGCGCTCGGCCTCGGGGATCCCCAAGCGGTCGAAGGTCCGCTTGATCCCCTCGGGGACGTCGTCCCAGGTCCGGCCCTGCTCCTCCGCGGGGCGCACGTAGTAGTAGATGTCGTCGAAGTCGAGGCCGGAGAGGTCCGGGCCCCAGGTGGGCATGGGCCGCTGCAGGAAGTGCTCCAGCGCCTTCAGTCGGAACTCCAGCATCCACTCCGGCTCCCCCTTGCGCCGGGAGATGTCGGCGACGACCTCCTTGGAGAGTCCCTTGCGGGCGCGGAAGACGAACTCGTCCCCGTCGTTGAAGCCGTACTTGTAGTCCTTGGTCAGGTCCTTGGCCGCAACTGACATCCGTCTGCCCTCACAACCCCACGCGGGGCAAAATCCGACTTACCTAGTAGGTATTCTACCCGCCAACCGCCGCCGCCGGCTCGACCTCCTCGATGCCGGCCGCCCGGAGCAGGGGGTCGTAGCCGGTGCGCTCGATGTCCGCCACCAGCTCCCGACCTCCGGAGGCTATCACCCGGCCCGCGGCCATCACATGGACCCGGTCCGGGGTGATGTACTCCAGGATCCGCTGGTAGTGGGTGATGATCAGCACCCCCATGCCGCTGGAGCGCACCCGGTTGACCCCCTCGGCCACCGTGCGCAGGGCGTCCACGTCCAGCCCGCTGTCGGTCTCGTCGAGGATCGCCATCTCCGGGCGGAGAACCGCCAGCTGGACGATCTCCATCCGCTTCTTCTCACCGCCCGAGAAGTTGTCGTTGATGTAGCGGGAGAGGAAGGCCTGGTCCATCTTGAGGAGCGCCAGCTGCTCCCGCACCATCTTGAGGAAGTCCCGGGCCGGCAGCTCCTTCCCCAGCCCCTTGAGGGCCGAGCGCAGGAAGTTGGCGGTGGTCACCCCGGGGATGGAGGTGGGGTACTGGAGCGAGAGGAAGAGCCCCCGCCGGGCCCGCTGCTCGGGGGGGGTTCCCAGCACCGACTCCCCCTTCCAGCGGATCTCCCCGCCCACCACCAGGTACTTGGGGTGGCCCATCACCGCGTAGCCCAGGCTGGTCTTCCCGGCCCCGTTCGGGCCCATGAGGGCGTGGACCTCGCCAGTCGGCACAGTGAGGTCCACCCCGTTCAGAATCCGCTTCCCCTCGACCTCCACTTCGAGGCCTTGGATCTCGAGCAAATCAGGCACGCACGCTCTCCCTAACAGGGGCGGCGCCGAGCTCCTCCCCCGGGCACCAGGGGGAGAGGGGCTCAGACAGAAGATCCTGGAGGGTGGTGCCCCCCAGGACCTGCTTCACCGCCTGCTGCAGCCGGCCCCAGAGAGGCCGGCTGAGACACTCGGTCTCGCGAAGGCAGCCGCCCTTGGTGTAGTCCTCGGCCAGGCATTCCACAGGGGCCACCGGCCCCTCCATCAGCTCCACGATCTCCAGCACCGTGACCTGCTCCGGAGGTCGCTGGAGGCGGTAGCCGCCGTGCAGCCCCCGGGTCCCCTCCACAAGCCGGGCCCGGCGCAGCGGGCTTACCAGCTGTTCCAGGTAGGCGAGCGGCAGGTGCTCGCGGCGGGCGATCTCGGCGAGGCTGAGCGGCGGTCCACCATGGGCCTTGGCCAGCTCGGTCATCATCCGCAGGCCGTAGTGGGCCCGAGATGAGATCCGCATCGCCACCGGCGTTTGAGAGCTAAATCCGACCGCCATGCCACCATTTTACGCACCGGCCGGGATCCCGCGCCTGGGAGTTCAGTCCCGCCGGAGATGGGCAGGGCGGCCTGTGCGCGCCGGGCGGCCCCGGGGGCGGGGTCGATGGGGAGCGCGGGAGCCCTGCCTGGCGCTTTTCTCCGGCCCCCTCCCGGGGCGGGCACGCCGCCACCTCGCTCCGCGCCAAAGCGGACGGCTCTGGAGGGCCAGCCGCAGGCCCGGCGACGGTCAGTCCCCTCTCCCGGGAATTCGGGCTTGCCGGAGTCGTACTACAATCGCCGCACATGGAGACCATCGGAATCCGGGAACTGCAGCAACGGGCATCGGCCGCCATCAGGAGGGTGCGCCGCGGGGAGACGCTGGGTGTCACGGACCGCGGGCAGCTGGTGGCCGTCCTGGCTCCGCCCTCGCTGGGCACCGGCACCGGGAACCTCATCGCCGCCGGCAGGGTCAGCCTCGCACGCCGGGTCCACGGGGCGCTGCCGGAGCCGGCCACCGTGTCCCGCCCGACCGGGAGCGTCCTCGACGAGCTGCGCGGCGAGTCCTGAGATGGCCTTCTACCTGGAGACCTCCGCCTTCCTCAAGCTCGCAGTCGCAGAGGAAGAATCGCCGGCCATGCGCGCTTGGTTCACCATCCACCGCCCGTGCTGGTCGTCCCACCTCCTGACCACCGAGGCGCACCGGGCGGCCGCGCGCCTCGGCCTGAGCCGGGACGTCATCGATGAGCTGCTGG
>JAKBTP010000159.1 GCA_021844355.1 bacterium | reverse complement strand
TGGCCTACATCGACCGGGTGACCGACTCCCAGCCGCCCGCTGAGTGCATCTTCTGCCGGGCCCTGGGGGCCGGCGACCGGGAGTCCCTGGTGGTGCACCGCGGCGCGCTCTCCCTGGTCATGCTCAACCGCTTCCCGTACAACCCCGGGCACCTCATGGTGGCTCCCCGCTCGCACGGTGGCGACCTGGCGGCCCTGGATGCCGCCGAGCTGGCGGACGTGGTGGGGCAGCTTCAGCTGGCGACCCGGGTCCTGGAGGCCGAACTGGGCTGCGACGGCTTCAACGGTGGCTGGAACCAGGGACGTGTGGCCGGGGCGGGGATCGACACCCACCTCCATTTCCACCTGGTCCCGCGCTGGTCCGGGGACACGAACTTCATGCCCGTGCTGGCCGACGTGAAGGTGGTTCCGGAGCACCTCGACGCCACCTGGGAGAAGCTGAGTGGCGCCTTCGCAGCTTCCCACCCCGGATAGCGGCGCCTGCGCCTGACTTCGAGTCTCCTGGGGCGGGCTGAGCTCCTGGCCAGGGAGGAGGCGGCGCCGACCACCTGGTTCCCTTGGCCCCACTCCCATGCTCGAACCGTCGCCGCCAGCAGCCGGAGGCCTCAACTGGTTGGCCGGGCCGGGCCACATCCTGACCAGCTGGGAGCACGGACTGGGCTCACCTCCGAGTGGGGGCTGGCCGGCTCGAGCGTCGAACGGCGGTCGCAGGTGGGGCCAATCCTCCCAGCCGGCTCACCTCAGGTGCGCGAATGTGACAGCAAGAGCCTCGACTCCGCGGGCAAAGGTGGACTCCATGGTGGCGCCGTAGCCGACCATCACCCCGGAGCTTGTCCCGCGGTGGTAGTACCCGCCGACCGACAGCCCGCCGAGGCCGATGCCCGCGGCCGCCGCCGCGGCCAGGGCCGACGCTTCGACCGTGGGCGCGGACATCGGGACCAAGAGGTCGAGCCCGGCCTCGGCACCGGCCACCTGAAGGTCGGGTCGAACCCTCGCCAGCGAGCGGATCACCGCATCCCGTCGGTGGCGGTAGACGAGGCGCATTCGGCGCACGTGGCGGTCGAAGGCGCCGCTCCGCAGGAACTCGGCGAAGGTCAGCTGCTCAAGGACCCCACTCTGCCAGTCCGAGTATGCCTTCTGCTCCACCACCGCTGTAACTCGAGCCTGCGGGAGCACCAGCCAGCCGAGGCGGACGGCGGGCGAAAGCGTCTTGGAGACGGTGCCGGCGTAGGCCACCACCTCCGGGTCCAGACTCTGGAGCGCACTCACGGGATGGCGGTCGTACCGGAACTCGCCGTCGTAGTCGTCTTCGAGGACCAGCGCCCCTGTCCGGCGTGCCCAGGCCAAGAGCTGAGCCCGCCGCTCAGGGATGAGCACGACTCCGGTGGGATGCTGCCGGTTGGGGGTGACGACGACCAGGGAGACGTCGTCGCGTCCCTCCAGGTCTGACACTTGGAGCCCGTCACCGTCCACTGCTATGGGGATGGGATCACGGCCGTGGGCCTGGACGACCGCTCGGTGGAGCGGCAGACAGGGGTCCTCCATGGCGACCCTACCCGCCGCCGTCCCCAGGCTTCGGACGATGAGCCCAAGGCTCTGGATGAATCCCGTGGTCACCACCACCCTGGTGGGCGGCGCCTGCAGGCCTCGGGCCCGGCTGAGGTAGGCACCGAGCTCCAACCGAAGGGCCAGGTGGCCCTGGGGGTCGCCGATGGAGAAGGCGTGGTTCGGCGCCGCCCCGATCGCTTGGCGTGCCGCCCGCAGCCAGGCGCGGCGCGGAAAGGAGCTCGGGTCAGGCCGCCCCGGCCGGAAGTCGAAGCGCCAGCGGACGGGCTGAGCGTCGCCCACCGATGGTGCCGGCGGCTCACCTTTGTATTCGAGGCGCACCACCGTGCCGAAGCCCGGCCTCGCTTCCAGCCAGCCCTCAGCGGTGAGCTGGTCGTAAGCCTGAAGGACGGTGCCACGGGATACTCCGAGATCCCGAGCCAGCTCGCGGGTCGGTGGCAGCCGGCTGCCCACGGACAGGCGCCCCGATCGGATCGCCTCCCGCAGCCCCCGCTCGATACGGGCTCTCAGCCCCGGGCCGCCCGATGGGGCCGCGGCGAGGTCTAGGAAGAGGTCGAGTCCCGAACCAGGCGTATTGGCCCATGATTCTAATGGCGGATTGGCCCTTGGCACTGAGCCATCTTGGAGCTAGGCTGGCCCCGAGTCAAGTCGCTACCGAGAAGGAGGAGATCGATATGCAGGTGGACTGGCAGGATGCCACGATCGGCTTCGAGCGACCGAGGATCAATTTGTCCGAGCAGGCCCCCGCGCTCTACCGGGCGATGGTGGTCCTCGACGGCTGCGTCGAGCTGGACTCCGGGCTGCGCGACCTGGTCAGCCTACGGGCGTCCATTCTCAATGGGTGCGCCTACTGCGTTGACATGCACACCCTGGATGCCGCCGCTCGAGGTGAGAGCCAGCAGCGTCTCCATGCCGTGGCGGCCTGGCATGAGGCGCCGTTTTTCACCGATCGCGAGCGGGCGGCGCTGCAGCTCACCGATGCGGTCACCAACGTTGCCCAGACCCGAGTCCCTCTCGAGGCCTACGAGGTGGCTCGCCAGCACTTCGCTGAGGAGGAGTTGGCGCAGCTGATCTGGGCGATCGTGGTCATAAACGCCTGGAACCGAGTTGCGGTGACTGCGCGCCTTCAACCCGGCGAGTATCGGCCCCGCTAGCTCGGCAACCGGCCGGATCGAGAGCGATTCCCTGGCCGAACCGGCAGACTCCATCCCGAGGTTTCGACTGAGGGTGTGAAGTGGAGCCGGCGGGAATTGAACCCGCGACCTCTTCCATGCCAAGGAAGCGCGCTGCCGCTGCGCCACGGCCCCAAGTCGTCCTGGTCGATGATAGCCGGTCCGATCCGG
>JAKBTP010000021.1 GCA_021844355.1 bacterium | reverse complement strand
TGGTCGAACATCAGCGCCGCCGAGAGGAGGTAGCCGCTCGGGTTGGCGATCCCCCGGCCGGCGATGTCGGGGGCGGAGCCGTGCACCGGCTCGAAGACCCCCAGCCGCTGCCCCGGCCGGATGTTGGCGCTGGGGGCCATGCCCAACCCGCCCACCAGGGCCGCGGCCAGGTCGGAGAGGATGTCCCCGAACAGGTTGCTGCAGAGCAGGACGTCCAGCTCCTCCGGGCGCTGCACCAGCCGCGCGGCCATGGCGTCCACCAGCACCCCCTCCCAGCTCACGTCCGGGTAGTCCACGGCCGTCTCGGCGACCACCTCATCCCAGAGCAGGTAGCCGTAGCGCATGGCGTTGGACTTGGTGACCAGGTGGAGCCGGCGCCGCCGCCGCCGGGCCGCCTCGAAGGCGAAGCGCGCCGCCTCGGAGATCGCCGACCGGGAGTGGATGGCCACCTCCACCGCCACCTCCCCGGGGCTGCCTCTCCGCAGCCGCCCCCCCGCCCCCGCGTACTCACCCTCGGTGTTCTCCCTGACCACCAGCAGGTCGATGGCGGCGCCGCCGCCGAGCGGGCTGGGAAGGCCCGGGAAGGTGACCGCCGGCCTGAGGTTCACGGAGAGGCCGAGCTCCTGGCGGAGCCGGATGATCAGGCCCCAGATCAGCTCATGGTCTGGCACGTCTGGGCGCCCCACCGCGCCGAAGAGGGCCGCATCGAAGTCGCGCAGGACGGTCGGTCCGTCCTCGGGCATGGGAGCGCCGCAGCGCAGGTGGCGCTCACCACCCCAGTCCAGCGGGGTGCTCTCGAGCCGGACCCCGGCCCTGGTAGCGGCCGCCTCGATCACCGGCTGGCAGGCCTCGGAGATCTCCGGGCCCACCCCGTCCCCCGGGATGACCGCAACTCGCAGGGTGCGCACCATGCCTCCTAAGGCCTCTTCTTCCCCGGGATCGTACGGCAGCCGTTCCAGCGGCTACAATCTCGTGCCATCCGGCCCGAATGCCGGCCGCGAGTTTGGCGTCCGTATGGGGGAGTGGGAATGGGCTTTGAGAGGGCAGGTTGGCGCTTCGTTCGGGCCGGGGCCCTGCTGGCGGCCGCGGCCCTGGTGCTGGCCGCGTGCAGCTCCAGCCCGTCCCCCAAGACCCCACAGCTGAAGACCCTCACCATCGGGTCCTCCAACGTCTTCCCGCCCACCCTGGACCTCACCGCCAACGCCTCGCAGGCGATCGACGAGGTCATCGACTACAACGTCCTCCAGCACCTGGTGGAGCTCGCTCCCAACGGCAACATCGTGCCGGTGCTGGCCACCTCGTGGACCTCGTCCCCGAGCCTGGGCGCCCCCTCGGCCTACACCTTCACCATCCGCAAGGGGGTCAAGTTCTCCAATGGGGATCCGCTGACGCCGGCCGACGTGGTCTTCAGCCTGAAGCGTGTCTATGCCCCGGGCTCGACCTACCCCTACAACAAGATCTTCGATGTCTCCTCGGTAGCCGCGGTCGGCTCCGATCAGGTGAAGGTCACCCTGCAGAGTCCCAACTGGGAGTGGCTGTACGACCTGGCCGCCTACTCCAACGGGGTGATCCTGGATCCCTCGGCCATTTCCAGCATGGCCACCGACCCCATCGGGACGGGCCCCTTCAAGGTCACCGGCGAGACCACCAACTACAGCGTCACCCTGGCCCGCAACAACCTCTACTGGGGTTACAAGCCCAACGTCGCCGGGGTGGTGTTCCGCTACTTCACCAACCCCAACGACCTCAACTCGGCGCTCCAGAGCGGCCAGATCAACATGATCGACAACCTCTCGACCCCTCAGGACCTCAAGCTCTTCAAGTCCAACCCCGCCTACCGGGTGATCGCCGGGCTCACCAACGGCAAGGTCCAGATGACCTTGAACAACGCCTACGGCCCCCTGCAGAACAAGCTGGTCCGCCAGGCGATCCTGTACGCCACCGACAAGCAGGCGATCATCCAGGCGGCGTCGGGGGGCTATGGGCTGGCCGCCGGGAGTGACACGGTCCCGGCCGACCCCTTCTACCTCAACCTGAGCAACACCTACCCGTACAACCCGACCAAGGCCAAGCAGCTGCTGACCCAGGCCGGGTATCCCAACGGGTTCTCCCTCGCCCTCACTCTCCCCCCGTACTTCTACGCCCAGCTGGCCGCCCCCCTGATCGTCTCGGAGCTCGGGGCGGTGGGCATCAAGGTCACCGTCAGCACCATCGACTTCCCGCTCTGGATCTCGCAGGTCTTCGAGGGGGGTGCGTTTCAGGCCACCATCATCGATCACGCCGAGGGCCGGGACATCGGCAACTACGGCACCCCGGGCTACTACTGGCACTACGCCAAGACCAGCCAGGTGGCCCAGGAGCTGACGGCGGCCAATGCGGCGCCCACGGAGGCCCAGTGGATCGCCGGCTACCGCAAGGTTCTGCGGCAGATCACCGCCGACGCGGTCAACGACTGGCTCTACATCATCCCCGACCTGACCGTGGCCCAGAAGGACGTCGTGGGCCTCTCCTCGACCGCCTACACCGAGTCCTTCAACCTCACCTACGTCGGCATCGGCGGCACCATCCCGGCCTCCGCCAGGGCCCTTGGGTACACCTCCTGAGACGCTGATGGCCGGGCCAGCGGGCGGCAGCCCACCTCCGGTCAGGGGGTAGAGGCCGTCGAGGCTCCAGCCTCGGCCGCCGGTCCGCTGCTGCCGGCCGAGGATGTCCCAGAGCGCCGGGACCTTGGCTTCCTGCGCTTTGCGGCACGCCGGCTGGTGACCACTGTCCTCACCCTCTTCGGCGCCTCGGTCCTGGTCTTCGCCGTCCTCAACATCCTGCCGGGGAGCCCTGCCCAGGTGATCCTCGGCACCCAGGCGACCCCGGCCTCGGTGAGGGAGCTCACCATCAAGCTGGGCCTGAACCA
>JAKBTP010000031.1 GCA_021844355.1 bacterium | reverse complement strand
TGAGCCATCCCCCTCTCTGGCCCGCCAGCGCCGCCGGGGTCTCCGCCGCGGCCCGCGCCCTCCACGCCGGCGGAGTGGTGGCCTTCCCCACCGACACCGTGTTCGGGCTGGCGGCCCGGGCTGATCTCCCGGCCGCTGTCCGGCGGATCCCTGAGCTCAAGGGCCGCTCCCCCTCTCAGCCGCTGATCCTGATGGCCGCCGCCATCGAGGAGCTGGACCCCTTCTGCGAGCTGGACGAGAGGGCCCGGGAGCTGGCGGAGCGCTTCTGGCCTGGCCCCCTGACCCTGATCCTACCGGCCCGCCCGCCCGGCCTTGCCCTGGGTGGGGCGGGGACGGTCGGGGTGCGGATTCCCCGCCACCCGCTGGCGCTGGAGCTGCTGGAGGCGGCTGGCCCTCTGGCCACCACCAGCGCCAACCGCCATGGGCGACCTCCGGTGCCGGACGCGGCCACGGCGATCTCGGAGATTCCCGGGCTGGCCGGAGCGCTGGGCGCACCGGCGGCGGTCCCGCCCGGCTCGCAGCCCTCCTCTATACTCGACCTGACCCGGGAGGCCCCCACCCTGGTGCGGCGCGGCCCGCTGGGGCCACAGGAGCTGGCCCTGCCCGGGCTTGAGGACCTCTCGGGGGCGCGGAGGGACTGAGATGGCGGTGGCCGCGGAACGGCTGGGGGTCCTGGAGGCGGCGGACCCGGAGCTGGCCGCCCTCCTCACGGGAGAGCTGGACCGGCAGGAGCACACCCTGGAGCTGATCCCCTCAGAGAACATCGCCAGCCCCGCGGTGCTGGCGGCGCTCGGCTCCTGGCTGACCAACAAGTACGCCGAGGGCACTCCTGGGCGGCGCTACTACGGCGGCTGCGAGTGGGTCGATCAGGTCGAGTCGCTCTGCCAGGAGCGGGCCCGGAAGCTCTTCTCCGCCGAGCATGCCAACGTCCAGCCCCACTGCGGCAGCTCGGCCAACATGGCCGCCTACATGGCCCTCTGCCAGGCGGGGGACACCATCCTGGGGATGGACCTCAGCCATGGGGGCCACCTGAGCCACGGCTCCCCGGTGAGCTTCAGCGGGATCCTCTACCACGCCGAGTTCTACGGCGTGAGCGAGGAGACGGAGCGGCTCGACTACGACCTGGTCCTGGCCCGGGCCAGAGAGGTCCGGCCCAAGGTGCTGGTGGCGGGAGCCAGCGCCTATCCCCGGACCTTCGACTTCGCCGCCCTGAGACGGATCGCCGACGATGTGGGCGCGGCCCTGCTGGTGGACATGGCCCACTTCGCGGGACTGGTGGCCGGCGGAGCCCATCCCAGCCCGGTGCCGCACGCCGACATCGTCACCCTCACCACCCACAAGACCCTTCGCGGGCCCTGGGGAGGGATGATCCTCTGCCCGGAGTCCCGGGCCAAGGACGTGGACAAGGCGGTCTTCCCCGGGGTCCAGGGGGGGCCGATGCTGCATGCCATCGCGGGCAAGGCGGTCGCGCTCCACGCCTGGAGCCAGCCGGAGATGCGCGACTACGCCCAGCGGGTGGTGGCCAACGCCTCCCGGCTGGCCGAGGGGCTGATGGCGAGGGGGCTGCGCCTGGTGAGCGGGGGCACGGACAACCACCTGATGCTCCTGGACCTGCGGCCACTCCAGCTCACCGGACGCCGGGTGCAGGAGGCCTTCGACCGAGCGGGGATCACGGTCAACCGCAACTCCATCCCCTTCGACACCGCCTCCAAGTTCAACCCCAGCGGCGTGCGCCTCGGCACCCCGGCGGTGACCACCCGCGGCATGGGGCTGGCGGAGATGGACGAGATCGCGGCCCTGGTGGCGGAGCTGATCGTGGACCTGGACGGTGAGGACACCCTTCGCCGGGTCTCGGCCCGGGCCCGGGCCCTCTGCGAGGCCTACCCCCTGCCCTACTCCTGACTCCAGGAGGGCTCTTTGCCCACACCCCAGCACCACTTCCTGGTAGCCCTGCCCATCCTCCTCGTGGCGGTGGGTGTGACCGTGGCCACGGTCCCCCTGACCCGCTGGCTGAGCTTCCGGCTTCACGCCGTCGCCCAGCCCGGGGGCCGGAACATCCATCAGAAGCCCACGGGCAGGCTGGGCGGCCTCTCCCTGATGGCCGGCTTCGTGGTGGCCATGGCGATCTTCGGGAGGGGGGTCCACGACTGGCTCCAGATCGTGGTGGCGGCGGTCGCGGTGGCGGGTCTGCTGGCTGCCGACGACATCCTCCAGCTCCCCTACTGGACCAAGCTCCTGATCCAGATCGTGGTGTCCCTGCTGGTGGCGGCCGTGTTCGGCATCTCCATCACCTACGTCACCCTGCCCCATCTCGACGTCCACCTCCTGTGGGCGGCCGTCCCCGTCACCGTGATCTGGCTGGTGGGGATGCAGAACTCGATCAACCTGCTGGACGGGGTGGACGGGCTGGCCGCCGGCGTGGTGGCGATCGTTGGCGGGGTGCTCTACCTGGCGGCCGTCAACCGCCTCGAGGTGGATCCGTCCCAGGGCGGGGTGATCCTCCTCTCCGCGGCCCTGGTGGGCAGCTGTCTGGGATTCCTGGTCTTCAACTTCGCTCCTGCCCGGATCTTCATGGGAGACTCGGGGAGCCACGTGCTCGGGCTGCTGGTGGGGATCATCACCATCGTGGGAGTGGCCAAGGTGACCGTGGCCCTGGCCCTCTTCATCCCCGTCCTGGCCCTGGCGCTGCCCATCGGGGACACCGCCTGGGCGATCTGGCGGCGGCGGCGGGAGGGGGTGGGCTTCGCCCGCGCCGACGCCCGCCACCTCCACCACCAGCTTCTGGCCATCGGGCTCAGCGCTCGGGAGACGGCGATCACCTTCTACCTGGTGACCGCCATCCTGGGCTGCCTCGGGCTGGCGCTGTTCGGCCACCGTAAGATCCTGGCCGTGGCACTGGGGCTGCTGGTGGTGGGGCT
>JAKBTP010000074.1 GCA_021844355.1 bacterium | reverse complement strand
ACCTCCCCTCACGCCCTATCCTCAAGGGGTGGTTCAGGACTTCGGCGGCGCCGGGGAACCCGGTCGTCCGCCGCTGCTTGAGAGGGGGCGGTACGAGGGTCCACCTTGGGCACATCCGCTCCGCGGAGAGCTGGTGGAGATGGTCCTGACCAGCCGGGCGCTGGAGGGCAACCACCTGCACGATCCGTCTCGGCGGCCCCTCTGGGTGTACCTCCCACCCGCCTATCAGCAGGACCCCGGGCGGCGATTCCCCGTCGTCTACCTGCTCCAGGGGATGACCGGGCAGATCGACATGTGGCGCAATCGCTCGGCCTTCCGCCGCACGCCCCTTGAGCTGTACGACGGGCTGCTCAGCGACCCTGCCACTCCGCCGTGCCTGCTGGTATTCGTGGATTGCTGGACCTCCCTCGGAGGGAGCCAGTTCCTCGACTCTGGGGGCACCGGAAGGTACCACACGTACCTCTGCGACGAGGTGGTGCCCCTGGTCGACCGGGAGTTCCGGACCCTGGCCGCACGCGAGCACCGGGGGGTGGCGGGCAAGTCGAGCGGTGGCTACGGGGCGATGGTCACCCCGCTTCTGCGCCCCGATCTCTTCAGCGCCTTCGCCAGCCACGCCGGGGACGCCCTCTTCGAGTACTGCTACCTCCCCGAGTTCCCCCAGGTGGTGCGCGCCCTCCGCGACACCCACCAGGGCTCCTTCGAGAGGTTCTGGAGGGACTTCCGCTCGCGGGAGGGGACCAGCCGGCCCGGGGACGGGGTCCTCATCAACGCCTACTGCATGGCGGCCTGCTACTCCGCCGCCCCGGACGGAGCGCCGGAGCTGCCCTTCGACCTGGCCACGGGGGCCATGCGCCAAGAGGTGTGGGCCCGGTGGCTGGAGAAGGACCCGGTCCGGATGGTGGCCGCTGACCCCGGGACGGCCGCGCGCCTCAAGGCCGCCTACCTGGACGGCGGGCGGCAGGACGAGTACAGCCTTGAGCTCGGGGCCACGGCGGTGGCGGCGGAGCTGCGGCGGGCGGGAGTGGGGGACGTGCGGCTCGAGCTGTTCGATGGCGGGCACGGTGGCATCGAGTACCGCTACCCCGAGGGGATCCGCTTCCTGGCGCAGCGGCTGGCCCCCTAGGAGAGCCGCACCGGCGGATCCAATCCCCGGGCCTCGGTCCGGCGCGAGGACGTCCTCGGTTGGAAGACTCCCCCCGACCTCGCTGGTTCTGAACCTCGGCCCTTCCGCCGACCTGGAGGCGGCCACCGGACTCACGACTCCCGAGGTGGCCGGTCGCCCGGTGCGCTACCTGGTGCGCTGGATCAGCGTCTCAGAGTTGCCGCCAGGCGTCGAGGATGCAGCAAGAGGTCAAGCGCCTCGTCGGCGGAGCCTACCAGCACGTCGCTGGCCAGGATGGCCTGGACCGCGCAGCCCTCCTCTCCGAGGACGGTGACGGACAGCGCGGCGATCTCCAGCATCGCCACGTCGTTGGCGCCGTTCCCAACCGCCGCCACCGATTCCGGCCCCAGCCCGCGCACGAACTCGGCCTTTTGCTCGGCCTCACCACCACCGGGCTCCAGGCGCACGGCCCGGACCCCCAGCGCGGCAGCGACCTCGTCGAGGGTGCCGTGGGTGTCGGCGGACAGAAGGCAGACATTGAGGCGCTGCCGCAGCTCGCCAACGCTCGCGTGAACCGGTAGCAGGTGCCCGTCCACCGCCAGAGTGCCGTTGAGGTCTAGCACCAGGTTGGCCAGCTGCAATCGACGCCATCCGGGAACGTCTATCTCGATCATGCGATGCCTCCGTGCCCAGCTCCGCCCGGCCCCCCGGGGGGCCGCCCGCCCATACGGCGAAGTTTCATGTAGGCCGCACCGACGGGGAAGCCATCGCCTGACGGCCCAACATCAGGCGAGCTTGGTCGCCGGGTCGATTGTAGGTCCGGCCCGCCCTGGCGATCGGAAATTGACGGCCCGTGGTGGCGAGGACTACGCTGCGACCAAGGCGATGAGGCCCGCCGGTCAGGCCGCAGTGGTGATGGCTTCTACCGAGTGCGCATCTTGTGGAGAGGTGTTCAGTCGATGGTGGCCGGGCTCGGAAGGCGCCGGCGAGGCGGATGGCGGAGTCCACGCCTAGGTTGGGACGGAGTCGTTTGACCGTCGCTGGCCCGCCCCGGGAGTCCCGGGGGCCGTTTTATCTGGACCAGGGCGGGGAAGTCGACGTGTTCGAGGCTGCCTTCCGCAACCGCCTGCCGGTGCTGCTGAAGGGTCCCACAGGCTGCGGCAAGACCCGCTTCGTGCGGCACATGGCGTGGCGCTTGGGTCGGCCCCTGGTCACCGTCGCCTGCCACGAGGACCTCTCCGGGACCGACCTGGTGGGCCGCTTCCTGCTCCGGGGCGGGCTGACGGAGTGGGCTGACGGCCCCCTCACCCAGGGCGTTCGGAACGGTGCGATCGTCTATCTGGACGAGGTGGTCGAAGCGCGCAAGGACATCGTGGTGGTGATACATCCACTGGTCGACGACCGTCGCATGCTGCCGATCGACAAACTCGGCGAGAACCTGCCGGCTCCACCAGAGTTCATGCTGGTGGCGTCCTTCAACCCGGGATACCAGAGTGCCCTCAAGGACCTCAAACCGAGCACGCGGCAGCGCTTCCTCGCGATTCCCTTGGGTTATCCTCCAGCGACCCTCGAGACGGACATCCTGGTCGGGGAGACGGGCATCGACAGAGCCCTGGCAGGGCGCCTGGTTGCGGCCGGTGGCGCCATCCGGCGCATGGTCGAGGAAGGGCTGGAGGAGGGCGCCAGCACCAGATCGCTGGTCTATGCGGCAACCTTGATGCGGTATGGAGTGCCGGCGCGGCAGGCCTGCCTGAGTGCCATGGGTCAGCCCCTGACTGATGACCCCGACCTTCTGGTGGCCATCCGAGCGGTGCTCGAAGCCCA
>JAKBTP010000034.1:7826-18602 GCA_021844355.1 bacterium | reverse complement strand
GCTTCTGCCGCAGCGTGGCGCGCACGTCGATCTCGGTGAGGACCCCGAAACCCTCGGCCGCCAGCTCCCGCCGCACGGCCTCCTCCGCCTCCGAGATCGAAAGTGGGACGCTGACCAAGAACGCGTACTGGTCGGCGCTCATGCCGGAACCTGAGATCCGGCGGCCAGCGACAGCACCCGCCCCACGAAGTGCCCCGCGGGCAGGGCCCCCAGGGAGGAGCGGCCCCCGTCGACCTCGGTGTGGGGCAGGCCGCGGACTCCGCGGCGCCGGGAGAACTCCGGGAACTCGTTGGCCTCGAGGGTCCGGGCACTGTCCTTCTCCGAGGCCAGCGCCATGCGCTTGGCGAGGCTGGGGGCAAAGGGGCAGCCCGGGGTGACGAAGCCCGTGACCTCCGCCCCGTGCTCCAGCTGGTCGATCAGCGCCATCTTCGGTCCTCCCTGGTCTGGGAGATCGGCACCCGACCGGCACCAGAAGAGCTCGGCACCGGGCGGTCAGTCCGCACCTCTCCGCCATTATACCCGGTGGGGTATGGAGTAACCACATCTCGGGTGGCGACCCCGCCCAGGGCGGGACGGGCCGGGCTCAGTCCCCCGTCGGCGCCGCCGGCCGCCTCGCCCCCCCGAGGAAGGTCTCGGCGAAGTCGGGGCTGGCGATCAGCTCGGCGGGGGTGCCCTCCAGCTGGCAGCGGCCCCCGGCCATCACGTAGGTGCGGTCAGATATCGCCAGGACGGCGCGGGCCCGCTGCTCCACGATCAGCACCGAGGCCCCGGTGGCGCTGAGCTGGCGGATGTGGTCCTCGAGGACCATGTTGGCCAGGGCGGGGGCCAGGTTGGCGGTGGGCTCGTCCAAGACAAATGCCCGGGGCTGAAGCATCAGGACCCTCCCCATCGCCAGCATCTTGCGCTCCCCCCCGGAGAGCCGCCCGGCGCGCCGGGAGAGCATCCGGGAGAGCTGGGGGAAGACGTCCAGGACGTGGGTGATCCGGCCGGGAACCTCGCGCACCGGAAGCAGGTAGCCGCCCATCTCCAGGTTCTCCTTGACGGTGAGGGGGGCGAAGACGTCGTCCACCTGGGGGACATAGCCGACCCCGGCCCGCGCGGCCGCGTCGGGGGACCAGTTGGTCACCTCCCTCCCCTCCCAGAGGACTCTGCCCCCCAGCACCTGGACGACGCCGATCAGCGCCTTGAGCAGGGTGCTCTTGCCGGACCCGTTGGGCCCCACCACCGAGACCACCTCGCCCGGGTCGACCCGGATCGAGAGCTCCTGCACCACCGGCCGGCCCTGGTAGCCCGCGGAGAGGAGCTCGGTGGCCAGGGCCGCCCCCCGGACTTGCGCCCCCGCGATCTCAGCCGACAAGGTAGGCCTCCACCACCTCGGCGTGGCGCCTCAGCTCCACCATGGTCCCCTCCGCGAGGATGCGGCCCTCGGCGAGGACCGTCACCGGGTCGCAGAACTCGTCCATGAAGGCCAGCTCGTGCTCGACCAGGAGGATCGTCATACCCTCGGCGCAGAGCTGCTGCAGGTTGGCCCCGATCTTGCGCGCCAGGCTGGGGTGGATCCCCGCCATCGGCTCGTCCAGGAGCAGCAGCCGGGGCTCCGCCATCAGGGCCCGCATGATCTCCACCAGCCGGCGCTGGCCCCCGGAGAGGTTGCCGGCGTAGGTGTCCGCGTACTCGATGAGCCCGAACCGCTCCATCAGCTCCCGGGCCCGTTCGATGGCCGCCAGCTCCTCGCGCCCCCAGTAGCGCCGGCCGCGCAGGGAGCCCCGGAACGTATCCCCCCGCTGACCCGGGACCGCGGAGATGAGGTTCTCCACCACAGTGAGGCGCTTGAACTCACTGGCCAGCTGGAAGGTCCGCACCAGCCCGGCGCGGGCCCGCAGATACGTGGGCATCTGGGTGACGTCCTGGCCCTCGAAGTAGATCCGGCCCTCCGCCACCCGCACGGAACCGGCCAGCGCCGCCAGGAGGGTGGACTTCCCGGCTCCGTTGGGCCCGATGAGCCCGGAGAGGCGTCCCCTCTGCACCGAGAGGCTGACCCCGTCCACGGCCTTGACGCCGCCGAAGTCGACCACCACCCCCTCGGTGCTGAGGATGGCGCCCCCCCGAGGCGTGGCCGCCTCCCCCGCGGGCGGACTCATCGCGGGGGAGGTCACCGGCCCGGCCACCCCATCCCGCGGCCCGGCGAGCCGGCCCTGGGCCCAGGCGAAAACCTTGCGGCGCGGCTCGGGGATCACCCCCTGGGGTCGGAACCACAGGAAGCCCACGATCAGGAGGCCGATGGCCACCCACTGCAGGGCGGGGATCATCCCCGGCGGGCCCAGCGACGACGGGATGAACCGGCTGGCCTCCTCGAATCCGAGAGGGACCAGCAGGGCCCCGAGCACCGCCCCCTTGTGGTTGCCGCTGCCCCCGATGATCACCGCCGCGAACAGGACGATGGTCTCGGCGTACCCCCAGGCCCCCGGGTCCCAGAGGGTGATGAACCCCACCAGGACCCCTCCCGAGAGGCCGGCCGCCATCCCTCCCAGGACCAGCATGGCGGTGCGCATGCTGAGCAGATCCTTGCCCAGGGAGTCGGCCACCTGGCCGTTGTCGCGCATCGCCCGCAGGCTGCGCCCGTAGGGCGACTCGGTGATCCGCCGGAAGAGGAAGTAGGTGCCCAGGGCCAGGAGCGCGGCGCCCGCCCCGTACACCCACTGATAGGTCTGGCTCTGGGGGTTGAACACGTTCTGCAGCGGCTGGGGCACCAGGGAGAGGCCGGCGGCGCCGTTGAAGAGTGGCACGAAGTTGGTCACCAGGAGGTTGAACATGACCGCCGTCACCAAGAGCCCGATGGCCGCCACATGCCCGGTCAGGCGGCGACCCACCAGGAGGGTGAAGGGCAGTGCGATCAGCCCGCCCACGACCGCGGCCCCGATCAGGGGCACGGGAAAGGGCAGCCCCCACCCTCCTATGTACTTCTGGAAGCCGCCGTTGGCGGTGTCGGGGGGCAGGGCCAGGATCGCGGCCGTGTAGGCCCCCGCCGCCTGGAACAGGATGTAGCCGAAGTTGCTGATCCCCGCGACCCCGAACTGCATCGAGAGCCCCAGGCAGGCGATCACGTCTACCGCCCCGTAGGTGAGCAGGTTGGCCAGGTAGAACAGGGTCGCCTGGCTCACCTTCCCCACCCTCGAGAAGGACGGCCCAAGGTGCGCCGCCGGTCCGGCACCGCGGCGGGCGTCACCGCATCACCCGATGGCCCCGGCGTTGAAGATCCCCCGCGGGCGCACCGCCAGGATCACCAGCAGGATCACGAACGCGGGCACGTACTTGTAGTCGGCGGTGATGAACACCGCGCTGACCTCGGTGATCACTCCGATCACCAGCGCCCCCAGCATCGCCCCGTAGGGCTGACCCGGCCCCCCCAGGAAGACGGCGGCCAGGATCATGACCAGGAACAGGTCGGCACTGGTGGCCCCGAAGCTCCCCAGATTGATGGCGAAGGTGGTGCCGGAGATCCCGCAGAGGGCGCCGGTCAGCAGGCAGGCCAGGGTCACCACCCGATCGGTGCGGATGCCGCAGTTGCGGGCCAGGGTGCGATCCGCGGCGGTGGCCCGCATGGCCTTGCCGAAGCGGGTGTAGCGCAGCAGCAGGTGCAGGCCCACCATGAACACGACGCTCAGCCCGATGATCGCCAGCTGGACCCCGCTCAGGATCAGGCCGGCGAACGTCAGGGTCGGACCCTGGCTCATGGTGTAGGAGAGGTTGCCGGTTCCCTGGACCGCCTGGATGGTGTACTCGATGATGAGCAGCATCCCCAGGGAGACGATCACGATCCCGATGGGCGCCATCCCCCGGCGTTGGAAGGGGGCATAAACATATTTGTTGATCACCAGGGACAGCAGCGCCCCCAGGACGGCCGCCACCAGCATCGCCAGCCAGATGGACACCCCCGGGCCCAGCTGGTTCACGAAGTAGGCGACGTAGGCACTGGCGATCATCACCGAGCCATAGGCCAGGTTGATGACGTCGGTGACCCCGAACTGGACCGAGAAGCCCACCGCGGCGATCGCCAGCACCGAGGCGGTCACAAGGCCGAATCCGACGGAGGCTAGGAACAGGCTCATGCGACAGTGCGTCCCCTGGCTCGAGGTGGGCCGGGCGGGGCACCGCTGTGCCCCACCCGGCTCGACCTCACAAACTTCTATCGACTACTGGACCGCGCGATAGTCGGCGGTGGAGATCCCGCCCAGCACCAGCACCTGGCCGGTGGGACTGTATCCGTCGACCTGGAAGATGCCCGGGGAGTCGTGGTAGCTGTCAAAGCTGGTGGGCCCCCCGGGGCCGATGTAGCGGATGGCCTTACCCTTGGCCAGCTCGGCCTTGCCCTGGGCGAAACTGTGGACCACCACCGCCCCCTTGACCCCGTCCCCGATCTTGAGGATGTCGTTCTTGTAGACGCTGGGGTTGGTGCTCTTGGCCATGATCATGGCCAGGGCGGCCAGGTTCATCCCGTCGAAGAGGTGGACCGCGCCGGGGCCGGACAGGAGGGTCGCCAGGCTGCCCGAGTCCAGGCTCTTCACCTGGTTCTTGACCGCCTGCATGGCGTCGTAGAAGGGGGTGAACTCGGGCCCGGAGGTCGCGGTCACCAGGTTGTCGGCCACGTAGTTCTGAGCCAGGGTGGAGGCCCCGATGGCGCCCGCCACCGAGGAGTACCAGGCCGGCGAGATGGTGGCGGAGGTGCCGATGACCGGGATCATCGTGCCCCCGTTGAGCTGCTTGACCTCGGAGAGGAAGGTGGCGTCCGCCGATCCCAAAGCCTCGGTCAGGATCACCTGGGGGTGGCTCTGGACCACGGTCTCGGCCTCGGTCCGGAAGGTGTTGGCGGTGAGGTCGAGGGTGACGTTGGCGGTCAAAGTCAGGCCCGCCTTCTTGATGGACTGGATGGCGGGACCGACAAAGGTCTGGGAGCCGATGTCGTTGCCGAAGGCCAGCGCGATCCGGGTGTAGTGCTTGATGTACTTGGCGATCGCGACCATGGCGTAGGACTCAGACAGGTCGGGCGGCACCAGGCGGAAGAAGTAGGGGTAGTGGACGTGGTCGAACTCGGACTGCCCGGTCATGCAGAACATGACCATCTTGTGGGAGTTGATGATCGGCACCACCGAGGCCGCCTCGTCCGAGGTGCAGCCGATGACCATCGCCAGGTGGGGCTCGGTGGCGAACATCTGGTTGGTGGCCGGGACCGCGTCGGCTGGGTCACCCCGGGTGTCGAAGGTGGCACACGTCATCTTGTGGCCGAGGACCCCACCGTCCTTGTTCATGGCGGTGGTGGCGGCCAGGCAGGAGGCTTCGTAGAAGCCGCCCAGGGCGGCGTCGACCCCGGTGAAGGGCGCCAGGTCGGCGATCACCAGGGGCGCACCGCTGGTGATCTTGTTGGACGTGGTCGTCGAGGAGCAGGCGGCCAGGAGGATGGCGCCGACCGCCAGGATGGCAGCCGCCCGCAGGGAGCTATGCAGTCTGATGAATCCACTCATGGTCTTGGGCTGACCTCCTCAACCTACTGGGGCGATGGCAGTGGCCCCGCCTTGGGCGGCGGCCACCCCAGCTGCGCGGACCGGGCCCCCGACGGCGGGAGCCCGATCTCGAAGGTGGGTGGCGGTGGGGCGAGCATTCGGTGCGGCCCGTGGCCCCGGCTCAGGTCTTGGATGGAACCATGGCATCTGGAGATCTCCCCTCCTGCGACCGACTGCTGCTACAGGCCCCGACCGCTAGCCACGGTCGGGAGCCATGCGTGCGATACCCCTTGGGGGTCTTCGGCCACCACCCGGTTGCGGATCGTCCCCACCCCGTCGACTGTGATCTCGACCACGTCACCGGGTGCCAACCAGAGCGGGGGCTGACGGCCGATCCCCACCCCTCCGGGAGTGCCGGTGGCGATCACGTCGCCGGGCTGGAGGGTGGTGAAGGAGGAGAAGAACTCGATGGCGCGGGGCACGTTGACCAGCATCTGGGAGGTCCGAGCCGACTGGCGCACCTCGCCGTTGACCTTGGTGGTGAGCAGGACGTCGGAGACGTCGACCTCGTCCACGGTCACCAGCTCGGGACCGAGGGGCATGGTGGCGTCGAAGTTCTTGCCCGCGGTCCACTGGGTGCCGGCCCGCTGCCAGTCCCGGGCTGACCCGTCGTTGCAGACCACGAAGCCGGCGACGGCCTCCAGGGCCCGCTCGGCGGGGATGTATCGCCCCCCCCGGCCGATCACGATTCCGAGCTCCCCCTCGTAGTCGAAGCGCTCGGTGAGCGCGGGCAGGGTGAGGTCCGCGAAGGGCCCGGTGATGCTGGACGTGCCGCGCACGAAGCACTCCGGCCAGGTGGGCACGTTCCGCCCCGTCTCCAGGGCGTGCTCGCTGTAGTTGACCCCCAGGCAGAGCACCCTCGGGGTCTCCGGTACCGCCGGGGCGAAGTCGGCCTCCGCCACCGGGCGCCCCTCGAGGGTCTGGAGGCCGCGGAGCTGGTCCCAGGCCGCGGGGCCGCTGACCAGCACCGAGCTGAGGCGGGCCAGATCAGGGTTGCCGGACTCCGCGGCGGCGTCGACATAGCCGGAGCGCCCCTTCACGTGCAGCCGGGGTCCGTTCCCTGTGTTGATCGTTGCCAGCCTCATAAGCCACTCAACCTCCCTTGATCAGATGGTGCCCCGGCGGCCCGCGGACCGCCCTCAGCCGACCCCCTAATACCCGCCTCCTCGCCTGGGCGACCGCCGGTTTCCGGTCTGGCGCGCCTCCACTCCGGGGACGGTCGCGCAACTTGGTGGTGGACTGTACACCACTGACCAGCAGCCGTCAAGCGCTCCGCCAGCACCCGGCCGGCCCCGCGTCCGGCATGGGTCCACGCACGCGGACCGGGTCCCGCCGGAAGGGGAACGGCCGGCGGTGGCGGCGGTAGACGGCCGACGACGAAAGGGCTCTCCCGGGACGCCCAAAGGCGCGGTAGCTTGTGGTATATATCACGCCAGACGCCACGGTCGGCCTGGCGTTCGGGGTCAGGCGGCAGATTCAAGTCTGGGGAGGCTGGATGACGGACGCGAGCGACCAGGCAACCGCACCAGCCACCATCTCCGGGGGGCACCTGGTCGCCAAGGCGCTGCGCGCGGAGGGGATCGACGTGATCTTCACCCTCTGCGGCGGACACATCATCGACATCTACGACGGCTGCCTGGACGAGGGCATCCGCATCGTCGACGTCCGCCACGAGCAGGTGGCGGCGCATGCGGCCGACGGCTACGCCCGCGTCACCGGGCGGCCGGGATGCGCGGTGGTAACCGCCGGGCCGGGCACCACCGACGCCGTCACCGGGGTCGCCAACGCCTTCCGGGCGGAGAGCCCCATGCTGCTGATCGGGGGCCAGGGGGCAACCGACCAGCACCTGATGGGCTCGCTCCAGGACCTTCCCCACGTGGAGATGCTCCGACCCATCACCAAGTTCGCGGCCTCGGTGCCCACCACCGGCCGGGTGGCCGACCTGGTGGCCATGGCATTCCGGGAGTGCTACGCGGCCGCCCCGGGGCCGTCCTACCTGGAGATCCCGCGGGACGTGCTGGACCACTCCGTGCCCCTGGAGAAGGCGGTGATGCCCACGGCGGGTCGCTATCGGGCGTCGACCAGGGTCATGGCCGACCCCCGCGACGTGGAGCGGCTGGCCGACGTGCTGGCCCACGCCGAGCGACCCTGCATCCTCCTGGGGCAGCAGGTGTGGACCTGCCGCGCGGGCTCGGCCGCGGCCGAGCTCTGCCGGACCGCCGACCTGGCGGCCTTCATGAACGGAGCCGGCCGGGGCTCGCTCCCTCCGGGCGACCCTCACCACTTCCAGCTCACCCGCGGCTACGCCTTCGGACGGGCCGACGTGATCGTGGTGGTGGGAACCCCCTTCGACTTCCGCCTGGGCTATGGCAAGCGGCTGGGGAGCACCGCCACCGTGGCCCAGGTCGACCTCGACTACCGGACGGTGGGGCGGAACCGGGACGTCGACTTGGGCCTGGTGGGGGACGCCGGGCTGATCCTGGAGGCGTTGCAGGAAGCCCTCACCGGCCGGATCCGCAACCGCTCCGAGGCTCGGCGCCGCTGGATCGCGGAGCTGCGGGCGGAGGAGGAGCGGCTGCAGGCCGCCCGCCTGCCCAAGCTCCACTCCGACGCGGCGCCCATCCACCCCCTGCGCTTGGCCCATGAGCTCAACCAGTTCCTCCGCGACGACACCATCTACATCGGTGACGGGGGTGACGTGGTGACCACCGCCGGGCAGGTGGTGCAGCCCCATCTCCCCGGCCACTGGATGGATCCCGGGCCCCTCGGCACCCTGGGGGTGGGGATCGGGTTCGCCATGGCGGCCAAGCTGGCCCGCCCCCAGGAGGAGGTGCTCTGCTACTTCGGCGATGGGGCCTTCAGCCTCACCGGCTGGGACTTCGAGACCATGGTCAGGTTCGACCTCCCCTTCGTGGGCGTGGTGGGGAACAACTCCTACATGAACCAGATCCGCTTCGGGCAGATAGCCCGCTACGGGCCGGAGCGGGGCGAGGTCGGGAACAAGCTGGGAGACGTCCACTACGACCGCTTCGCCCAGATGCTGGGCGGGTACGGAGAGGAGGTCCGCAGCCCGGAGCAGATCCGGCCGGCCCTGGAGCGCGCCCGGGAGTCAGGCAAGCCATCGCTGATCAACGTCTGGGTGGACCCCGACGAGTTCGCTCCGGGGACCAAGAACCAGACCATGTACAAGTGAGGCCACGGTTCAGCCGGTCGGCGGCCGGGCTGGGGGAAGCATCATGAGCAAGGCCTTGGAGGGGATCCGGGTCGTCGACATGACTCATGTCCAGGCCGGTCCGGTGTGCACCCAGATGCTGGCCTGGCTGGGGGCAGACGTGATCAAGGTCGAGCCGCCCGGGCGTGGCGACGTGACCCGCTCGCAGCTGCGGGACATCCCCGACGTGGACAGCCTCTACTTCACCATGCTCAACGCCAACAAGCGCAGCCTGACCCTGGACATCAAGTCCGAGCCGGGCCGGGAGATCCTGTGGCAGCTGCTGCGCCGCAGCGACGTCCTGGTGGAGAACTTCGGACCCGGGGCCCTGGATCGTCAGGGCTTCACCTGGGAGCGCCTCTCGGAGGAGGCACCCAGGCTGATCTACGCCTCCATCAAGGGCTTCGGTCCGGGAGAGTACGAGAACGCCAAGGCCTACGAGACCATCGCCCAGGCCATGGGCGGGGCCATGAGCACCACCGGGTACGAGGATGGGCCGCCCACCTCCACCGGGGCCCAGATCGGTGACTCGGGCTCCGCCGTCCACCTGCTGGCGGCGATCCTGGCCGCCCTGATCCAGCGCCAGCGGACCGGGCGTGGCCAGCTGGTACAGGTGGCCATGCAGCACTCGGTCCTGAACCTCTGCCGGGTCAAGCTGCGCGACCACCAGCGGCTCCAGCGCGGCCCTCTGGCGGAGTACCCCAACAAGGAGTTCGGCCACTCGGTGCCGCGCTCCGGCAACGCCTCCGGCGGCGGGCAGCCGGGCTGGGCGCTGCGATGCCATCCGGGCGGGGCCAACGACTTCATCTACGTGATCATCCAGCCCCACATCTGGCACCGGCTGCTGCAGAAGATCGGCCGGGAGGACCTGATCGGCGACCCGCGGTGGGAGACCCCGGAGGCCCGCATCGGCCATCTGGACGAGGTCTTCGCCCTGGTGGAGAGCTGGACCATGCAGCACTCCAAGTGGGAGGCCTTCCGGGAGCTCAACGAGATCGACGTGCCTTGTGGCCCGGTCCTGGACACCATGGACCTGGTGCAGGACGACTCCCTTCGCCAGAGCGGCATGGTGGTCGAGGTCGACCACCCGGAGCGCGGGCCGTACGTCACCGTCGGCTGCCCACTGCGGCTCTCGGACTCGCCGGTGGAGATCCAGAGGGCTCCCCTTCTGGGGGAGCACTCGGAGGAGGTCCTGCGGGAGGTGTTGGGACTGGAGGACGGTGAGCTGGCCAAGCTCCAGGGCCAGCGGGTGATCTGAGCTCGCCCAACCCTCGCATCCTGAGGAGATCTGAACTTGACCACTCAGCCCATCGCCCGCGGGAGCGGGATCGGCGATCTGATCCGCACCGCCCGAGGCGAGGGCCGCAGCCTGCTCCTGGGCGCGGAGATCGACCTGGTCTGCGCCGCCTACGGGATCCCCATCCCCCGCTCCCGGGTTGCCACCTCGCCGTCGGCGGCCGCCGCGGCCGCCGCCGACGTCGGCTTCCCGGTAGCTCTCAAGGTGCTGTCGGCGGACGTCGTCCACAAGACCGAGGCCGGCGCGGTGGTCACCGGTCTGGGCACGGCAGCTGACGTGGAGGCCGCCTGCGCCACGGTCCTGTCGTCCGCCCGGGAGCGGGTGCCCGGGGCCAGGCTCGAGGGCGTCCTGGTCCAGGCCATGGCCGGGCCGGGGCTGGAGGTCATTGTGGGCGCCACCCGCGACCCGACCTTCGGCAGCCTGGTGGCGTTCGGCCGCGGGGGCACGGAGGTCGAGCTCTCGCGCGACGTGACCTTCGCCCTGGCCCCCATCCCGGCCGCGGAGGCGCTGCTGATGCTGGATCGGGTCGGCTTCGCCCCCTGGCTGCGGGGCAGCCGGGGCCGCCCCGCGGTCGACACCAAGGCGCTGGCGGAACTGATCGTCGCGGTGTCCCACCTCATCGACGAGAATCCCGAGATATCCGAGGTGGACCTGAACCCGGTGCTGGTGGACCAGTCCGGGGTGATGGCGGTGGACGTGCGTGTCCTCCT
>JAKBTP010000034.1:0-7726 GCA_021844355.1 bacterium | reverse complement strand
CGCTGGCGGAACTGATCGTCGCGGTGTCCCACCTCATCGACGAGAATCCCGAGATATCCGAGGTGGACCTGAACCCGGTGCTGGTGGACCAGTCCGGGGTGATGGCGGTGGACGTGCGTGTCCTCCTCGGGGAGGCCCTTCCCCGGGCGCAGAGCCCGTGGACCCAGGAGCAGATCCTGCGCAGCATGGAAAAGCTGCTCCGGCCGGCCTCGATCGCGGTCATCGGAGCCTCCGCCGAGGCTGGCAAGATCGGCAACTCGGTGCTGCGCAATCTGGTCCAGGGCGGTTACCAGGGAAAGATCCACCCGGTGAACCCCAAGGGGGGCGAGATCCTCGGCCTGCCCTGCAAGCGCTCGGTCGCCGAGATCGACGAGGAGGTCGACGTGGCCATCTTCGCCATCCCGGCGGCGGCGGTGCCCGCGGGGCTGGAGGAGATCGGTCGCCAGGGGATCCCCACCGCCGTCCTGATCCCCTCCGGGTTCGCCGAGACCGGGCGGGCCGACCTGCAGGAGCAGGTCCAGGAGGTGGCCCGCAGGTATGGGATCAGGTTCCTCGGTCCCAACATCTACGGCTACTACTACACCCCCGACCGGGTCTGCGCGACCTTCTGTACCCCCTACGACGTGCGGGGCCCGGTCGCCCTCTCCTCCCAATCCGGGGGGATCGGGATGGCGATCCTGGGCTTCGCCCGTTCGGCGAACCTCGGGGTCTCGGCGATCGTGGGCCTGGGCAACAAGGCCGACGTCGACGAGGACGACCTGCTCACCTTCTTCGAGCAGGACCAGGCCACCAGCTGCATCGCCATGCACATGGAGGACCTCAAGGACGGGCGCGCCTTCCTGGACGCGGCCCGCAGGGTGTCGCCCCGCAAGCCCGTGATCGTCCTCAAGGCCGGCCGGACCCGGGCCGGGGCCCGGGCGGCGCGCTCCCACACCGGGGCCCTGGCGGGCGACGACCGCGTGTACGAGGACCTGCTGGCCCAGCACGGCGTGGTCCGGGCCCCGGGGCTGCGCGAGATGCTCGAGTACGCCAGGGCGCTTCCCGCCATGCCGACCCCCAGAGGGGAGAACGTCCTCATCATCACCGGAGCGGGCGGATCGGGGGTCTTGCTCTCCGACGCCTGCGTGGCCGAGGGGTTGAGGCTGATGACTGTCCCCCAGGATCTGGACGCCAGCTTCCGCAAGCTGATCCCTCCCTTCGGGGCCTCGGGCAACCCCATCGACATCACCGGGGGCGAGCCGCCGTCGACCTACCGTGCCGCCATCGACCTCGGGCTGCGGGATCCCCGGGTGCACGCCCTGGTGATCGGGTACTGGCACACCATCGTCACCCCGCCCCACGTCTTCGCCGAGCTCGCGATGGAGGTGGTGGAGGCCGCCCGGAGGGACGGACACAGCAAGCCGGTGGTGGTCTCACTGGCCGGCGATGTGGAGGTGGAGGAGGCGGCCGACCTGCTCTTCAGGCACCAGATCCCGGCCTATCCCTACACCACCGAGACCCCGGTGGCGGTCCTGGGCGCCAAGTACCGATGGGCCCGGGCCAACCACCTGATCGAGAGCTGAGGCAGTGGCCGGGGCACGGACCAGCCGCCGACGTGGCCAGGGCGATCCGGATGCCGCCTCTCCCCCTGCTCTGAGATCGGGAACGGCCGCCGAGGGTTCGCCCGCGGATGCGCCAGGCCGGAGGCCCCAGACCGGCCCGGGGATTGTGCTGGAGAGGTTCGCCCCTGACCTGTCCCTTCCCGAGCGGGCCCATGAGGCACTCAAGCGGGCGATCATGGCCATGCGCATCTACGACGGCGATGCCGATCTGCGCCTGGACGAGCGCCGGTTGGCCCAGGACCTCGGCATCAGCCGCACCCCGGTCCGTGAGGCGCTGCTGCGGCTGCAACATGAGGGGCTGGTCAAGACGGTGCCCCGACGCGGGGTCTTCGTGGTCCGCAAGAGCAAGACGGAGATCATCGAGATCGTGATGACCAGCGCCACCCTGGAGGGAGTGGCGGGCCGGCTGGCGGCGCAGCGCGCCAGCGACCCCGAGATCGCAGAGCTTCGCGCCCAGTTCGCCGATGTGCTCCAGAACCCCTCGCCGCTGGGGCCGGAGGAGTACTCCGCGGTGAACCTGCAGTTCCACCAGCGGATCGTCGACCTGGCCCACTCGGAGATGCTTTCCAGCCTGGTGGAGACCCTCAAGATCCACATGCGGGCGATCAGGGCCCGGACCATGGGGGACACCGACCGGATGCAGAGGTCCCCTGTGGAGCACCTGCAGATCGTGGAGGCGCTGGAGGCCCGGGACCAGGCGGCGTTGGAAGAGCACATCCGCCTCCATGGGCTCAGACTCGCCGAACACCTGGAGCGGTTCGCGGCCTACCTCGACTGACCGGGCGGGGCGGTCCCCGCCACCTTTGGTCCGGAAACGGGCAGCTGGGGCTCAGCCCGATTTGGACCAGCTCTCGATGAGGCCCCGGAGCCCGGTGATCTCCGCCAGCCGCTCACCCCGTCCCAGGCGGTCCAGGTGCCCCTGCTCGCGCTCGGCCAGGTCCAAGGCCGCCTGCCGCACCGTGGGCCAGTGCTCGGCGACAACCACCGCCACCCCGTCCCGGTCCGCCAGGACCAGGTCGCCCGGGTGGACCAGGGCTCCCCCCACCACCACCGGCTCGCCCACCGAGATCGCCGCCTGCTTGCGGCACTGGGCCGGGGCCGCGCCCCGGGCCCGCACCGGCAGGCCGATCCGGTCCAGGTCGTCGAGGTCTCGGACCGTCCCGTCCACCACCACGCCGGAGATCCCGTGGCCGAGCGCATCGGTCGCCATGAGCTCCCCGAAGAGGCCGTACTCGCTGGTCCCGCCCCCGTCGCCGACCAGCACGGAGCCGGGTTGGGCCCGGTACATCGCAATGTGCACCGCCAGGTTGTCGTTGGGACAGCAGGCGAAGGTCGCCGCAGGCCCGAAGATGTAGGGCCCGCCGGCCAGCAGGACCAGTCCACGGACCACCTGGACACTGCCGCCTCCCACCTGCACCACCGCCGGCGTGGAGAGGGGGGAAGTGGGGCCTGCCGAGTCTGCGCCAGTGGTCATGGGACTCCTCCGCGGGTGGCCCGCGCTCATCCGAGAAGCGGCCGACGGGCCGACGGTCCAACTTTACCGGCCGGGGCCCCCGGGGCCGGGGTGCCGGAGGGACCGGACCGCTCGCAATTGGGCCGAGGCTGACAGTCCCAGGAGGAATGGCCCCGCGGCAGGGGCGGACCCTCGGAGTAGGTCCACACCCCCGGGCCGGTGCGGATGATCCCATTCGGGGAGGACCGGGCGACGGCATCCGCGAGCCGGGGTCCTGCCCGGACCAACCCCGGTGCCAATGAGGCGAGGGTGGGCACCGGGGCGGCGGTGTGGCACCGCCGCCCAGTCAAGCGCTGACAAGCGCTATCGTGAGGTGGTGAAGCTCGGCGGCGGGAGGCGATGTGAGGACGCGCTCCACCGCACCGCCGAGCGCTGGGTCGGGCGGAACGAGTCGCCGGTCCCGGCCCGCCGGCGCCAGGTGCGCTCGCTGTCCCGAGCGCTCCTGGCCACCTGCGCACTCCTGCTGGCGGGCTGCGGGGCCGGTGGGGCCGGGCCCACGCCGGCCACCGCTCCTTCCACGACCGCGCCCAGCCCCTCCCCTCCATCCTCCCCCTCGCCTGCTCCGGACCTCTCGCCCACCGCCTCGCGACCGTGTGGGCTGGGCGGCCAGGCGCCGGCCCGAGTCCAGCACGTGGTCTTCATCGTGATGGAGAACCGCGCGTACTCGGAGGTGATCGGATCCCCGGATGCCCCCTACATCAACCACCTCGCGGCGCTCTGCGGGCTGGCGACCAACTACAAGGCGGTCGCCCACCCCAGCCTGCCCAACTACCTGGCACTCACATCTGGCTCGACCCAAGGTGTGACCGATGACGGCGGGCCCGACCAGCACCCGCTGTCCGCACCCAGCATCTTCAGCCTGCTGGGGACCGACTGGCGCTCCCTGGAGGAGAGCATGCCCACCAACTGCGACCTGCAGAGTGGCGGCGAGTACGCGGTGAAGCACAATCCCGCCGCCTACTTCACGTCGGTCCGCCAGGCCTGCCGGGGGCAGGACGTGCCCCTCACCTCCCCTCCCGATCTCTCGGCGGCCTTCACCTTCATCACGCCCAATCTCTGTGACGACATGCACGACTGCGCCACCACCGCCGGGGACAGCTGGCTGGCCCGGGAGGTGCCCCGCCTGCTCAGCACTCCGCAATATCTCGCCGGGCAGACCGTTATCTTCATAACCTGGGACGAGAGCACGGGGTCGACCCAGCAGGTGCCGCTCCTGGTGATCGCACCGACGGTGCCTTCGGGGGCCCGGGTGGCGGCTGCCTTCAACCACTACTCGCTGCTCCACACCACAGAGCAGCTCTTGGGGCTCAGCCCGCTGCTGGGCGCCGCCTCCTCCGCCCCCAGCATGGTCACCGCCTTCAACCTCTGAGCGACTCCCCACGCCGGCAGGTCCCGAGCAGCGGAGCTTCGGCGCTCAGCCTCTCACCAGCTCTCTTAGTCCGTCCAGCGTCTCCTCCGTCGTCCCGTCAGGAAGGGAGCAACCGGGCGCCACCACCAACCGGTCCCCAAGCCGCCCCACCAGCTCCCGGATGTGCCGGCGCTCCAGGTCCCCGGGGGGGCCCTGCTGGAGCTCTGAGATGCCTCCCATGATCAGCTGGCCGGGCAGGTGGGCGGCGCCCTCCACCAGCCCCAGAGAGCTACCCACCTCGCTCCAGCCGACCACCTCCACCGGGTAATCCCGGTAGCGGGAGGGAGGCCCCAGCACCGCTCCATGGAGATGAAGGATCCTCACACGGGCCCTCTGCGCCCCGCGCAGTCCCGCCAGGTCGTAGGGCGTCCCCAGCTCGGCGTATTCGGCTTCCGACAGCAGATCCTGGCCCCAGCAGGAGTAGTAGACGCCGTCGGCGCCGGAGGCGACGCAGGCGCTGGCCAGCTGGGCCACCAGCTGGGAGAGCGCCCAGAGGACCTCGTGAGCCACAGCTCTGGGCGCCGCCGCCAGCTCGGGTATCGCCTCCGGACCACACCACAGCCCCACCAGCGCCAGCGGCGAGAAGACCGTGGCCAGGAGCGTTTCCCGGTGATCGAGCAGCGACCTGGCGTGGGCCACCGCAGCCAGGTAGTCAGCGGCCCGTCCCACCGTCCGCACGTCGCCGAAGCGCCTCAGGTGGGCGATCTGGGAGAAGGAGCTCAGGGAGAAGTCGGGGAACAGGATGGGGATATCCGGCATGAGCTTGGCGGCCGCCAGCCGGTGGCGCCGCTGGAATGCCACGGTGAGCTCGGCCAGGCGCCTCGGCTCGTCCACCCGGAAGTGCTTCCAGAGAAGCACCGGAGCGAGCTCCCCTGCCTCCGGACGCAGCCAAGGACCGGGCGGCGTTGGCACCGGCCCATCATGCCCCATTCCCGGTCTCCCGGGGACCCGCGATGCTGCGATACTGCAGGCGCGCCGGCGCCCTCAAGGAGTCGCCATGACCGTAGCCCACAAGCTCATCGGCACCTCCACCCAGATGGTGGTCTGCCAGTTGGAAGCCGGTCAGACGGTGTACGCCGAGGCCGGCCGCTTCCTCTGGAAGACCACCAACGTCTCCCTGGAGACCCGTCTCAGCAAGCGCGGAGCGCCAGCCACCGGCGGCGGCCTCCTGGGGCTGGCGATCGAGGTGGGAAAGCGGGTCGCGGCGGGCCAGGGCCTGGCGTTCCAGTACTTCACCGCCCAGGGCGGGAGCGGGCTAGTGGCGTTCTCCGGGACCCTGCCCGGGGAGCTGCGGGCTCTGGAGCTGGACGGCGGTGCGGGCTGGCTCGCGGAGCGCGACACCCTGCTGGCGGCGGAGGGCTCGGTGGACCTGGACATCGCCTTCGCCGGTCTGCGGACCGGGCGGCGTGGGGGCACCGGCTTCATTCTCGAGCACTTCACGGGTACGGGGACCCTGCTGATTGCGGCCGCGGGGAACCTCGTCGAGCTGAACCCCGCCCGCTATGGGGGGAAGATTCAGGCCCACACCGGGGCGGTGGTGGCCTTCCAGGACACCGTCCACTACGGAGTCGAGTACATCGGCGGCCTGAACGCCCAGACCGCCATGACCGCCCTCCTGGGGGGGCAGGGCGTGAACCTCGCCACCCTGGAGGGGGACGGGACGGTCCTCCTCCAGTCGGTGAACCTGCACGGTCTCGCCGAGAGCATGGAGAAGCTGATCGGGGACGGCGGTGAGGAGAAGGGGCGCTCCGGGATACCGGGAATCTTCGGGTAGGGCGGTGCGGCAAGGAGGGCGGTGATGGGACTGATGGACAGGCTCAAGGTGCAGGCCGAGCAGCTGGCGGCGCAAGCCAAGGAGAGCACCGCCCAGGTGCAGGCTCAGGTCCAATCCAAGGTGGATGAGGTTCAGTCGCGGCGGACCCGAGACTCGCTGCTCCGCGATCTAGGTGCGGCCTACTACGCCGAGGTCCGTCAGCAGGGCCCGCACCAGGCGGTGGAGCAGGCGCTCTCGGCCCTGGACGCCACCCCGCCTACGACTGTGGATGCGGCCCCGGTGTCCGGCGCCCCCGCCTCGGGGACACCCACCGCCGATGCCGGCCAACCGGGCCAGGACTTCCGGCTGGACGACATCTAAGCGGACCACCGCCCGACCTGGAGGCGTGGCCCGGAGCCACGCCCCCTCCCACCCGCCTATCTCCGGGCCGGACCCGTCTCATGACCCAGCTCAGGGGCCCATATAATGCCGACCCGATGCCGAGTCCAGAGGGGCGGATGACGGAAGACCGCCCTCCGCCCGGGCCCCTCGCTCAGTGATCGGCTCCCTGCGCCGCTACCGGTCGGTCCTCCGGCACCGCGACCTCCGTTTGCTCCTGACCGGTGAGCTGATCTCCGCGATCGGCAGCTGGGCCTACAACGTGGCCCTGGCGGTCTACGTGTACGACTCCACCCACTCCGCGCTCTGGGTCTCCTCCGTCTTCCTGGTTCGCTTCATCCCCTCCATGTTCCTCTCCGCGTACGGGGGAGTCATAGCCGAGCGCTTCGAGCGGGTGCGCCTCATGGTGACCGGCGACCTTGTGATGATGCTGTGGCAGGCGCTCCTCACCCTGTCCGTCGTCCTGCACGGTCCGGTGGCCCTGGCCATCCTGCTCGCCGGGCTCACCTCGGTGAGCTCCACCCCGTACACCCCGGCGGTGGCGGCGATGATCCCCCAACTGGCCGGGGAGGACGACCTGGCCGCCGCCAACGCCCTGAACAGCACCATCGACAACCTGGTGATCATCGTCGGCCCCGGGCTGGGGGCCCTCTTGCTCCTGGCGAGCAGCCCGGCGGTGGTGTTCGGGGTCAACGCTGCCACCTTCGGCTTCGCCGCCGCCATGGTGAGCCGGCTGCGGGCCCGCTCCCATCCCAGCGACGTGACCGAGGCGGGATCCGCGGGGCCGGTGCGACAGATGTGGCGGGGGCTGCAGGCAATCGCCGCCTCCCGCTCGGCCCTGGCCCTGGTCAGCTTCAGCGTCCTGGCCAGCTTCGTGTACGGGACCGACACCGTGCTGTTCGTCTACATCAGCAAGCTCCAGCTGGGCACCGGCGCCACCGGGTACGGGTACCTGTTGGCGGCCATGGGCGTCGGGGGCATCCTGGGGGCCCTGTTCGTGAACCAGCTGGCGGCTCTGCCCCGGCTGGGACCGGTGATCACCGCGGGGATGG
>JAKBTP010000147.1 GCA_021844355.1 bacterium | reverse complement strand
TCGGCAGAGTCACTCTGCGAGCTCGCTCCTCAGGTAGCGGCCGCCGTAGACCTGCGCAACCCTCGGCGGGTGGCGCGGGCGCTGGAGCTGGCCCGGGCGGGGCGGCGACCGGCCGCCCAGAAGCCCCGATGGGCCGCGGTGCGTCTTGCAGTCCAAATTGGGCGAGAAGACCTCCGAGCACGAATCGACGCCCGCTCCCGAAGCCTGATCGCACAGCCCCTGGCAGAGGAGATCGCCAGCCTGCGTGGCCAGGGGGTTCCAGACCGGGTGATCGGTGAGATCGCCATCGGGTACCGGGAGGGTCTCGATTGGGTGGACGGCCGCCTCTCCGGCGCGGAAGCGGCCCGCGCCATCTCAACGCGCACCTGGAGGTACGCGCGTAGCCAGCTGACCTGGCTCCGGTCCGAGCCCGAACTCTCCTGGGTCCGCTCCGTGACGGCCGCCCGGCAGCTCGTCTCGCTGCGCTTGCGGCGGGATCCGGTGGCCGCCCCGTGAAGGTATTCGACGAGGCTCGCCAGCAGCGGGGTGAAAAGGTCTTCCTGCTCGCCTGGGCTCCCGGCGACGCGGAGATGGCGCGGGTGGAGGGTGAGATGGAGGAGCTGGTCGAGCTGGCGACCACCGCCGGGGCGATGGTGGTGGGCTCCGAGATCCAGCGGCGGGCGAACATCGACCCGGCCCTGTTCTTCGGTCGGGGCAAGGTGGAGGAGATCCGGACATTGCGCTCGGCGCTGGACTTTGGGTTGGTGATCACCAACGACGAGCTCTCACCCCGGCAGCAGCGCAACCTGGAGGACGCCCTCGGCGTCCCCATAGTGGACCGTGCCGGCCTGATCTTGGACATATTTGCCCAGCACGCCCGCTCCCGAGAGGGGAGGATCCAGGTGGAGGCCGCCCAGCTTCGGCACCTGTTGCCCCGGCTCACCGGCAGCCAGCGCCGCTCCCGACTGGGAGGCGGGATTGGCACACGGGGACCGGGAGAGCAGCAACTTGAGACGGATCGGCGCACGATCCGCACGCGGCTTAGGGCACTGGACCGCGACCTCGGCCAGGTCCGTGACAGCCGCGCCCTGCGCAGGGCGGGTCGCCGGCGCCGCCCCTTCCAGACGATCGCGCTGGTCGGGTACACCAATGCCGGGAAGTCGACCCTCCTGAACAGCCTGACGGCGGGAGGGGCCCGTTCCGAGAACCAGATGTTCGCCACCCTGGACCCCACCACCCGCGCCATAGACCTAGGGGTGGGTCCCGTGACCCTCCTGGTGGACACCGTCGGGTTCATACAGAAGCTCCCGACCGAGCTCGTCACCGCCTTCCGGGCAACCCTCGAAGAGGTGGCAGAGGCCGATCTCCTGCTTCACGTCCTGGACGCCAGCCGGGCCGGTGCCATCGCCCGCCTGGAGACAGTGCACTCCACCCTTGATGAGCTCGGCATCTCGGAAACGCCGATGGTCCTGGCGGTGAACAAGCTCGACCTCTGCAGTGCCGAGGCCCGGTCGCGGCTCTCCATGTACTCTGCCCAGCGCTACCTGGGTGTGGGGCTGGTGAGCGCCAGGACGGGAGAAGGTCTCCCCGAACTGCGTCGGGTGCTTTCGCGGGCCCTCTCGTCCGGCTGGATACCCGCCGAGGCCGTGTTCCCCTACCACGAGCGCTCCGCCGTGGACCTCTGGCGTCGCTACGGTGTCGTGGACTCGGAGGAGTTCACGGCCGATGGCATCCGGGTCAGTGGCCGGGTGCCAGATGGCCTGTGGGGACAGATCTCCCGGCGTCAGGCGAGGCCCTAGCCGAGGCAGGTCAGCGCAGCAGCCGGATCACCGCTCCGACGCGGCCCTCGATCAGCACGTCATTGGCGTAGATCGGTTCGTAGGCCGGATTGGAGGGCTGGAGGCGCACCCGTCCTGGTTCACGGAACAGCCGCTTCACGGTAACCTCGGGCTCACCCGTGATGGTGTTGTCGACCCGGGCGACCACCAGAGAGCCCTCCTCGGCTTGGGTTCCCGGCCTGACCACGACAAGGTCCCCGTCGAAGATCCCGTCACCCGTCATGCTGTC
This sequence comes from bacterium, assembly GCA_021844355.1. Lineage (GTDB taxonomy): Bacteria > Chloroflexota > Dormibacteria > Aeolococcales > Bog-877 > JAJYXT01. The sequence goes on along the minus strand of JAKBTP010000147.1, from coordinate 899 downwards.
GCCACGCACCCTGAGGAGGAAGGAGTCCTCACCCCCGGCGATCTCGGGCCCGACCACGATCTGGTCCTCGATGTTCTGTTCCGCCAGGAGCGGGGCACCGGCCGCGACCTGTCCCACGAGGGGAAGCGGCCTGGCCGAAGCCAGCCGCTGGCGCGCGTCCACGGCTTCGGCCAGGGTCACCGTCCGCGACTTGGTGGGGTCTCGGTGGATAACCCCGAGGCGCTCCAGCGTATTGAGGTGGGTCTGAACTGTTGAACTCGAGGTGAGGCCCACGGCTCGCCCAATGTCGCGTACCGATGGAGGATAGGCACCGGCCCGCGCACGATCGCGGAGATACTCGACGATCTGGCGCTGCCGAGGGCTGAGGGAGTCCAACTTCATAGCTATCTCCTTGGAGGCCGCGCAGGGGCGAACATCCGCTCGCAGGATAGTAGCAGGCCCTGGGCTGAAGTTGCAAACCGATGTTCGCGGACTCTGGCATGGGCTCATGTCCCCCGGGCCAGCCGTGCCGAAGGGGGCGTTGCCAACTGGATCCCGGCAGCTGGGATGGGGCGCCGACCTCGTTGAGCCGGCCCCCACACGTTGCGCCGGCGGTGCCGAAAGGGTCCTCGGGCATCCTCACCGGTGTCCGAGTGCACCTGTACAGCTCCCTCTTGACAAGTTGTAGGCGACAACATATGCTGCGCGCGGTTGCCGGGGTGCACCCCGGGCGGAGGCCGCCGCAAAGGAGGGTCAGGCGGGGAGAGACCACGGCCGGGGGCCACCTCTGCAGGTCTCATGACGTGCAGGGTTGCGAGTGAAGTCGTCATGCATCGGAAGCCGGCAGGGAGGGTATGCCCTATGGACGTCGAGAGCAGCGGGACGCGGGACGGCGCCCCAAAGTGGTCAGTTGCGGGCCG
>JAKBTP010000198.1 GCA_021844355.1 bacterium | reverse complement strand
GCCCTCGGGCAGAGGGTGGGCGCTGGACGTAGATCCGGCCTAGCGCGCTCGGGCCGCTGCCGATAATGGCGGGGCGGGTAAGGCTAGGGAGGTCTCTGGTTGCTGGTTGTCTTCGCCGGGTCAGGAGGGTTCGCGCTGGGCCCATTGAGGGCACTTGCCGCCTCTCGCCACCGGGTTGTTGCTGTGATCACGGCCCCAGACCGGATCGGGGACCGGGGGCGGCCCGCGCCGCGGCCAGTCCGCGACCTGGCCGGGGAGCTGGGGCTGCCCGTGCTGCAGCCGCACCGGCTGGGCGCCGATGACCTGGCCGACGCGCTGTGCTCCGGAGCCGAGCTGCTGGTCGTCTGCGCCTACGGGCAGCTGGTGCGCCCCCCGGTCCTGGAGGCGTTCCCCAGGGGGGCCGTGGGTGTCCACCCCTCGCTCCTCCCCCGGCACCGCGGCGCCTCACCGGTGGCGGCAGCCCTCCTGGCCGGGGACACGGTGTCTGGGGTCACCATCTACCAGATGGACGAGCGGCTGGATGCCGGCCCCATCCTGGCCAGTGAGTCGCTGCCGATCGCCCAGGGGGCGACCACCCCCGGGCTTCAGGCGGCCCTCGAGGAGGTGGCCGCCCGCCTGCTGCCCGCGACGCTGGACCTGATGGAGGAGGGGAGGATCGTTCCCCGGCCGCAGGCGGAGGACCAGGCGACGTACGCGCCGCGCCTCTCCCGGGCGGACGGCCGGGTGAGCTGGGCGCAGCCGGCGGAGGAGATCGAGCGGCGGCTCAGGGCGCTCCAGCCGTGGCCCGGGGTGACGGTTGAGCTCGGCGGGACGGAGGTGAAGCTTTTGGCCGGCAGCGCCCTCTCCGCCCCGGGGCCCGCCAGCGCCCCGGAGTCGGTGGTCGTGCCCACCGCCTCCGGGTCGTTCCAGATCGACCTGGTCCAGCCTCCGGGAGGCCGCCCGATGACCGCAGCCGCCTTCCTGCGGGGTCGGCGCAGCCCCGCCGGGCGGCGCGCTTGAACGGGGCCGGCGGCTCGCCGATCCTTGCCCGCAACAGGCGGGCCTGGCACGAGTACCTGGTGCTGGAGCAGCTGGAGGCGGGCCTGGAGCTGCAGGGGACAGAGGTCCGTTCCCTCCGCGCCGGAGGGGCCCAGATCACCGAGGCGTATGTCCGGATCGAGCGCGGGGAGGCCTTTCTGCTGGGGGCTCACATCCGGCCCCACCTCTATGGGAACCGGCTGAACCACGAGCCGCTCCGAGCCCGGCGCCTCCTCCTCCACCGCCGGGAGATCGACCACCTCCTGGGACTGGCCAAGCAGCCGGGGATCACCCTGGTGCCCCTGGACCTGCACCTGCGGCGCAATCGGGTGAAGGTGGAAATCGGGGTGTGCCGGGGCAAGCGGGAGCATGACAAGCGAGCCGCGCTGGCGGAGCGGGACGCGAAGCGTGAGATGCAGCGAGCCCTGGCCCGGAACTGGAAGGCGACTGGTTGACACCGCCTGGACAGGGGGTATAGTTCCTACTGGTTCCCCTGGGGGCGTGTGGCTTCGACGGGGACGTGGATTGCGAGATGGCGTGTCGAGCCCCGGGCTCGTAAAACCGGGAAAGGCATTAACTGCCAACCACTCGAGCCAACCGGCTCTGGCCTACGCCGCCTGATCTGATCAGGAGGTAGCGCCAAAAGCTCAGGCCCAGGCCTGACGTCGACCGGGCGGGCGCCCACGACGCCCGGATCCGACGTTAATACAGCGGGCTAGCCTGGCGGTGGCGCCGCAGCGCCGCTGGGGACGCACACTGCAGCTGGTCTCGGCGGAGCCCGTCCGGAGGCGCCGTCGGGGCGAGATCAATGTCCGGGCTACACACGTAGAGGTCTTGTGAGACGCGTCTTCGGACCCGGGTTCGATTCCCGGCGCCTCCACCAGGGTTGTTGCAAAGAGAGTTGCAAGGTTGGTGCTGAGGTTGAGTTCAGGCGCCCCAAATCGTACTGATGGGCAGCGCAAGAACCCGATCCGACAACCGAAAGACGTCTGGACCGGTATGCATTACGGCACCCGCGACCAACCGGTCCTCCAAGAGACTTCGCAACCAAAGCAAGTGCCTGGCATCGTGAGCCGATGGCGCCGAGGACGCCTTGAATTCAAAGGCCAGAACCTTCTTGTCCTCAGTTTCAAGGAGAAGGTCGATCTCCTGTCTACCGCCCTTTGTCCTCAAGTGGTACGGCTTCAGCCTTGTTGCGGTCAAACTCCACAGGGGGCGCAGTTGGGCCGTAATGAAGGTATCGAGCGTTCTTCCAAGGAGGTCCGAGTCGCCAAGAATACCTTGGAGACCCACGTGTGCCGAATTTGCAGCAAGCGCAGGGTCGACGATATAGCGCTTTGGGAGTTCGGTAAAACGCGAAAACGCCTTCTTGGTCCAACCCGGCAGTCGTTCAGTCAGGAAGAGATTCTCGAACAATCCCTCATATCCCGCTGCCGCGTCCTTACCTACACCGGCGGCATTGATTAGGGTCTTGTCGAGTGGTGTTCCCGCCGTCTGCAGTGCTAGTGCGTCGAAGTAGGCACGCATCTTTTGGGGATCACCCCGTGGCATTACGGCAATGGCGTCTCTAGTTATCACTTGGCTAATGTAACTTTCGAGCCAGGTGCTTCTCGCCGCTTGAGAGAGATGGCGCAGTGCCACCTCGGGAAAGCCGCCCCGTGTGGCCAACTCAAGGTAGTCCCTTAACCGCGGCCGGGTTTGTCCCCTGGCAAACGCAGAGACGTCGGAGGAGGCTACCTTGTCAAGGAACCCTACAGATTGCTTGTCTAGAGTCGTTTGCATCTCCACTTCGGTCAAGCCGTGCATACTCATGCGAATGAAGCGGCCGGTCCCGGGCCAGACTCGGTTCTCCAGCTCGCCCCTAACACTGCCGGTCACAATGAAGCGACCGGGATGTGGGTCGCTATCTACCGCTCTGCGGACCGCTCCC
>JAKBTP010000168.1:2495-18918 GCA_021844355.1 bacterium | reverse complement strand
ACCGCACGCATGGAGCCATTGAAGTCCGAGGAGGGGCGGTGAGCGCCGCCGCCAACGGACTGCCACACGCCGCTACCTGGCCGTAACCGGGCCCTGCCCCCACGAACGCCCCAGCGCCAGCCCGCCAGCGGCCACCAGGCAGACCCCGAGGACGGCGATGACGTCGCTGGCACCCACCACGTCGGCCACCGCCCCCGCGACCAGCAGCGGCAAGGCGATGGCCAGGTTGATGAGCAGGAAGGCACCTCCGAAGATCCGGCCCCGGGTCGTCTCCTCGGTGCCCTCCTGGATCAGCACCAAACAGGGGATCAGCACCGCGCCCAGCCCTGCTCCGAAGATGACCGCCAGCCCGATGGCCAGCGGGACCAGGGCCCCATCCACTCCCAGCTGGCGGAGGACAGGGGGGAGGACGCCCAGGACCAGCATGGCGGCCCCGGCCAGCGTGAGCCCGAGCGAAGCCCTCCTCGCCCCTCCGGAGATCCCCGGCCGCCGGCTGATGAGCGTCCCGGCCAGCACCATGCCGACGGTGGCGGGCACCAGGAGGATGTAGCTGTCCTGCGGTCGCCGGAGCAGCACATGCTGCATGTAGCCGGCGGAGAGAGCAAAGATGGTGAAGACGATCACCAGCGCCAGGGTCAGCATCCCGAAGGCGAACGGCAGTATTGGGCTCTCCCGGATCACCACCAGCACCTCGCGCACCTCGTCCACGGTTCGGCCGATCCCGCGAGCGACGGAGCGGGACTCGGAGTGGGTGGCCGCCAGCCGGGCGCGGATCAGCCAGATGGCACCCGAGGCCAGGGCGAAGAGGCTGGCGCCGAAGTAGTAGGGGCCCTCCTGCCCCAGAACCCGCTGCGCCAGGGAGGCCAGGGGGACCGAGACGACGAGGGTCATGACGATGGTCACGGTGAACAGCGAGGTGGCCGCCGGCACGTCCTCGCGGCGCACCAGGTTGGGGATGCTGGCCGCCTCGGCGGGAGCGAAGAGCTGCCCGACGCCCGCGAACACCAGCGTGATGGCATACAGCGGCGCCACCTGGTGCTGCGCCACCCCTGTCAACTCCAGCAGCGGCACGCCCAGGACCAGGATCCCCCGGCTCAGGTTGGTCCACATCATGAGGACCTTCTTGTCGTAGCGGTCGGCGAAGATCCCGGCCGGCACCGAGAGGAACACGGCAGGGATGGTGTAGGCCAGCAGGAGGGCGGCGTCGCTGAGGTACAGGTGGGTTAGGGAGTAGATGGACAGCAGAAGGGAGAAGGCGAAGAACTTGTCCCCCAGTTGAGCCGCCACCTGAGCGGCCCAGAGGAGACGGAAATCCCGGCTGGCCAGAGCCTGACGGAAGCCGGCGGGGCCAGGAGAGGAGGGCCGCTGGGTCCCAGGGACCATCTGGCCCACAGCCGTCATGGGGGCGAATATATCACCGCCACTCCCCATCTCCACCCGCCACGACCGCGGCCAGCCTGACCCACTGCCCGATGTCGATCGCCCCCGGGCGCTGGGCCGGGTCGATCTGGGCCAGCTCCAACAGCCGGCCAGCCCGCTGCGGGCTCACCCCCATGGCCACGGCCACCCCGTGCCGCAGCTGCTTGCGCCGCTGCTGGAAGATGGGGCGCGCCATTCTCAGAAGGGCCTCCCGCGCCGAGCGTTCGAGCACCTTCCGGGGGACCAGCTGGACCAGGGCACTGCTCACCTTGGGGCGGGGCCAGAAGCTCTCCGGTCCCACCAGAAGCCGCACCTCGCAAGTGGCCGCGAGCTGGACCGCCAGGGTGGCCAGCGACCAACCTCCCACCGGCGCCACCAGCCGCAGCGCCACCTCCCGTTGGAGCAGAAGATGGCAGCTGAGCGGGGCGGGCTCCATGTCCAACAGGTGGTGGAGGAGCGCACCGGTGATGCTGTAAGGCAGGTTCCCCACCACGATGTAGGGCGCGCCGAGCCCCAGCTCCGATGGGCCGACACGCAGGGCGCTCTCCTCCACCACCCGGAGCTCGGAGTGGCGGACCCGGAGCAGCCCGAGGGCTGCGACTGCGCGGCGGTCGACCTCGACCCCGACCACCGTCCGGCCTGCCTCCAGCAGCCCCTGGGTCAGCGAACCGAGACCCGGCCCGATCTCCAGGACGAGCCGGGGGGTCTCCGGCAGGGAGGCCACAATGGCGTCCCGCACCTGCCGGTCGACCAGGAAGCTCTGCCCCCGACCCCGCTCCGGGGAGAGGCCGAAGCGGCGGGCCACCGCCCTGGTGGTGGACTCCCGGCAGAGGTCCAGCCCCTTCACGGCGAGGGGAGCTGGAAGAAGGCCCGGGCCGTGGAGCTGGTCCACTCCGCCACCGTCTCCAGCCCAACTCCCAGATGGTCGGCCAGCCAGGACGCCGTCAGCCTCACCAGGGCCGGGTGGCAGAGGCGGCCCCGCAGGGGATGTGGTGCCAGGAACGGGGAGTCGGTCTCCAGGAGCAGCAGTGCTGGGGGCACCACCTGAGCCGCCTCCCGGAGCTGGGCGGCGGACCCGAAGGTGAGGTTGCCGGCGAAGGAGCAGTGAAGCCTCCGGGAGACGGCGGCCTGGGCGAACTCCGCCCCGCCGCTGAAGCAATGCAGCATGGTCGGCACCTTTGGGGACGAGTCCAGCACCTCCAAGAGGTCCCAGCCGGCATCCCGCTGGTGGATGACCACCGGCTTGCCGACCTCCGCGGCCAGCTCCAGCATCGACCGCAGGAGGTGGCGCTGCTCTCCGGGATCCCAGATGGCCCCTCCATCCCGCCGGTGGTAGTCCAGGCCGACCTCCCCCAGCGCCACCGCCCGCGGGTGGGCGAGGAGGTCGCGAATCTCCTGCCTCTCCCCGCCGGACGGGGCACGACCGTTGCTGGGATGCCAGCCGGGGGTGAAGAAGATCTCCGGGTGGGCCTCGGCCAGCTCTCGCGCCCGGTGGTTCTCGGCCGGGGAGTCCCCACTGGTGACCATCTGCTGGACCCCGGAGGCGGCGGCTGCGGAGATGGCCTCCGCGGCCGGCATCCCCCGTCGCTCCAGCTCGTCCAGATGGCAGTGGGCGTCCACCAGCTGGATCTCACCCACGGGACGCGCTCCGGGCCGGGGCCTCCACCACCACCGTGCACTCCCCGCGCGCCGGCGCCGAGCGGAACTGGACCGCCAGCTCGGCGGCGGTGCCGAGGTGCCAGCTCTCATGCAGCTTGGAGATCTCGCGAGCCACCGCCACCTGCCGGTCGGGGAGAAGCTCAGCGCACAGCGCCAGCGTCGAAGCCAAGCGCTGCGGGGCCTCGAAGAAGACCAGGGCCAGGTCGGGCGCCGAGCCCAGGACGCGGGCCATCCGCCCACGGGTTCGGGGCAGGAAGCCGAGGAAGGCGAAGCGGTCGGCGCGCAGCCCGCTGGCCGCCACCGCCGCCACCACCGCCGACGGGCCCGGGATCGCCAGCACCTGGTGGCCCGCAGCCCTCGCAGCGGCCACCAGCCTGCGGCCGGGGTCGCTGATCCCCGGGGTGCCGGCATCCGAGATCAGGGCGACGTCAACACCCTCCAGCGCCGCGAGAACCCTTCCAATGCGCTCCGCCTCCCGAGGCGCGGGCAGGGAGATCAGCCGCGGCCTCACCCCCAGGTGGTCGAGCAGCCGCCGGCTGTGCCGAGGGTCCTCCGCCACCACCACCTGGGCCGAGCGCAGAACCTGCTCGACCCGCTGGGAGATGTCCCCAAGGTTGCCGATCGGGGTGGCTACCACGTGGAGGGTTCCCATCTGCGGTCGGCCTCAGGGGATCGGGCGCGGCCCCCGCCGCGCCCGCACGAACTCCCCGACCAGCGATCCGACCGCCTCCACCGGCTGGTCGGAGATGGTCGCCCGGGGCAGCGCCTCGACGAAGCTCTGCCCGTAGCGGCGCTGGTGAATCCGGGGGTCACAGACCACCACCGCGCCCCGGTCATCCCGGCCTCGCACCAGGCGGCCGAACCCCTGCTTGAGACGCAGCACGGCCTCTGGGAGGGAGAGCTGGGTGAAGGAGTCCGGACGGCCCCGGGCCCGGGCCTGGAAGATGGGGTCAGAGGGAACCGGGAAGGGCAGCTTGTCGATGACCACACACTGGAGAAGATCGCCAGGCAGATCTATCCCCTCCCAGAAGCTGCTGGTGCCCATGAGCACGGTGCGGGGGTGGTCGCGAAAGCCACGCAGGAGCTGGTTGCGGGTGCCGTCCAGCCCCTGGGCCAAAAGGGCGATCCCCCGGCCCTGGAGCCGCGGGCGCAGACGGGAGGCCACCTCCCTCAGTGAGGCGTACCCGGTGAAGAGGACCAGGGTGCGCCCGCCCAGGTCCGTGGCCACCTCGTCGACCAGTCGGGCCACCACCTCGGCGTGCCGCGGGTCGTCGTGGGGTGGGATCCCCCGCGGTATGCAGAGCAGAGCCTGGCTCAGGAAGTCGAACGGGGAGGCCAGGACCAGCTCCTCTCCTCCGTCGAAGCCCAGGCGGTCGCGCACGTAGCGAAATGACCCCGCCACCGCCAGGGTGGCCGAGGTCAGCACCACGGTGTCCATCCGGGAGAAGAGCTGCTCGGCCAGGGTGGCCCCGATCTCGTAGGGGGCCGACCGGAGCACGGCGCGCCCTCGCGCCTCCAGCTCGGCCCAGACCACCCGCTGGCTCGCCGCCGACTCCCCGGCCACCGCCGCCAGGGTGAAGGCCAGGAAGTCGGCGCAGCTCTGGAGGGAATCCGCCGCCAGCAGGCACTCCCGAGCGGCGTTGTCCGGTTGCGGCCAGAGCATCTCCTGCAGGGGAGCGGCCACCGCCGCCTGGCGCAGCCCCACCGCGGCCCGCTGAGCGGCCGACTGGGCGCGGCCCAGCGCACGGGCGCATCGGGCCCAGGCTGGATCGCCGGCTAGCCGCGGGTCCAGGACCAGGGCCCCGCGGTCGCCGCCGTCGGCGCGCTGCTCCAGCAGGTGGCGCAGCTCCGCGAAGGCGTTCTGGGCCCCCTCTCGGGCCGACCGCAGCCAGCCGGCCAAGGGGGCATCCCCGAACCGGGGCAGCCTGTCGACGACCGCGGCGACTCGACCGGGGCCCAGGCGGTCGGACTGGGCCTGGGTGGCGGCCTCCTCGAGGTGGTGGGCCTCATCCACCACCAGCCGACGGGACTCCGGCAGGATGGACCCGCCGCTGTCGGCGTCGGCCAGGAGCAGGGCGTGGTTGACGATGACCAGGTCCGCCTCGCGAGCCTCCAACCGGGCTCGGGCCATGAAGCAGCGCCGGTCCCGCCAGTTGTGGCAGGCGGGACCCAGGCAGTCGTCCACCGTCGAGCCCACCTGCTCCCACAGCTCAGGGTCGCGGCCCGCCAGCCTCAGCTCCCCCCGGTCGCCGGTCTCGGTCTGCTCCGCCCAGACCACCAGGCGCAGCTGGAAACGGAGCTCGTCCAGGTCCCGGCGCCGGGCCCCCGGGGCAGCGGAGCTGAGCCATCGCTCCAGCCGCCTCAGGCTGACGTAGTTGCCCCGGCCCTTGAGGACGACGGCCCGCACCGGCAGGGGGCGCGCCGCCTCCAGGGCGGGCAGGTCCTTGCCCAGCAGCTGCTCCTGCAGGGTGATGGTGTGGGTGGATATGAGAACTCGGTCGCCGGTACGGTGGGCCCACTCGCGCGCCGGGTGGAGGTAGGCGAGGGACTTGCCGACGCCGGTGCCGGCCTCCACCAGAAGCCGCATCTCCCGGTTGAATGCTTGGGTCACCGCCACCGCCATCTGCTGCTGCTCCTCGCGAAGCTCAAAGGAGGGATCGGCCGCCGCCAGCACCCCTCCCTCGGCGAAGTCGGCCGCGACCTCTGCCGGGTCGAGGCGGCCCCCGGGATGGGGGCCCGATGTCGCAGCAGGGGACGGCGGCCGGACCGTGAGCCGGTCGTACTTCCCCGGCTCGACGGGCTGGAGCTGGCTTGCCATGAACTCGCCGGTGGCCCAGCCACTTCCGGCGGACATCGCCGCCAGACGGGCCCTCAGCCCGGGGGTGAGCTTGCGCATCTCCTCCACCAGCCGCCAGAGCAGGAGTCTTGTGGTGTCAGCGTCCGACAGCGCCCGGTGGGGGCGATCGTGGACCAGGCCCAGGGCTCGGCCGAGCTGCTCCAGGCTGTGGCTGGGTGCCCTGGGCAGGAGGATCCGCGCCAGCTCGGAGGTGTCCACCGCCGGGCGCTGGGCGAATTCCGCCGGCAGGACGGCGGAGCAGAAGGCGAGATCGAAGGACACCCCGTGGCCGACCAGGACGGCCCCCCGGGCGAAGTCCGCCAGCTGGGCGACCACCTCGGCAGGGCTCGGCTGGCCGGCGAGGTCGTGGTCGGACAGCCCGCAGAGGCGCTGGATGGCAAGTGGGAGGGGTATGCCCGGGTCGGCCAGAGACGTCAACTGGGCCGAGGTGCCGTCTGCTGTGAACCTGACGGCTCCCACCTCGATGATCCGGTCGGATCGCGGGGAGAGCCCGGTCGTCTCCAGGTCGAAGGCCACGTACTCGGTCCCGGGACCGAACTCCAGCGGAAGGGCTCCCACGTCAGCTGAGCCGGCCGGTAGACGGTTGCGCGCCAACCTCGTGGCAGCGCCGAAGGATCAGGCGGGCCACCTCCTCGGCGTCGATCGGGGCCGTGTCGATCACCATCGCACCATCGGGAATGGTGAGCGGTGCGGCCTTGCGGGTACTGTCCCGGTGGTCCCGCTCGGCCAGGTCCTCGCGCACCGCGACCTCCGCGCTGGCCAGCCCGAGCCGCTCCAGCTCCGAGCGACGGCGCTCCATCCTCACCTCGAAGGGGGCGTCCAGATAGACCTTCACCTCCGCCCTGGGGAAGACCGTCGACCCGGCGTCCCGGCCGACGGCCACCACCCCTGCTCTCCCCAGTCGGCGCTGCAGGGGAAGCAGGGCGGCGCGGACCGCCGGCTCGGCGGCGATCCTGGCCAGAAGCACCGCGTTTCCCGGGGCCCACAGTTCGGCTCCCAGGTCGCGGTCGCCAAGGCGCGCCCGCCAGGCCCCCTCGGGAGCCGCGGGGTCCAGGTTGATCGCGAGATCGAGGCCCCTGACCAGTTCTGCGGCCCCGTCCGGGCCGACCGAGCGCTCGGCCGCCGCCAGGGCCAGGGCCCGGTAGAGGAGGCCGGTGTCAAGGAACGGAAGTTGCAATTCCCGGGCCACCCTCCTCCCCACGGTGGACTTCCCCACCCCCGCTGGCCCGTCGATGGTCACGGAGATGGGAGCGGCTGTCATCCAAGCCCCGCCTCACGGCGCAGGCGGGCAACCTCCGCCCGGCTCAGCTCCCGCACCGCCCCCGGGGGGAGGGTGCCCAGCCGGATCCCGGCGAACTCCACCCTCTCCAGGTCGAGGACGGTGGAGCCCACCAGTTCCAGCATGCGCCGCAGCTCACGGTTTCGGCCCTCCCGCAGGGTGACGAAGAGGACCTCTCCCCGGGCCTCGGGCCGAACCGCCGTGGGATGGGTGGGGCCGTCCTCCAGCGCCGGGCCCTCCCGCAGCTCCTGCAGCTGGCTGCGGGAGATGGGCTGGGCCAGGCGCACCCGATAGGTCTTGGGGGCGCCGTACCTGGGGTGGGTCAGCCGTTGGGCGAGCTCGCCGTCGTCTGTGAGGAAGAGAAGCCCCCTAGAGTCCCGGTCCAGGCGCCCCACGGGAAAGAGGCCGGCTCCGTCCGGGACCAGGTCGAGGACGGTCGGGCGGCCCTCAGGGTCCCGGACCGTGGAGACCACCCCCACGGGCTTGTTGAGCGCCAGGTAGCGGCGGGGCCCCCGGTCGGATTCGACTCGCCGGCCGTCCACCTCGACGAGGTCCCGGTCCGGGTCGATGAGCTGGCCGCTCGGGGGCGCGGGAACCTGGTTCACCCGCACCCGGCCCTGGCGCAGAAGCTCGTCCGCTCCCCTTCGGGAGGCGATGCCCTGGCGGGCCAACCACCGCCCCAGCCGCTCAGCTGGCATCGGATCGCTCCACCACCCGGCGCAACCACTCGTTCCCCCCGGCTGGCTCCAGCGGGGGAAGCTCGTCGATCGACGAGAGCCCCACCACCTGCAGGAACCTCAGGGTGGTGGCGAAGAGGCGCGGGCGTCCCGGCCCCTCCCCCCTCCCCACCTCGGTGATGAGGTCGTGGGCCTGAAGCCGCTCCAGCACGGCGTCACAGTTGACCCCCCGGATGGCTTCCACGCTGGCCCTGGACACCGGCTGGCGGTAGGCGACGATCGCCAGCGTCTCCAGGGCGGGCCGGGAAAGGCGTCCAGCCACCTCGGGCTGCAGCGCCCGCTGGACGGCCCAGGCCACATCAGGGTGGGTCACGAGCTGGAGCTGATCGAGGTTGCGCTGCAACAGGAGCCCGGTGCCCTCCAGGAGCACGGCCGCCAGCTCGGCAGCCCGCCTCACCCCCTGGCGGTCAACCCCCATGGTGTTCGCCAGCTCCGCCACCGCCAGCGGCTCGGCGCGCACGAAGAGGATCGCGACCAGCGCTCCAGCCAGCGCCTCCGGCTCCGACCTCGGTTCAGCCGCCAACGGGTAGCTCCACCCTGATCGGCCCGTCGCCCCGCTGCTCGCAGACCGCCAGCCCCCGGTTGAGGAGGTCCAGCAGCGCCATGAACAGGACCACCGCCTCCAGCCGGTCGGCGGCGGCGGCAAAGACCTGGTCGAAGACCAGCTCTCCCCGGTTCCGCAGCTCCTCGAGCAGGTGCGCCGAACGGACCTCGATCGAGTACCTCGGCGAGGTGGCCTCCATGGTCACCTGGGGAGGCAGCCGGGAGAGCACCTCCCCGAAGGCCGCCGCCAGCGCCTCCGGCTTCAGGCGGATCGTGGGCCGGGGCTCCACCGGCACTCCCAGCACCCGCAGGAATGCCTTGGGACCGGTGGCCGCGTCCGCCAGGAGCACCTCCGCGGCGGCCTTGAACAGCCGGTACTCCTCCAGGCGAAGGGCGGGGTCCGGATCAGGGTCGGCGAGGCTGGGCAGCGGAGCCTCTGCCTCTTCGGGGTCGAACCGGCCCAGCTTCAGCTCCACAAGCCGGGTCAGCTCTCGGAGCGACTCCGCGGCCCACAGCAGGTCCAGATTTCCCGCGTCCGCATCCACCCTGGCCCGGAGTCGGGCGCTGAGCTCGGCCAGGGAGACCTCCGCCGGGTCGACCTCCCGCCGCTGGAGGGCTGCGGCCAGACTGCTTAGCTCCTCCAGCTGTCTCGTCTGCTCGGGATCAGCCATCTCTCCCCCCCGAGGTCGGCACCCCGGCCCCCACCGCGGCCAGCAGTTCGGCGGCGTGACTTCGCGCCGCGGTGGGGGTCGCCTCCCCGGCCAGGAGCCGTGCCAGCTCGTCGACGCGGGCCTCCCCCTCCACCGCCTCGAGATGGCTCAGCGACCGGCCCTGCAACTCACTCTTGAGCACCCTGAGGTGACGCTCGCCCCGGGCGGCGATGGTGGCCAGATGGGTGACGCAGATCACCTGGCGCTGTCCGGCCACCTGGAGCAGCAGGTCGCCCACCCGGTTTGCCGCCTCGCCACCGAGCCCCTCATCGATCTCGTCGAAGACGACGGTCTGGGCCTCGGCCCGGATCGACAGCCGCGCCAGCACCGCCAGCACCACCCGGGAGAGCTCACCCCCGGAGGCGGCCTCGGTGAGTGGCCGGAGCGGGTCCCCACGGTTGGCGGCCAGCAGGAACCGCACTCTGTCCCACCCGTCCGCGGACACCCTGTAGCGGACCCCACCCGGCCCGGGCACCCCCTCAGGGTCCTCGTCCTGCCAGAGCTGGACCTGGAGCTCCGCGGCGGGCATGAGCATCTGATGTAGGTCGGCGGTCACCTCCGCCGCGAGCTGGGAGGCAGCTCTGCTGCGGATATCGGTCAGCTCCTGGCAGCAGGTCGCCAGTCTCTCTCCCAGCTCCTCAAGCTGGGCCTCGAGCTCCCGCAGGTCGAGGCCGGCCGTCCCCTCGGCGGCCAGCAGCTGGCGGGCCGCCTCCCGACGCCGGATGGCCTCTTCAAGACTGCCCCCGTGGCGGCGGGCGACCCGCTCCAGCAGCTGCAGCCGCTCCTCCACCTCCTCCAGCCGATCCTGGTCCAGCGGGAGTCGCTCGAGGTAGGAGCCCAGCTGGAGCCCAAGATCACGCAGGATGGCCAGGGCGTCCTCCGCCTGGGTCCGTGAGCGGTCCAGCTCGGGGTCGATGGCGAACGCGGGACGGCCCGCCTGGAGCTCAGTCGCGATGGCGTCCGCCGCCCCCGGCTCGGCGTCGGAGCCGGCCACCACCCGGCGAAGCCCCTCAGCCGCCTCTCTGAGCCGGGCCAGGTGCAGGAGTCGCTCGCGCTCCTCGCTCAGCCGATCGTCCTCCCCAGGCACCAGCCGCGCGGCCTCCAGCTCGGCCAGGTCGGAGCGGGCCATGGCCAGGTTGGATGCCTCCGCAAGGTTGCGGTCCCGAGCCACGGCGAGTCGCTGGGCCACCAGCCGGTGCTGGCGCTCCAGCTCAGCCACCGAGGACCTGAGCTCCAGCGCCCTCCCGCCCGCGTACCCGTCCAGGCCGGCCCTCTGGTCCGACTCCCGGAGCCAGCGACTGGCGGTCCCCTGGCCGTGCCGCTCCACCAGCCTCTCCCCCAACTCGCGCAGCTGTGATGCCGGCACCAGGCCGCCGTTGATGCGGGCGGGGCTTCGCGGCCCCAGCTCCCTGGTCAGCACCAGCACCTCGGCCGGGGCCACGCCCAGGGCGGCAAGCTGCTCGGTCTGGTCCTCGGGCCAGGTGAAGGTCGCCGCTACCAGGGCGCGCCCCGCCCCCTGGCGCACCATCTGAGGGTCCCCGCGGTCCCCCAGGGCCAGCCCCAGCGCCGCCAGCAGGACCGACTTGCCGGAGCCGGTCTCGCCGGTGATCACGTTCAGCCCGCCCTGGAACTCGCACTGCGCGGACTCGATCACCGCCAGCCCACGGACGCGCAGCTCCAGCAGCACCTCAGCCGCCCGGGGCCGGTACCGGAGCCGGTTCCTCGGCCCCGGCTGGACTGACCTCCCCGAGGTCGTCGACCTCCAGCTTCAGCACCGTTCCGAACCCGGTCTTGGAGCGGAGGCGTTCGAAGAAGCCCGGCGTCCCCGGCGGCTGCACCAGCTGGAGATGGGGGCCGCGGCCGACCACGAACCGCGCTCCAGCCAGGAGCGGTCTCCACACCCTGCCGTCCGCCGCCAGGGTGCCCCCGCCCCGCACCAGCTCCACGCTCACATCCAAGGTGTCCGGGATGACCAGCGACCGGTGGCCGAGGGAGTGAGGGTTGAGCGGGGTGACCACCAGCGCTGGGACCGACGGATCCAGGCTGGGACCGCCGGCGGAGAGGGAGTAGGCGGTGGAGCCGAGGCTGGAGGCGACGATGATCCCGTCTCCATCGAAATCCCCGACCAGCTGGTGGTCGGTGCGCACCCGCATCCGGATCACGTTGAAGTCGTCTGCCCGAACCAGCACTTCGTTGACCGCCAGCGGCAGGGACGCCGTCAGCCTTCCCGCCGCCGTCAGCAGCGTGGCGGAGAGAGTGGGCCGGACCAGGATGGAGCATCGCCCCTCGAAGTAGGCCGTGAGGGCGTCTGGCATCCCCTCCATCTCCACACTGGTGAGGAAGCCGAGCTGGCCCCGGTTGACCCCGAGCACGGGGATCCCGCGGGGCCCGGCCATCTTGGCGGCGTAGAGCAGGGTACCGTCCCCTCCCACTGAGACCAGGAGCCGCGTCCTACCGGCGAGGGCACCCAGCTCCTCCTCCGGAGCGGACTGCAACACCACGGCCTCCAGCCCGGCCTCCCGGCAGCGGCGCTGGGCCTCCCCCAGCAAGGGCGAGCTGGCGGCCTCGCGCGGGTGGAGGAGTAGGGCCACCACCTGATCTGCCGGTGGTGGTGGGTTCAGCATGGCCATCGAGAATGAGATGTTAGGCACTGGGCCTCTGGGGCGGGCGTCAGAGCGTCATCCCCACCAGCACCCCGAGGGCGGCCCCCGCCAGGACCTCGTAGGGGGTGTGGCCTAGAAGCTGGCGCACCCGCTCATACCTCAGCCCCAGGTGCTGCCGCAGGTCGTCGATCATCTGGTTCAGGATGACGCTCTGCTGTCCAGCGGCGCGACGCACCCCGGTGGCGTCGTAGACCACCACCATGGTGAGCACCGCGGCCGCCGCGAAGACCGGCGAGGTGGTCCCCAGCCGCCGTCCCAGGAGGGTGGTCAGGCAGACGGTGAGGGCGGTGTGCGAGCTGGGCATCCCCCCCGAGGTGCCCAGCCGCCGGAGGCTCAGCTGGCGCCGCTGCCAGGAGTCAGTGAGGATCTTGAGGAGCTGACCGAGGGCCCAGGCCAGGAGCGGAACCAGGAGATACTGGTTGGAGAGCATCCCTGCCATCCGCGGTCAGGCTCCGCCCGCCGGCCCCTCCTCCGCGGAGAGCTGGAAGGGCCGCTCGACCAGGTCGCCATCGGGGCTCTGGGAGAGCTCTGTGATCCGCCGCTCGGCCCCGGCCAGCAGGGTGGAGCAGCGGCGCACCAGCTTCACCCCGCGTTCGTACAAGGCGATGGCGTCCTCCAGCGCGACCTTCCCATCCTCCAGGGCCCGCAGCACCTCGTCCAGCCGGGCCAGGGCCGCCTCGTAGTCCAGGAGGTCCTCGTCGGACCCAGGGCTCGGCTCATCGGTCATCTGACACCTCCTTGCTCGGCTCCACCGATGTCACTTGGCTGCGCACCCGGCCCAGCGCCAGCTGGGTCACCAGCCGCTCACCGGGCTGCAGCCCTCGCGGGTCGCGGACCAGCGCCCCTCCCTCCTCCTGCCAGGTTATCGAGTAGCCACGCTCTAGGACGGCGAGCGGTGACAGCGCCAGGAGCTGCCCGCTCCTCCCGCGCAGCTCCTCCTGCAGCCGCCCGAGGAGGGGCAGCGGACCCCGCGCCTCCAGGAGCTGGCGGCGGGAAGCGAGCTGGTCGGACAGTCGGCCGAGATGGCGGGCGGCCGCGGCCACCAGCCGCTGGGCGGCTCGGTCCAGGTCCTGCTGGCCCTCCATGAGCCGCCTCCGCGGGGCCAGCCGCTCCAGCCGGGCGGCAGTGCCGGCCAGCTGCTCGGTCCGCCCCACGAGATAGGCGGCTCCCGCCCGCCCGAGTCGGAGGTGCCTCGCCCCGAGTTCGTGGCGCAGGCTGTCCCGATCTGGGACAGCCAGCTCTGCGGCGGCCGAGGGAGTGGGGGCACGGCGGTCGGCCACGAAGTCGACCACGGTGGTGTCGGTCTCATGCCCCACGCCGGTCATGACTGGGACCGGGCAGCCGGCCACCGCCCGCGCCAGCTCCTCAGAGTTGAAGGCGGCGAGGTCCTCAAGGCTCCCGCCGCCCCGGACCAGGAGGACCAGCTCCGCTCCCGAACGGCCGGCTAGGGTCAGCGCCGCGACCAGCTCGGCCACACTCCCCTCCCCCTGAACCAGGGAGGGGACGACCACCAGCTCGGTGATCGGGCAGCGGCGGCTGATCACGTGGATCACGTCCCGGACCGCGGCGCCCCGGGGGGAGGTGACCACCGCCACCCGCCGGGGCAGGAACGGAAGCCGGCGTTTGCGCTCGGGGCTGAAGAGCCCCTCAGCCTCGAGGCGAGCCACCAGCTGCTGGAAGGCGAGCGCCAAAGCACCGACGCCCGCCGGCTCCAGCTGATCCAGGTACAACTGGACGTCCCCCTTGGCGGCGTATACCGATATGCGCCCGTGGGCGATCACCCGCTGGCCGGTCTCCGGCTCGAAGGCAAGGGAGGCGCCGGCGCCACGGAAGAGCACCGCCCGGATCGAGGCCTGGTCGGCGCGCCCCTCACGGCAGTCCTTCAGCGTCAGGTAGCGATGGCCCGCCGCCGACCTGGTACAGGTGCCGATCTCGGCCTCAACGTACACGTCCTGGAGCGCGGGGTCCTCCTCCAGGTCCGCCCGGATCAGGCTGTTGAGCTCGGCCACCTGCAGGACCCGGCGCGCCAGCATCAGACCGCCTCCCGCGCCAGCCGGCCCAGAACCCCGTTCACGAAGCGGGCGGCGTCCTCCCCACCGAGCTCCTTGGCCAGCCCCACCGCCTCGTCCAGGGTCACCGCCCGGGGATCCTGGCGGCGCCAGAGCAGCTCGGCGGCCCCCAGCCGGAGGACTCCCCGCTCCACCCGGCCCATCTGTTCCAACCTCCAGTGAGTGGCCGCCGCCTGCAGCGCCGAATCGATCTCCACGCGGTGCTCCTGGACTAAGGCGACCAGCTCCTCGGCGAAGGCCGCCGACTCGGGGGGCAGGTCGTCCTCGGCCAGCTGGTAGGCGAACGCCGGATGCCAATCCCCGGGGGCCTGGTCGAGCTGGAAGACGACCCTGAGGGCGAGCTGGCGAGCGCGGTGGCGGGGCCTCAACCGCCCGCCAGCTCGCGGACCAGGACATTGACCTCGACGACCTCGAGCCCCAGCATCCTTTCGATGTCCCGCGACACCCTTCGCTGCAGCTCCTCAACCAGCTCCGGAAGGGTGGCCCCGGCCTCGATGGCGATGCCCAGCTCGAGCCGGATGGCGGCGCTCCCGATCATCTCCAGACGGACACCGCGGTGGCCGTGCTGGCGGCGCAGCGGACGGGGCACGGGCACCCCCTGGAGCTCGCACATGTGGGCGACCCCCGGCGTGTCCAGCGCCGCCAGGGAGGCGATCGCCCCCACCACCTCGCTGGCCACCCGGACGCGTCCCGGGGGCTGCTCCCGCAGGGTGGGGGCGGTGGTCACGAGGCACGCTCCAGGTAGCGCGCGCTCCGGGTGTCCACCTTGACCCGGTCACCGACGTTCACGAACAGCGGCACGTCGATCACCAGCCCGGTCTCCAAGGTGGCGGGCTTGAAGGTCCCCGTGGCCGTGTCCCCCTTGAAGCCGGGGTCGGTGGCGGTGACCTCCAGCACGACGGTGATCGGCACCTCAACCCCGAGGATCCGGTCGTCGTGCCGGAGCAGGAAGAGGGTGTCGGACTCCCGCACGTAGCGGGAGGCCGCCTCGAACAGCTCCTGGCTGATGGGGAACTGCTCGTAGGTGCTGGTGTCCATGAGCACGTGCTGGTCCCCGTCCCGGTACAGGTACTGCACCTCCACCTTCTCGATCCGGACCCTCGGGAAGCGCTCCTCGGGGCGGAAGGTCTCCTCGGTCACGGCTCCGGTGTCGACATTGCGCAGCCGGGTGCGCACCACCGCGGTGCCCCGTCCCAGCTTGATGTGCTCGAAGGAGAGGACCTCCAGCAGCTGGCCGTTGCGCTCCACGGTGGTGCCGGCCCGCAGCTCTCCGGCGTTGATCATCTGCTCGGCTCCAAAAGTTGCGGTCGCCAGGGCGGCGCCGGGGCGGACCATGCCGCCCCTCACAGCCCCTGATGATCGCAGCTTCGGGGCCGTCCGTCGATGTCCGCGCTCAGCCGCCCGCTACACGGTCTTCAAACACCGCAGCAGATCCTTCACCGGCGCGGCGGGGGCCCGGCCCTAGCCTTCAATCATGAGCGCCACCACCCTGCGGGCCGACGTCCCCACCGAGGCCGGCGGGTCGATGCCCTCCTCGCTGGTGATCGCCTCGCTGTCCCGGGCGCTGGATCTGGCCGAGGGGGAGCCGATGGGCCACGCCCTGCGGACCTGCTGGCTGGGAATGCGGCTGGCCGACTGGGTGGGCCTCGGACCGGATGAGCGCCAGGACCTCTTCTACGCCCTGCTGCTCAAGGACGCCGGCTGCTCGGCCAACGCCTACAGCGTGACCCGCTGGTTCGGCGCCGACGACCTCAGCACCAAGGCCCAGTTCAAGGTTTCGGACTGGAGCAGCCAGTGGCGCTCGCTGCTGTTCGCCATCCGCCAGACGGCGCCCACCGCCCCCATCACCCGGCGCATGGCCCAGCTGGTCGCCCTGGGAGCCAAGGGGCCGGGGCTGGCCAGCGAGCTGGTGGAGGCCCGCTGCACCCGGGGAGCCGAGTTGGTGCGCCAGCTCGGCTGGGCCGAGCCGTCGGCCGAGGCCGTCTACTCCCTCGACGAGCACTGGAACGGCTCGGGGAGCCCCCGCGGCCTCAAGGGCGACGAGATCCCGGTGCTCTCCCGGATCGCCCTGCTCTGCCAGACCGCGGAGATCTTCTGGCGCCACGGAGGACGCCGCAGCGTGGAGACCGTCCTCCGCCGGCGCCGGGGAACCTGGTTCGACCCCCAGCTGGTGGACGCCGTCCTGGCCCACGCGCGCGGCGACCGACTCTGGGAGCGCTTCGGCGCCATCAACCACCCTGAGCAGGTGGCCCCCCTCGACCCGCGCCCCCGCCGGGTCTCCTGCACGTCGGTGGACGACATGGTGCGCATCGGCCAGGTGTTCGCCGGGGTGGTGGACGCCAAGTCCCCCTGGACGGCAACCCACTCCACCCGGACCGCCGCCCTGGCCCGGCGCATGGCCGAGGTCATGGGGATGAGCACCGAGGAGAATGACCGCATCGGGCTGGCGGCGCTGGTCCACGACCTGGGCAAGCTGGCGGTCAGCAA
>JAKBTP010000168.1:0-2395 GCA_021844355.1 bacterium | reverse complement strand
GCCGGCAGGCTGACCACGTCCAGGATCAGGCGGTGCTTCAGGTCGAAGCCCAGGATCTGGACCAGGACCACGATCCAGAGGCTGTGGATCAAAAGTCCCGGCCCCATCGCCTCGCTCTTGGCGAAGAAGAAGAAGCCGATGAGCCCCAAAAGGGGCAGCAGGATTCGCTCGATCCGGTGGTCCTGGTCACCTGAGGCCTCGTCGACAAGGCCTGCGGCCCGCTCCAGACGGAGGGAGCCCTCCCCGGCGACCAGGCCGCAGGCCAGACCAGCAGCAGCCCAGCCCAGGGCCAGGCCGGTGGTCACGGGTGCGGCCGAGGGTCAGCCAAGCCCGGCCTCCTGAACCTGCTGCTGATGCTGAGCCGCGGTGACGGCGAAGAGCATCTTGCCGTTGGGGAGGGAGACGAAGTACAGGTAGTCACTCCGGATTGGGTTGAGCACGGCCTCCACCGCCCCCACTCCGGGGCTGTCGATCGGCCCCGGGGGCAGGCCCTGGTGGAGGTAGGTGTTGTAGGGCGAGGCGAACTGGGTGGTGAACTTCGCACCGGACTGGCCGGCGCGGGCCATCGCGTACAGGACCGTGACGTCACTCTGCAGGGGCATGCCCAGGCGCAACCGGTTCAGGAACACCCCGGCGACGAGGGCCCGGTCCCGGCTGGTGGTGGCCTCGGCGGACACGATCGAGGCCAGCGTGAGGGCCTGATAGGGCGTGAGGCCCACCTGGCTCGCCCCGGCGGCCAGGGCGGGCGCCACCCGGCGCTGGAAGTCCTGGAGCTGGAGGAGCAGGAACTGGTGGGGCGTGATGCGAGGGCTCACCTCATAGGTGTCCCCGAAGGCCATCCCCTCCCATCCGGAACCCGCGGGCGCCCCCGCCGGGGGCGAGATCCCCGGGAACTTCCCCGAGTTCACCTGCCCCAGATAGTCGGCGGCGGAGAAGAGGCCATCCGAGGCCAGCAAGGCCGACTCCTGAAGCGCCGAAAGGCCATCCTGGACCTGCACCTCGATGGGTAGCTGGGAAGGTGGGCCCTCGAGCACCGCCACCAGCTCCGAGGGGCCCATGCCCCGGTCCAGAATGAACTTGCCGGGATGGAGCTTGAAGCCCAGCCCGCGGACGTCCGCATAGAGCCCGAAGAAGAATTGCGAACGGACCACGTGGTGGCTGCCGAGGTCCTCCACCAGCCGCTGCAGGGACTCCCCGCGGCTCACGGTGATCACCACCTGCTGATGGTGATTGCTCTGGACAGGTAGGAGCTCGCGCCGTCCCACCATGGCCACCACGGCCAGGCCGGCCACCAGCGCCAGGACGAGAGGAATGCCCACCAGCCTCCAGGGATGCCGCGCTATCACGGCCTGGTTCGGGCCCCGGCCAGAACCCCCTGCAGCAGCAGCGCCGCCGCGACCCGGTCACCCAGCTGCCGCCGACGCTGGCGGGAGTCACCCTGGCGGATCATCTCCCGCTCCGCCTGGCGGGAGGTGAGCCGCTCGTCCGCGAACCGGAGGGGGAGCCGGGCCGCGTCCGCCAGAAGGGCCCCCAAGCGGCGGGCCTCGGCCGCCTCCGGACCCTCGGATCCGTCCATCCGCAGGGGAAGCCCCATCACCAACTCTCCTACCTGGTGCTCCCGAGCCACCTCCACCAAGCGGCGCACCAGGTCCTGATCGCTCCTTCTGTTGATGGTCACGTGCGGCTGGGCGATGGTCCTCGTCTCGTCGCTCAGGGCCACCCCGAACCGAGCGGCACCGGGGTCCAGCGCCATCAGCCGCCCGGAGGTCGGGGGCGTGGTGGGAGCCAGCTCCTATGCCCTCAGGGATACCCGTTCGATCTGGATCCGCCCGGAGAGGAGTGGAAGCCAGGGGAGCGGGAACGGGGATTGATGGATGGTGACCGAGCTGGCACCGGGCAGCTGGGCGAGGAGGTATGTCTTGGCGCTGCCCGGGTTCATGAAGGTGACCCGGGTGCGGTACGGGGCGAGATCCACCTTGGGAGCCCAGTACCCCACAGCGTTGGAGCTCAGGGTCAGGGTTCCCCCGGGACCAGCCGCCGCCACCTGAATGGTGCCGAGGGTGGGGTGGGCAAGTAGCTCGCCATCCGCGGGCACCTTGGACTTCAGGTCCTGAAGTACCGCCGCACGGGCGGTAGCTGGGCTGTAGGCGGACGCCGCCGCGGTCACCGAGACGGTCAGGGTTTGGGTCTGACCCGCCTGGCCCACGGTGGGCAGGGTGGGGTTGGTGACGGTGAGCTGGATCCCGTTGCCGCTGGAGTCCTGGGCGATCACGTCATGGCCGGCCATGGTCTTGAGCGTCTTCTCCACCTGCGAGGTGAGGGTGGAGTCGATCTGCTGCTCCTGCTGCTGGGCTGAGGAGATGTCGGAGGAGGTGAAGACCTGCTGGGTCTTGGA
>JAKBTP010000093.1 GCA_021844355.1 bacterium | reverse complement strand
AGGTGGAGGAGGGGTGGGACCTTGGTGGGGTGGTGGAGCCGCTGCGGCTGGCGATCGAGGAGAGCCGGAGTCGCGGTGAGGTGCTCTACGGCTACGTGCACGGCGCGACCTCCCACGAGGCCCTGGGGTCCCGGGCCGGGGTGCGGCTGGCCGCGGCCACCCGCTTCGCGTCCATCTCCCTCACGCTCAAGACCGGTGACCTGAAGCGCAGCGCCTGGTGCGGACGCATGGCGGAGGCGCTGGACGGCATCGATGTGGGGGCGATGTACCGGGGCTGCCTGGAGAGGCTCGCCTGGACCCGGCGCCAGCTGAGCCTGGAGCCCGGACATTACCAGGTGATCCTGGAGCCCTCGGCGGTCGCCGACATGGTGGTGCGGCTGGCCTGGGAGATGCATGCTCGGGGTGCGGACGAGGAGCGCACCGTGTTCGCCTCCAAGGCCGGCTCCCGCGTCGGCGAGGCGATGTACGCCCCCTCCATCACCCTCACCTCCAACCCCAAGGCGGCAGGGATGCGAGTACCCGACTTCGTCCGGGTGCTCAGCTCCAGCGAGTACGGCTCGGTCTTCGACAACGGCCTTCCCGCTCCGAAGACCACCTGGATCGACCGCGGCGTGCAGCGCGAGCTCATCTGCCCCCGCCGCTGGGCCAGGGACCACGGTCATCCGGTCCGGCCCGACCCCGAGAACCTGCGTCTCGCCGGGAACGGCGCCTCCCTGGAGGAGATGATCGCCGGCACCGAGCGGGCCCTGCTGGTCACCTCGCTCTGGTACATCCGCGACGTGGACCCCGCCACCCTCCTGCTCACCGGACTGACCCGGGACGGGGTCTACCTGGTGG
The DNA here is from genome assembly GCA_021844355.1 of bacterium. Taxonomy (GTDB): domain Bacteria; phylum Chloroflexota; class Dormibacteria; order Aeolococcales; family Bog-877; genus JAJYXT01. Next base: position 2,147 of record JAKBTP010000093.1, on the reverse strand, counting down.
AGAAGGGCAAGGTGGTGGGGGCGGTCAACAACTTCCGCTTCAACGAGAGCCCTGTCGGGGTCCTGAACCGGACGGTGGAGGTCGGCCGGCCGGAGCTGGCGCTCTCCCGGGAGATCGGGGACATGACCTTCGTGGAGGTGCCACCCCTGCGCGTGGAGCGGTTCTTCATGTCGTCGGTGTCGGACGCGATCTGACCGGGGTGCCAGCGCCCGGAGAGCGCCGGCTCACGGCGGGTGCCCTGAGCCTCAATGTGCGCGAGCGCCCGGGTGGGCGGCCCGAGCTGCTCTGTCTCCACGGCCTGGCCAGCAACGCCCTCTGGTGGGATCCGGTGGGCGAGCTGCTGGCCCCCCGGCACCGGGTCGTGGCGGTGGACCTGCGCGGTCATGGTTTGAGTGACCGTCCCGAGCGGGGATACGGGTTCGACGAGGTGGCCTCCGACCTGGAGGCGCTGCTGCCCCAGCTGGGGCTGCGGCGGCCGGTGGCGGTGGGGCACAGCTGGGGGGCCAGCGTGGCCCTGGAGATGGCGGCCGCGGGCGGTGCGGTGCGCGCGGTGGTCTGCGTTGACGGAGGCGTCCTGGACGTCCGCCGGGTCTTCGGCTCGAACTGGGAGGAGGCGGAGGCCAGGATGCGCCCCCCCGGGCTTGCGGGGCTCACCGAGGCCCGGGTGCGGTCGATGGTGAGCCGCTCCGGGCTGGCGGAGGAGGTGGGGGAGGAGGAGGCGACCCGGATCCTGCTGGGTAACTTCGAGGAGGGGCCAGAGGGGCTGGCACCGAGGCTGGACCTCCGCCGGCACATGGAGATCGCCCATGCGCTGTACCAGCTGGACCAGAAGGCCCTCCTGGCCCGGGTGCCCTGCCCGGTGCTCTTCATCATGGCGGTCAATGACGAGGGCCTCGCGGCGGCCAAGCGCACGGCGGTCGAGGAGGCCCGCTCACTCCTTTCCGCGCCGAGCGAGGCGGTCTTTGTCCCCGGCATCCACGATCTCCCGGTGCAGCGGCCGCGCGAGGTGGCGGCGGCCATCTCGTCCTTCCTGGACCGGTTGCCCTAGGTCCAGCCCAGCAGCTCGCGGGTCTGCCGGGCCATCTCCAGCTCCTCCCGGGTCTCCACTGCCAGGACGGGGCACCTCGAGCCAGCCGCCTCCACCCGCCGATCCCCTGGTGAGTCCCGGTTCAGGGCCTGGTCCACCCGCAGCCCCAAGACCGCGAGCCGGTCAGCCGCCCCTTCCCGCACCGCCGGCGCCCCGAACCCGACACCGCCCCCGAACACGACGGCGTCCAGGCCCGAGAGCGACGCCGTCATGGCGGCGATGCCCCGGGCCAAGTGGTGCAGGTAGACCTCCAGGGCCAGGTCTGCCCGGCGGTCCCCAGCCTGCGCCCTGGCCAGCACCCGGCGCATGTCCCGGGTGCCCGCCAGCCCCTTGAGGCCGGAGGAGTGCTCGAGCTGCCCCTCCACCTCCTGCCCGCTGAGCCCGAGCCGGCGCTGCGCCCAGGTGACCAGGCCCGGGTCGATGCTGCCGGACCGGCTGGCCATCGGCAGCCCCTCCAGGGGGGTGAAGCCCATGGTGGTGTCCACCGACCGGCCGCGCTCGACCGCCGCGAGGGATGCCCCACCGCCCAGCTGGCAGGTGACCAGGCTGAGCTGTGCTAGGGGGCGGCCGAGCAGTTCGGCCGCTCGGCGGGCAAGGTACTGGTGCGCCAGCCCGTGGAAGCCGTAGCGGACCGCCCCCCGGCGGCGCCAGCTCCCGGGGATGGGGTAGGTGGCCGCGGCCGGGGGCAAGGTGCGGTGGAAGGAGGTGTCGAAGCAGGCCACCTGAGGCACGCCGGGGAGGGCCTGGAGGGCGGCCCGGGCCGCGGCCAGGGCCCGCGGCTGGTGGATCGGGGCGAGGGGGGACAGCCGGGAGAGCACCGAGAGCAGCTGGGGGGTGATCCGCTCGGGCCCGCGGTGGCCCGCGCCTCCGTGCACCACCCGGTGAGCCACCGCATCCACCTGGCCCGCCTTGCGGAGCAGCGCCTCGAGCCCAAAGTCACTTCGCCCGTGCGAGCCCACCGGGGTGCTGATGCCGGCTGGGCCCACCCGGGTCAGCTTCAGGCTGGTGGATCCCGAGTTCACCACCAAGATGATTCGATCCACCTTCCTCAGCCGACCCA
>JAKBTP010000107.1 GCA_021844355.1 bacterium | reverse complement strand
TGCCGGCAAGGGAGTCCTGGTGATCCAGGAGCCCGACGGCACCAAGGTGACCCTGAACCTCCTTCCTCACACGCACGCGTGGAAGTACCAGGGATTCGGCGTCAAGCCGCTGCCTGAGTCCGCATCCTCCCTCCAGCCCGGCGAGATCGTCGTGGTGGTGGGGCGGGGCGTGCACAGCAAGAACCACTGGGCGAGGTCGATCCTCGACCTGGGGTTCCAGGCGGCCGCCTGATCTAATCCTCCCTCGAGCCGGGGCCGCGCCCCGGCTCGCTGGGGGAGGGCTGGCCGCACCCCTCGCGAGTGCGGCAGGATGAGGGCTGACCGCCTCTGCCGGCGGCGTCACTGCCGACTCCCTGCGAGGGAGTGGAGGTGCAGCCCATGGACATCGTCCACCTAGCCATCGCCCCCTGGGACCTGGCGCTCCGCTCGGTCGTCATCTACCTCGCGCTCACCTTCGCCCTGAGGCTCTTCGGGAAGCGGGAGCTGGGCCAGATGACGATCTTCGATCTGGTATTGGTGCTCCTGGTCGCCAATGCCGTCCAGCCCGCCATGACCGGGCCCGACAGCTCCCTGCTGGGGGGCCTGGTGATCATCGCCACCCTCTTCGTCCTCAACCTGGCCCTCAGCCTGGCCCGCGTGAGGGCCAAATGGCTCGACCACCTGCTGCGCCCCTCCCCGACGGTGCTGGCGACCGACGGAACCTGGGACATGGCAGCGCTGCGGCACGAGGGGTTGGACCTCGACGAGGCCGAGATGGCACTCCGAGAGCATGGAGTGGACGGGGTCGGCGACGCCGAGCTGGTGGAGATGGAGTCAGATGGGAGCATCAGCGTGGTTCCCAAGCAGGTTTCCGGGCGCCAGCGTCCCAAGCGCAGGGTGCGGCTGGTCAGGCGACCGTAGGTGGTTGGCGGGCCGGTGCCGGTGCCGCCCGGTCGGCCGTCAGGCCGGCGGCGCGTCGGGCGATGATCTCCGAGGATGAGCCGTGTAGGCAGACTGCTGCGGCCGGGGCCCAGTCGCTGGTCCCCATCAGGGGCTCAGATCAGAGGACGTGCGGGGAGTGCTGGTCGCCTCGCTCTTCCCGGCCGGCCCTGCGGAAGATCATCACCCAAGCCACCAAAGAGCCACCCGCCACCAGCAGGAGCGCGGCCAGGGGAAGTGCCACCTGCATCGCCGTGACCATCTGAACCTCCTTGCTCGGACAGGTGTATTGTAGTGCCCCTGGTGAGCTGATCGATCTTCGCGCGGGCGGCTCTGCCGCCCCGGACCCGGTCCCGGCCCTGAGCCGGCGCGGCCCCGTGTGCCGCCACCCACTTGTTCGCAGGAGTCGATCTTGAGTTCGCCAGTAGCCCTCGATCCCCGCCGCGCCCGGCTCGCTCTCTGGGGGCTGGCGGGAGCTGCCTTCACGGACGCCCTGGGGGCGACCATGATCCTTCCCATCCTGCCGCTTTTCCTGCGGCACGGTGGGGCCTCCTACACGGAGGTGGGGCTGACCACCGCGGCCTTCTGGGGCGCGGGGCTGGTGGTCGGCTACCCGGTGGGCCGCCTCTCGGACCGCCTGGGACGAAGGCGGCTCTTGGTCGGCAGCGAGCTGCTGTACGCGGCCGCCACCGCGGCCTTCGCGCTCACCCCGAGTCCTGTCGGGTTCATCCTCCTCCGCGCGGTCCAGGGCGCAGCTTCCGGGTCGGCCAACGTCCTGGCCCTCTCCCTGGTGGCAGACATCGTGGTCCCTGAACGCCGCGGCCGGGCCTACGGGCTGCTCACAGGGGCGAACATGGCAGGGACCATAGCCGGGCCGATGATCGGCGCCGTGCTCTTCTCCATCTCGGTGGCGCTCACCTTCCTGGTTTCGGCGGCGGCGGCGGTGCTGGTGTCCGGCATCATCGTGGCGACCGTCCCCGCCGGGAAGGTCGCCTTAAGCCACGCGCGGGGACCGTCCCAGCCGCGGGCACTCTGGCGGCAGCGCGGGCTGCTCGGGATCCTGCTCTCGTCCATGGCGGTGGGGGTGCTGATCGGCATGTACGACACCCTGTGGAGCCTCTTGATGCACTCCCGCCACGCCAGCAACTTCGAGATCGGGCTGTCCTTCACCATCTTCGCCCTGCCCTTCACCGTCGGGTCGTGGCCGGCGGGTTGGCTGGCCGACCGCCTGGACAACCGCCGCCTGATCCGAGCGGGCATGGTCTTCGCGGGGGCGTTCGCCGCCACCTACCCGTTCATCCCCTCGCCGGTCTGGCTGATCGCCCTCGGAGCCTTCGAGGGTATCTTCACGGTGGTGGGCATGCCCGCCCGCCAGGCGATGCTCTCCCGGCTGGTGCCGGCGGAGCAGATGGGCCGGGCCCAGGGGATGTCCAGCTCCTTCCAGGTGGGGGCCTCGGCGCTGGCCGCGATCGGAGCGGGGGCGCTGTTCGGGGTGGCGGCCCCACTCCCCTTCGTGGGGACGGCGGTGGTCATGGTGGGCACCGCCCTGGTCCTGCTGCCCCTCTGGCGTGGGGTGGCCGGTCACCCGCGAGCTGCGCGGGAGCCGGGGACGCTCAGGGTGGGGGCCTGAGCTGAAGGGGTCCGGCGCCAGCTGGCGCCGGACCCCCACTCCGGTCAGGCGACCGGCAGTACGGTCCGCTTGAAGTTGGCGTTGAGGACGAGGGCGAACGAGGTGTAGGCCGCGGCCAGGGCGGTCAGGATTCCCACGTAGCCGCCGAGGTGGGTCCAGGTTGTGCCGCCGGATCCTGCCCAAACCCCAAAGGCGAGCAGGAGGAAGGTCAGGGTCAGCAGGATGAAGACCACCCAGAGAGCGCGCGGGCCGCCGAGCGAGGCGACGAACATGTAGAGCGTGAAGATCCCCCAGCAGAAGAGGTACAGGCCCACGATCGGGCCGATCGTGGCCGGTGCCGTCTTGGCCAGGAAGACGTCGACCAGCAGGTAGTAGCTCCACCAGAAGGCACCGTACGCGGTGAACGCGGTGGCACCGAACGTGTTGCCCCTCTTGAACTCCCACATGCCG
>JAKBTP010000162.1 GCA_021844355.1 bacterium | reverse complement strand
CGCACTGCTGGGTCTGGCAGCCGCCCTCGTACCCCTGCCTGCCACCCTCACCGCCCAGCGCGTCCGGCTGAGGCGGCAGCTGGCGGGACACCCGCCCGAATACTGGTCGGGCGTGTTCCCGCTCGCCGTCATCGGGCTGGCGTGCCTTCAGGTTGGCGCCGACCGTGGCTGGCTGGCCGTCGTGGCCCGCTTGGCTCTCGGCCTGGCCACGGCCGCTTTGATTGCCGACCTGTCCCGAGCCGTGCTGTCCCGACTGCTGCCCTCAGGGCCCCAGCCGTCGGGGCAGCGGGCTGGACCGGACGGGATTCAGTAGGCGTACCCGCCGGATGAGCCGGGGGAGCTGGAGGACGCCGAGAGTCCGGGGGTGGCTACGTACCAGATGCCAAGAACGCCCTCTCCCTTGCTCTGGTCCGGTCCGGTGTCGCCCGAGTAGGTGTAGAGGGGATGCCCGTTGTACTCCACCTGGCGGCCATTGGGCCCCCTGTAGAAGGTGAAGTTGCCGCCCACCGAGGAGGGTGCGCTCACCGAACCCGCGCTGGAGGTGAGGGGCGGCCAGATGGAGGCGCAACCACTGCTGCAGGTGACCTTGCTGGCGGAGTCCTGGGTGTTGTAGTAGAGCGTCCGGCCGGCGCTGTTGGTGAGCACCGTCTCCGATCTGCCGTTCACCACCACCGAGGCGGTGCGCACCACGAGCCCCGAGCTGCCCGAGGAGGACTTGTGGCTGGCGGGGGCAGCGCTCCCGCACCCGGCGACCAGGGCCGCGACCGCCAGTGCGCCCGCGGCGGCTCGCAGGAGGCCGAACCAGGGACTGGCTCCGCTCGCACCGTGAACTGGTCGGCCGAATTGGGGCAAGTTCCACATGCTCTCCGCCTCCTGGCACTGGGTACGGCCCCCCCGCCCGCACTAGTAAACACCAAACGGCAACTGGCCGCCGGAGGAGCGGGCGGCCGTTTCGGACTCCGGCGGCGGCTACACTGCCGCGGGTGACTAGACCCAGCCCCCTCTGCGCCCGCCGCGAGGCGGAGCTGTGAGGCAGGCCACCGGCGAGACGGGCCCCAAGGACCCGCCCCGGTCCGCCGACCTCCCGTCCACTTCGGTGCTGGAGTGGGCGGGCCTGAGGATTCCCGCGGGCCGCCTCACCTCAGCTCTGGTCCTCGTCGCCGCAGTCGTTGCGCTGGGACTCCGCCTGGAGGAGGTTCTGCGGCCCGGACATCTCTTCGGAGTCGTGCAGTACGACGATTCCGTCTACCTGGGAGCGGCCCTCCGGATTGTCGCCGGCCAGCTGCCCTACCGGGACTTTGTGACCATCCAGCCTCCCGGGCTGCCCATCCTCCTGGTGCCGATCGCCGCGCTCTCCCACTGGATCGGCGCGCGTGGCGCGATGGCCGCGGCCCGACTCCTGGTTCCGGTCGTGTCCGCGGTGGATGTGATGCTGCTGGGGCTGCTGGTCCGCCACCGAGGACCGCTGGTGGCGGGGGTGGCGTGCTTCGCCCTAGCCGCCTACCCGGACGACCTCCTCAGTGCGCCGACCGTGTATCAGGAGCCCTTCCTGAACCTCTTCTGCCTGGTCGGCGCCGCGCTGGCGTTCGAGGGAGATGGCCTCACCCGTTCCGGCCGGCGGCTCTGGATTGCCGGGCTGGCGTTCGGGCTCGGTGGTGCCGTCAAGGTCTGGGCCATCTTCCCCGTGGTGGTGCTGGTGCTCCTGCTCTGGCGTCGTCCCCGGGGCGGGCTGGCGCTGATCGCCGGGGCCGGGGTCGGGTTCCTCGTCGTCTGCTCCCCCTTCCTGCTGATAGCCGCCCCCGCCTTCGTACACCAGGTCCTCATCTCGCAGGCCCTGCGCGTTGACGTGGTCCGGGTCCCGATCGTGGTCCGCCTCGTCTTCATAACCGGGGTGGTGATCACCAACGTGGTGCAGATCACCACGCTCCAGCGGCAGCTGGGTTTGTTGGTCGCCGGGCTGCTGGCCGGCTTTCTGGCCATCTCCTTCCTCGCCCTGCCGACCCCGCGCGAAGCGGGCGCTCCCACCCCTCCAGTCGGGTGGTGGGAGAGGAGGAGGACCACGGCCCTCGAGCGCTTCGCCCTGGGGTCCACGGCGCTCACCCTTCTGGCCTTCATGATCCCCGATGACTTCTACTTCCACTACGCCACCTTCCTCGGCCCCTTCCTGATGCTGTCCCTGGCGCTGGCCGTGGGCCGTGTTCTGCCACTTCTCCGGGAGGTGGCGGTGGGCCTCGCCGCCTTGGTGCTGCTGGGCGCGCTGATGCACGCTCTGCTGGTGGCCCGCGGGGTGTCGCCCGCTCCAGATCCAGCCGCCGCGCTGGACCGCCTCATCCCTCCCGGCGCCTGTGTGGTGACCGACAACCCGGCCTACCTGATCTCGGCCAACCGCTATCTGGCCGGTCCGGGCTGCCCGCCCCTGGTGGACCCCTACGGGGCCACCATCGACCTCTCCCAGGGCAAGGTGGCCAACGGTGGGGCCGCCTCCAGCGGGGCTGCCGTGGGTGCCTGGAGAGGCTACTTTGAGAGGGCCGGATACCTGCTGCTCACCCCGGCCAGTGGGGTGCGCATCCCCTGGACACCGGCTCTCGAGGCGTACGTCGAGCGCCACTTCCGGATGGAAGCCAGCTCCCCCGTCTTGGTCCTGATCCGGGGGACCGGTGGCCCCTCATACTCCCTGGCCGCCCTGGCCGGTGCGCCCTCCTGAGCAACGGGTGGCCGGTCCTCCTCGGAGGTTTAATTCCTGTGGTGCCATCTTCAATCCGGCGGCTGAGCCCTCGCTCGGCGCTCCCGCCCCGAGCTGTCTGAGCTGGATACCACATCGGTGGCCGCGGGCGGGTCTGAGGGGTACCGGCGGAGTTGGTGGCGGCGGGTGCCGCCCTGGGGCATCGCCTGCGCCGTCCTGGCCGTGGGGCTCGGTCTGACCCTGCACCAGCTCGGGAGCCATCCCCTGGTCGACTTCGACGAGGCGATCAACGCGGTGATCATCCGCCACATGGGACAGA
>JAKBTP010000214.1 GCA_021844355.1 bacterium | reverse complement strand
TCCTGTTCGACAGCGAGGACGCCCTCATCCGCCTGGACATGTCGGAGTTCGCGGAGCGGCACAGCACCGCCCGACTGGTGGGCTCGCCGCCCGGATACGTGGGCTACGACGAGGGGGGGCAGCTCACCGAGGCGGTGCGCCGCCGTCCCTACAGTGTTGTGCTGTTCGACGAGATTGAGAAGGCCCACCCCGACTTCTTCAACATGCTGTTGCAGATCCTCGAGGACGGCCGGCTCACCGACGCCAAGGGGAAGGTGGTCAACTTCGCCAACACGATCATCATCATGACCAGCAACCTGGGGATCCAGGGAGTGGGTGCCAACGTCTCAATGGGCTTCCAGCCCTCGACTCCGGGGCCCGCCGGTGAGGACCCCGCGCACGTCAAGATGCGGGAACGAATTACCGACGAGTTGAAGCGGGCCTTCCGACCGGAGTTCCTGAACCGGGTCGACTCGGTCGTGGTCTTCCATCGGCTCACACCGGAGGAGTGCCGACGGATCGTTGACCTCATGCTGGTCCGGGTCCGGGAGCACCTCCAGCGTCAGGGGCTGAGCCTGCTCGTGACCGAGGAGGCCAAGGCGGCGATGGTGGAGCAGGGGTTCGACAAGGTCTATGGAGCCCGCCCCCTGCGTCGGGTGATCCAGACGGAGATCGAGGACCCCTTGAGCGAGGAGCTTCTGCGTACTGAATTCTCCATCGGGGACCTGGTGACCATTGACGTGGAGGAAGGCAAGCTGAGGACTCACGTGGTCCCCGGGCCACCGCCCCCCGATGAGCCCAGCCCGATCGTCACCGCCGAGGCGGAGCCCGCCGGTGCCGGCGCGGCAGGCGGCTCCTCCGCTGATGGCGGCAGCACCGACTGACAACCCGGAGGGGACGCCCTCCGGCCGGGACCACGCGCCGGTGGCCAGGCTGGCCGCAGACCCCAGGGGCCGTCCTGACCGGATTGCCAGTCTGGTCGGGATGTGCCTGGGATCGATAGGGGGCACGCTCTACTCCACCGTACTGATCGCCAAGATCCAGGGGCCTCTGCACGCCTGGCCAGGCGACCTCATCGCCGTGGCCGCCGGACTCGGACTGGGATGCGTGCTCGGGTACGTTCTCGGCCCGAACCTGACGGTCCGACCGTACTTCTGGGCTGAGGACCAGCTGACCACACTTCCGCTCTCGGAGCTGGTGGGGCTGCTGCTTGGGGTGATCGTGGCTCTGGGGATCGCTGCCCTGGTAGCGCTCATCGCCGCCGGGCTCCCGTACGGACTGGGCTGGGTGGTGGCGGTGCTGGTGGCGGTCGTGCTTGTGCCCCTGGGGCTCTCCGTTGGGAGGCGTCGGCGCCGCGAGCTGTCGCGGCTGGGTCTACCCATGGCTGGCGGAGGCCCTCCCCTGGCCCGCGTGGTGGTGGACACCAGCGCGGTGATTGATGGGCGCCTGCTGGATCTGGCGCGGGCGGGGTTCTGCCTGTACGAGCTGGCCATCCCCCAGTTCGTCCTCCGCGAGCTCCAGGCGGTGGCCGACTCGGGAGATCCCATCCGGCGCGCCAGGGGCCGGAGGGGGATCGCCATGCTGGAGGAACTCCGCTCACTGCCCGGACTGCAGCTATCCTTCCCGGAGGTCGACTATCCCTCCATGCCGGAGGTGGACTCCCGCCTGGTGCGCCTGGCGCGGGAGCAGGGCGCCTCCATCCTGACCGTTGACTTCAACCTGGATCGGGTCGCCCAGATCGCCGGCATTCCGGTCCTCAACTTGAACCAGCTGGCGACGGCACTGAGGCCGGCGATGGTGGCGGGGGAGCGGGTGGAGGTTGAGGTGGTCAAGGAGGGCCGGGAGCAGGACCAGGGGGTGGGATACCTCGAAGATGGCACCATGCTGGTCGTGGAGGGCGGACGTCAGCGCGTGGGCCAGCGCGTGCTGGTCACGGTCCGCAGCGTGATCCAGACGGCCTCGGGGAGGATGGTGTTCGCCCAGGTGGACGACGATGGTGCAGACACCGCGGGGCAGCGTCGCTCCCGCAGGCGGGGCCGCGCTGAAGGGACCCCCACTCCCTGAGCGCCGCACATTCCGCCGGCGCCACTGCGGTGGTGGCCGCCGCGGGAAGCGGGACCCGCTTCGGCGGTGCCAAGCTCTGGGCCGATCTCGCAGGTAGCCCCGTCCTCGCCTGGGTGCTTCGCGCTCTCGGCGACCCCGCCAGCGGGATCACCGAGCTGGTGGTGGTTGCTGACCCCGCCGACCACCGTCGGGTGGTGGAGGTGGGAGCCGCGGTTGCCCCTCGCCTGGGATGCGTCTGCGTACCCGGCGGTGGCCGCCGCCAGGACTCGGTGCGCAACGGGGTGGCCGCCGCCACCGGGGGGCTGGTTCTGGTGCACGACGGCGCCCGTCCCGGCGTGACTCCCGAGCTGGTGGCCAGGGTGCTGGGCGCGGCCCGCAGGCACGGCGCCGCCACCGCCTTCGTGCCGGTGGCCGATTCCACCGCCCGGGTTGCCCAGGGGATGGTGGAGGAGGTCCTGGAGCGTTCGAGCCTGGGCGCCATCCAGACGCCTCAGGCCTTCGATCGCGAACTCCTGCTCCAAGCCCATCACCGCGCTGAGGAGACGGATCTCACCGCGGATGACGATGCCGCCCTGGTGCTGGCCCTCGGCCACGCCGTGGCGGCGGTTCCAGGTGATCCGCGCAACCTCAAGGTGACGAGAACTGAGGACCTGATGGCGCTAAGGGCATGGCTGGCGGCATCTGATGGAGTCACCCGTTGAGATCTTGCCCAGGGGTCGGGCTGGGACTCGACGTGCATCGCTTTGGGGGACCCGGTCCGCTTCGACTCGGCGGAGTGGACGTGGACCACCACACCGGGCTCATCGGGCACTCGGACGCGGACGTCCTGCTGCACGCCATCGCGGACGCGGTGCTGGGGGCTTCCGGGCTGGGCGACCTTGGAGACCATTTCCCCCCCACCGAGGAGCTCTGGCGGGGCGTCTCCTCAGTGGAGCTGTTGGGACGGGTGGTGGAGATGGTCTCGCAGGC
>JAKBTP010000077.1:17909-19205 GCA_021844355.1 bacterium | reverse complement strand
TCCAGGCCGGAGTCCTGAAGGGTGAGGTCAAGGATGTCCTGCTTCTGGATGTGACCCCGCTCTCCCTGGGGATCATGACCGAGGGTGAGGTCAACACCCGGCTGATCGAGCGCAACACCACCATTCCCACCAGCAAGAGCCAGGTCTTCTCGACCGCCGCGGACAATCAGCCGTCGGTGGAGATCGTGGTCCTCCAGGGGGAGCGCCCGATGGCACGGGACAACCGCACCCTGGGGCGCTTCATGCTGGATGGCATCCCTCCCGCCCCCCGAGGGCTGCCTCAGATCGAGGTGACCTTCGACATCGACGCCAACGGCATCCTTAACGTGACCGCCAAGGACCGGGGCACCGGGCGCGAGCAGAAAGTCACCATCACCGGCTCGACCACCCTCCAGAAGGAGGAGGTCGAGCGCATGGTCAAGGAGGCCGAAGCCCACGCTGACGAGGACAGGCGGCGGGCGGAGGAGGTGGTTCTCAAGAACCGCTGCGAAACCCTGATCTACCAGGCGGAGAAGACTCTTCGCGAGCACGGCGAGAAGGTGAGCTCGGAGATCCGGGACGATGTCAACCAGAAGGTGGAGGCCCTGAAGTCTGCGGTGGCCGCCAACAACGCCGTGGACATGCAGTCGCGGGAGCAGGAGCTCACTCAGGCGCTGCAGAAGATCGGCGAGGCGATCTACTCCCAGGGCACACCGGGGTCGGCTCCGGACGGGGCGGCTCCGGCCGAAGACATCCCGCCCGCGGGCGCGGCGGGAGGGGCTGGGGGCGGCGACGGCGACGTGGTGGACGCCGAGTTCAAGGAAGTTTGAGCCGAAGCCTCAGGGCTGGGGCGGGGGCCGGGCTGCTGGTCCTCGCCTACGCGGGGGCAGTCGCATGGGCCCGGCGTCCCCGACGCCCCGGGCCCAGCGAGGCAGAGGTGGAGGCTGCGATGGACCGCCGGTTCCAGGGAGCCGCACCCAGGCACCGGTACCTGGCGTCCGCCGGCGGTCGGACCCACCTGATCGACATCGGCGGCGGGGCGCAGACAGCGCTGGTGTTCCTCTCCGGCCTGGGCGGTTGCGCGGCCGGCTACCACGGCCTCCTGCAGGAGCTCTCGCGGGACAGGCGGGTCGTGGCCGTCGACCGTTTCGGCACCGGGCTCAGCACCGGGGTGCCGGGCGCCGGCCATCCTCGGAACGCGTGGGTCGCCCAGGTGGAGGCGGTGGTGGGCTCGCTCGGGCTGGCTCCCGTGGACCTGGTCGGCCACTCGCTCGGGGGGATGGTCGCCGGCGCGCTGGCCGTGGAGCGTCCGGAGCT
>JAKBTP010000077.1:15095-17809 GCA_021844355.1 bacterium | reverse complement strand
CTCGGAACGCGTGGGTCGCCCAGGTGGAGGCGGTGGTGGGCTCGCTCGGGCTGGCTCCCGTGGACCTGGTCGGCCACTCGCTCGGGGGGATGGTCGCCGGCGCGCTGGCCGTGGAGCGTCCGGAGCTGATCCGCAAGGTGGTGCTCGTGAGTCCCCTCGGAGTGGCACGCGAGCATCCCTGGACGTGGTCCCCGGCACTCCTCCCCGGCGCGCTCGACATCGCCGCGCTTCTTGCCTCCGGGCGCTTCCTCACGGGCGCGGAGGACGTCCGGGCTGGCCAGGACCCCTGCCAGCTGGCCGCGGACCGCTGGTGGAACGCCTCCGACCTGGACTCAGTCGCCAGGCTGATCCGGCCGCGGGGCTTCCGCGCGGAGACGCTCCTCCTGCCGGAGCTGGGTCTTCTTCAAGGCAGGGTTCTCCTCGTCTGGGGAGACCAGGATCACCAGCTGTCCCTGGAGGCGGCGCAGCGAGAGCTGCTGTCCTACCCGGCACTTCCACTGGAGGTGCTGCCGGGCGCCGGGCACCTGGCGCCCATTGACCATCCCGCGGAGGTCGCCCAGGCGATCAGACGATGGCTGGACGCCGCCTGAGGGAAGCCGGCAGCCTCAGGCGCGGAGCCCTGACTTGGGTATCGGTGCGAAACGGGCAGTGAAGTGACGGAGAGCCGGCGGCTCCTCCACGATGCGGTACCCCGGGAGCTCGTCGGCACTCTGCGCCACCCGCTGCACCACCTCGATGACGTAGTCGATGTGGCTCTGCGTGTAGGTCCGCCGGGGGATGGCGAGCCGGACCAGGTCCATCGGGCCCTCCCGCTCTGACCCGTCGGCCTGCCGGCCGAACATAACGGTCCCGATCTCAACACTTCGGATCCCCCCCTCCTCATACAGGGCCAGGGCCAAGGCCTGGCCCGGGTACTGCAGGGGGGGGATGTGTGGGAGGAGGGCCCGCGCGTCGAGGTAGACGGCGTGGCCGCCTATGGGCTGCACGACGGGCACTCCAGCGGCCGCCACCGCCTCCCCGAGGTAGGCAGTGGAGCGGATGCGGTAGCGCAGGTAGTCGGGGTCCACGGCCTCCTTGAGTCCCTGGGCTATCGCTTCCAGGTCTCGTCCGGCCAGCCCCCCGTAAGTGGGGAACCCCTCAGTGAGGATGAGCAGGTTCCGGCAACGCTCCGCCAGCCGGTCGTCGTTCATCGCCAGCCAGCCTCCGATGTTCCCGAAGGGGTCCTTCTTGGCGCTCATGGTCATGCCGTCGGCGCAGCTGGCCATCTCCCGGACAATCTCGGCGATGTCCCGCTCCCGCTGGCCCTCCTCCCGCTCGCGTATGAACCAGGCGTTCTCGGCGAACCGGCAGGCGTCCAGGAAGAGCGGAACCCCGTGGCGATGGCAGACCGAGCTGGTCTCCTTGAGGTTGGCCAGGGAGACCGGTTGCCCTCCGCCGGAGTTGTTGGTGATGGTGACGAAGGCGACCGGCACGTCCCGGCCCCGCCGCTGGAGCAGCTCGTCCAGGGCGGCAGTGTCCATGTTGCCCTTGAAGGGGTGTTGAAGGGAGGGCTCACGACCTTCCGGGATCACCAGGTCCACGGCCTCGGCGCCGGTGTACTCCACGTTCGCCCGGGTGGTGTCGAAGTGGGTGTTGTTGGGGATCACCTTGCCCGGTCCACCCAGGACGGAGAACAGGATCTTCTCCGCGGCCCGACCTTGGTGGGTGGGGATGACGTGCCGGAAGGGGAATAGGTCCTGCACCGCGCCCAGAAACCTGAACCAGGAGGGGGAGCCGGCATAGCTCTCGTCGCCGTGCTGGATCGCGGCCCACTGGTCGCGGGACATCGCCCCCGTGCCGGAGTCGGTGAGGAGGTCGATGAGGACCAGTTCGGCGGGGAGGTTGAAGAGGTTGTAGCCAGCCTCGATGATCGCCCGCCGCCTCTCCTCGGGGGTGGTGAGGTGCAGGGGCTCGACCGAGTGAATGCGGAAGGGCTCGATGATGGTGTGGAAGGTGTGCTCCATGGGCCGATGGTACTCGCCGGTAGCTCTCGGACCGACCGTCTGGCAGGCCCTGACGAACCGACGCGTGGCACGACACCCGAACCTCTTCTGCCTTGGCCCGACGGGAGAGGCCCTGATCTCCAGCGGCCATCAAATGTAGGCGCAGGCACCACACGAAGGCCGTCCGGACAACCGAACGGCGGGTCCGCCTCTCCGGCTTGACAGCCGGCGGTTGCGCTGTGGCAGAATGCTGGGGCGACGCGATGAGGCCCGCGTAAGCCGGGGGTTCCGGCTAATGGCTTCTAGAAGCTGTTGGCCTACCTTCTCGGGGGTTCGCGTTGCCGTACCTACTGCAGATTCTGCAGACCCTGCTGGTCTTGGCTATTTCGCCGCTCTACGTTGGCGTCATCGCCAGGGGTGCTGCGATTCTGCAGTCCAAGCACGGGCCGAGCGTCCTACAGCCATATCACGACCTGCGCAAGTGGCTGCGCAAGGGGGTGGTCCGGTCCCAGCACGCCAGCCCGGTGTTCGTGGCGGCTCCGTACGTGGCCATGGCCTGCTATCTGACCGTTTCCACCATCGTGCCCATCATCACCGACGAGCCGCTGCCGCTCGCGTTCATGGGCGACCTCCTGGGTGGAGCGCTGGTCCTGGCCCTCGCCGGCTTTGCCATGTCCCTGGGGGCCATGGACTCGGCGAGCCCATTGGGCGCGCTGGGGGCCAGTCGCACGG
>JAKBTP010000077.1:10572-14995 GCA_021844355.1 bacterium | reverse complement strand
CTGCCGCTCGCGTTCATGGGCGACCTCCTGGGTGGAGCGCTGGTCCTGGCCCTCGCCGGCTTTGCCATGTCCCTGGGGGCCATGGACTCGGCGAGCCCATTGGGCGCGCTGGGGGCCAGTCGCACGGCGTGGCTCGGCAGCCTGGCGGAGCCAGCGCTCATCCTGGTCTTCTTCACCGTTGGGGTGCTCTCTGCGTCGGACAACCCCTACCTCATGAACCATGCCATCGCCGGTTCTCCAGCCGCGATGCTTCTGCCCACCCATCTGCTCGGGGCAGTGGCCTTCTTCCTCCTCATTCTGGCGGAAAACGGCCACATTCCCGTCGACAACCCCGCCGGAACGGTGGAGATCTCGATGATCGAAGAGTCCCGGGTTCTGGAGTACTCGGGCCGGGACTATGCCCTGGTCAAGTGGGGCAGCTGGATGAAGTTCACGATTCTCTCCTGTGTCTTCATGAATGTATTCGTGCTTCCTTGGGGGTTGGGCAGCGCCACCAGTCTGGTGCAGGGATTGCTCGGGAGCCTCGCCGTGGGCGGCAAACTGGCCCTCAGCGCAGCCCTGGTGGTGGCAGTCGACAGCTCGTTTGCCAAGCTGCGCTTCTTTAGAATCGCGGAGTATCTGGGGGGAGCGTTCCTGCTCGCCCTCATCGGGATCATCACCTCCTACGTGGTGGGCCGGTAGGGATGCAGGAGCTGACCCTGGCCTCTCCCGGCGGCGCCATTCTCAGTCTGGACGCCGTTCTCATCCTGCTGTCGGCACTGGCCTGTTTGGGCTCGAAACTCTTCGATCGATACCTCACCTACTACGCGCTGCAGTCGGTGCTGCTGGCTGTGGCAGCCGCCACCGCCGCCTACCTAGAGGGCGACGCTGCCCTCTGGGTGCTAGCCGGCTTGACCTTGGCGCTGAAGGGATGGGCGATCCCCACTGCCGCCCGCCGTTGGCTGGTCCAGCGGCTGGAATTGAAGCGCGACAGCGGGATCACGGCCGGACTGTCCCTCACCTTGGTCATGGCAACCGCCCTCTGCGCCTTCGCCTATTTGGCGGTGTCTCCCGAGCGCATAGCTCACGGCCTGCTGGCAGCCTCGGTGGTCCCCATCTCCACCGCGGTGGTCCTGTTAGGGGCCCTGGGGATGGTGGTGCGCCGGCACATGGTCGCCCAGTTGATCGGCTGGCTGGTCATGGAGAACGGGGTCTTCCTGGGGGCCATCACTCTCGCCGCCAGCTTCCCGCTGATCGTCGAGGTGGGGATCTTCTTCGATCTTCTGGCGGGCTTTCTGATCATGCTGGCGATGACCACGGGGCTGGCGGAGCGGATCAGCCCCTTGCCCGCCGGCAGATCAGGGCAGGACTCATGATGGTCTGGCTACCAGTGCTGACCGCCGCCTTGCCTCTGGCGGGCAGCGCCGCCGCGGCACTCTCGGGCCGCACGGGGTGGGCAGCCTTCGCCGCTGTGGCCGGCGCCGCCGGCAGCTTGGTGCTGGCGGTGGTGGTGGCCACCCTGACCATCACCGGCGCGCCATTGGCAAGCGCCGGGGCATTCGTCTACGTCGATGGCTTGGGGGGTTTCTTCCTGGTCACGGTGGCGGTGGTGGTACTTCTTGCCAGCCTGGGGTCCGCCTCGTATCTGGCGGTCGAGGAGCGTTCCGGACAGCTCTCGGCCCGGCGGGTGAGAATCTACTTCGGCGCCTTTGGCCTCTTCGCCGCCTCGATGCTCGCCGCAGTCGAAACCGCCAATCTCGGGCTCCTGTTCATCTTGGTGGAGGCAGCGACCCTTGCCAGTGTGGTCCTGGTCCCCATCGAGGGTCGCACCGAGGGCCTGGAAGCCGGCTGGCGGTATGTGATCATCAGCAGTCTGGGGATCACGGTGGCGCTGGTGGGGGCGCTGTTCCTCTTCTACTCCGCCAGCGCCTTACCGGGGAGCGCGCAATCACACCTCGCCTGGCCCTTCCTCCTCGCCCACGCGCATCAGCTTGCCCCCACCGCCCTGCGCCTGGGGTTTCTCCTGGGAGTGGTGGGTTACGGCACCAAGGTGGGTTTGGCGCCGATGCACACCTGGCTACCGGATGCCCACGCCGAGGCGCCGGCACCGGCGAGCGCGATGCTCTCGGGGGCACTGCTGAATGTCGGAATGTACGCCGTCATCCGGCTGCTGGCGATCGCCAACCGCGGGTTGGGCACCCAGTACGGCGGGCGGACGATGTTGATCTTCGGATTCCTCTCGGTGCTGGTGGGTGCGGTCTTCATGATTCGCCGCCGCGACTTCAAGCGACTGTTCGCCTACTCCTCCGTGGAGCATATGGGGATCATCGCGGTGGGGCTGGGCTTCGGGGGAGTCCTGGGCATATACGGAGCCCTTCTGCACAGCCTTAACCACAGCCTGGGAAAGACCGTCCTCTTCCTCAGCGGCGGATCAGTGGCCCTGGCCTACGGCACCCGGAGGACGGATCGGCTTGGTGGGGTGACTGGAGCCATGCCATGGACGGGGGCCCTGCTGGTCGGCGCCGCCCTGGCCATCCTGGGCGCGCCACCGTTCGGCCTGTTCATCAGCGAGTTCACCATCGTTCGGGCCGGGCTTCAGGGTGACCAGCCGTGGCTGGTCGCCCTGCTCCTGACGCTCCTGGCAGTCGCCTTTCTCGCGTTCATGCGGACCGTGGGCGGGATGCTGTTCGGCGCCCCGCGAGGTGTCCACCGGGAGCCCTACCTCGGGGCACGTGAGCATCTCTTGGCCGTGGGCCCCTCGGCGGTGGGGCTGCTCGCCCTCCTGGGTCTGGGGCTCTGGATTCCCTCCTGGCTCAACTTGCTGCTGGCCCATTCGGTGGCCCTGGTTCGATGAAGGCGTGGGAGCGCGACCGGACGTTCGAGCAACTGGTCGGGGAGGGCGTCGAGCACCAACCCATGGTTGTGGACCTGCACCTTCCGGCGCCGGCGGTCGGTGACCTGGTGGCCAAACTGGCGCCGGTCGCTCGCCTTGCCGACATGTTCGCGCGGCCGGCAGGGGACGGGCTGGAGAGGGTGTTGGTGTTCGCGGATGATCGGTCGGGTGGCTACCTGCGCCTCATCTGCCCATTGGAGGAGACCTTCCCGGTTCCGCTCTCGCTGATGCTGCCGGCGGCGTACCAGGAAGAGTGCGAGCTGTACGAGCTGTGGGGAGTGGAGCCAGGGGGCGGGAAGCCAGTGAACCGGGTCATCCTGCCCCCCTCAGCAGAGACCGAGGAGCCGCTCCGACTGCCCGGGGGTGAGCGGCTGTCCAGTGAGGTCAGGGCTCCTCACGTGGTTCAGGGAGAGGCGATCGAGTTCCCGTGGGGGCCGATCCGCGGCGCCGGCCAGGAGTCTTTGTACCTGGGGCTGGTGACGACCGGGGAGGAGCTCCTGGACGCGTATCTCGCCATGTTCCACAAACATCGTGGGGTGGAACACCGGATGGAGGGGCAGACATTGGCCCGCGCCCTCTTCCTGGCCGAGAGGTGTGAAGGCCTGGGGGCGGTGGGGAACGCGCTCGCCTTCGCCAGGGCAGCGGAGGCGGCCCTGGGCGTCGTGGTGGAGCCG
Organism: bacterium; assembly: GCA_021844355.1. GTDB lineage: Bacteria > Chloroflexota > Dormibacteria > Aeolococcales > Bog-877 > JAJYXT01. The sequence continues at coordinate 11,449 of JAKBTP010000077.1, read as the reverse complement.
GCAGCGGAGGTGACCCGATGCCTGGCGCTGGAGTTGGAGCGCATCTACAACCAAGTCGGGTCCCTGGCCGCCCTGGGGGCCGCCACCGGGCTCAGCGTGGGTCAGTCCGAGGCGGAGGTCCTCCTGGAGGACTGCCTTCGGCTCAATGCCAGGGTGTTCGGCCACCGCTATCTCTTCAATCTCATCGAGGTTGGTGGGATCAGACGCGGCGCCGACCTGGCGGCCCTGGACGCCGGACTCGACCGCCTCGAGGCCAGGTACGAATCCTTGGTGGCGGGCCTTTTGGCCACCAACTCCTACGTGGACCGGCTCGAGGGGGCGGGAACGATCACCGGTGACACCGCGCACCGCCTGGGATTGGTCGGTCCCGTGGCCAGGGCCGCGGGCGTGGTGACCGACCTGCGCCGGTCCCAGGTGACGTCGGGCACTTCGTATGTAGGGTTTCGGCAGGCGCGAGAGCAGACCGGGGACTGCCTGGCTCGGATGCTGGTTGGGGTGGCCGAGGTGAGGGAATCCCTGCGTCTCGTGCGCCATTGGGTGCGTTCCGGCATCCCACTTCAGGATGACTGGTCCGGCCCGGTGCCGGGCCCAGGGATGGGGGAGGGCCAAATGGTCGGACTGGGCTGGGCCGAGACCTGCCGCGGGGAAGCGCTCGTTCACCTTGAGGTGGACAGGGGGCGGGTGTCCTTCGCCCGCCTGCGGCCGGCAGCGACGCGCAACTGGCGGGCGTTTGACGATGCCCTCCGGGCCCGCAATGTGTTCACGGACGTGCCCATCGTGGAAGCCAGCTTCTGGCTGACGGTGGCGGGCTTCGCGCGCTGATGGCCCTGTGGACCCTCCGCGGCGCTCGCCGGGGGATCGTCACGACTCGATTCCC
>JAKBTP010000077.1:8323-10472 GCA_021844355.1 bacterium | reverse complement strand
GAGGGGTGATCACCGACTTGGTTCCCGTCGACGTGGTCGTGCCTGGGTGTCCGCCCAGTCCCCTGGCCCTCATCCACGGCCTGCTTCTGGCCCTGGGCCGGATTGAGGAGCGAATCAACCTGCCGGGAGGCGAGTCATGAGCTTGGGCCTCGAACTGGGCTTGGCGGCCGCCGGCGCCTGGGGCGCGGCCCTGATGGCGGCGGCGGCGGCCAGGTGGCGCGTCGGCCTGCGGGCGTGCTGCTGGCTGTCCGCCCTGGGCGGGGCGCTGGCGGTCGCCTCCGGCGTCGCCGTGATCACTTCGGGTCGGGAGGTCACGCTGACCCTGGAAAGGGGGTTGGCCGGCAGCCTCGTGCTCCGCACGACCCCCTTGGCCGCGGTCTTCATGATCGCCCTGGGGTTGGTCGCCGTCGCCATCGGGCTCTATGCGCCGAGGTACCACATTCCCGGCCCGGGAACGTCGGCCTATCAGGCCGCTTACACGGTCGCCCTCGTCGCGAGTCTCGGAGTGCTGCTCGCCGGCTCCGTGACCAGCTTTCTGGTCGCCTGGGAGACCATGACCATCGCCGGCTACCTGATGATCCTGCGTCACCCGGGCCAGGCTGCGGCGGCGCGAGGCGGTTACCTCTTCCTAGCCCTCGGTGAGGTGGGCTTCGTGATGGTGGTCGGGGCGCTGGGCCTGCTTGCCGCCAGAACGGGTGCGCTCTCCTTCGGGGAGATGGCGGCTCGCGCCCACGCGGTGCCGGCGGGCTACCAGGACCTGGTCTTTGTCCTCACGCTCGTGGGCTTCGGTTTCAAAGCCGGGATCGTCCCGTTTCACATATGGCTTCCCGAAGCCCACCCGGTCGCGCCCGCCGACGGCTCGGGGTTTCTCTCCGGGGTGATCACCAAACTCGGAATCTACGGTTTCATGCTGGTCGCCTTTGAGCTGCTGCCCAGAGGACCGGTCTGGTGGGGACTCCTGGCGCTTGCCCTCGGGAGCGCGTCGGCCGTCCTGGGGGTCCTGTACTCCCTCATGGAGCGCGACTGGAAGAGGTTCCTGGCTTTCTCCACGATCGAGAACATCGGCATCGTGGTCATCGCGCTGGGAGCGTCTCTGACATTCTTTGAGTCGGGGTTGGCACCCTTGGGGGCACTGCTGCTCATCGCCGGCCTGTATCAGGTGCTCAACCACGCGGCTTACAAGACGCTGCTCTTCCTCGGGGTGGGAGTGGTGGAGCATGCGGCGGGGACGCGGGACATGGACCGGCTGGGGGGGCTGGCTCGCCGCCTGCCCAGGACCGCGGTTCTGACGTTGGTGGGCTCGCTGGGCATCGCGGCCCTTCCGCCGTTGAACGGATTCGTGTCGGAGTGGCTCATCTTCCAGGGCCTCTTCCAGGGGTTCAGGATCGGATCCCACTTGGTCGCGGTGCTCCTGGTGGTGGCCGCCGCAGTGCTGGCTCTCACGGGCGGGCTGGCGGTGGGCGCCTTCGCCCGGAGCTTTGGTATCCCGCTGCTCGGAATGCCCCGGGGAGGTGGGGCGGCGGCAGCCACCGAGCGCAAGCAGCCGTGGTTGGGGGGGGCGCTTCTCGCCGGAGTGTGCCTCTTCCTCGCCCTTGCGGCCCCCTTGGTGCTTGGAGGGCTCAGCCGTGTGGCCGGCAGCACCTCAGGCGAACACCTGGGAAGCTTGTTGCTCGTGCCTGGTCTGACCATCATCCCCGCTCACGTAGACTTCAGCTCACTGGCCCCCACCTGGCTGGCGGTCTGCCTCGTAGCCATGCTGGCCGTGCCCTTGGCCATCTCCCGAGTCGGACGGGGCGAGGAGGCGGACGTGGTGGGTCCGGTCTGGGCCGGGGGGATGCTCCGCTTCCGGGCGCGCATGCAGTACACCGCCACCACGTTCGCCAACCCCGTGCGCGTGACCTTCGATCGCCTCTACCGTCCCACGGTGGAGGTTGCTCGGGCCTCGGACGACCCCGCCGGCCAGTCGGGGCCGGTGCACTATGGCTTCCGGGTGACCCCGGTCTTCGAGCGGGGTCTCTACCAGCCGGCGGCCTGGCTCCTCGGCCGACTTGGCACTGCCGCCAATCGGCTGCAGTCTGGGAACGTCAACACCTACTTGCTCTACGTGTTCGTCGCCATCCTCATCGCCTATGGGGCGGCTCTGCTGTGA
>JAKBTP010000077.1:2030-8223 GCA_021844355.1 bacterium | reverse complement strand
GAGCCCTTCGCCCACCTCGAACGGTTCTGCGCGAGGGCGCTTCAGTTCCGCAACCCGGTCATCGTCGAGCTGGACCGGGAGGCGCAGTTCTACCTGGCTTACCTGGAGTTTCTCGCCCCCCTGAGGGAGGCAGGCCTGCCCGTTTGCTATGCCGAGGTGGTGGACGCCGGTGCTCCGGTCGGGGCGGAGTCGACCTACGACCTGGTGTTGGCCCGCAAGCTGGTCGACCTGGGCCAGCCGATTGTCGTCAATGACTTCGGGTTCACTGGGCCCGAGCGCATCCTGGTCGTGTCGGGCCCCAACCAGGGGGGCAAGACCACCTTCGCGGTCACCGTGGGGCAGGTTTTTCACCTGGCAGCGCTGGGCCTTCCCGTGGCGGGCGCCGGGGCCCGGATTCACGTCTGTGACGCCGTCCTGACCCACTTTGGCCGCACCGAGGAACTGGGGGACCTGCAGGGGCGGCTGGAAGCAGACCTCGCCGCCCTCGCCCAGATCTTTTCCCGGGCGACCGACCGGAGCGTTGTCATTTTGAACGAGACTTTCGGCTCAGCCAGCCTCCAGGACGCTAGATCCCTCGGGCGGAGGACCCTGGAGCGGCTGGTGGCGATCGGGGTACGGGGGGTCTACGTCACCTTCATCGACGAGCTCGCCGAGATGGGGCCGGCCATGGTCAGCATGGTGAGCATGGTTGACCCCGAAGATCCCGCCGAGCGCACCTTCAAACTGCAGCGCAGGCCGCCAGATGGCCTCGCCTATGCCCTGGCCATCGCCCACAAGTACGGGCTGACCCACGACCAGCTCTTGGAGCGGTTGCGCGCTTGAAGCCCCACCTGCTCTTTCCAGATCGGGACTTCAACCGCCAGGGGGAGCTCCCAGACGGGGCGGAGGACCTCAGCCAGGACCTGGGCCTGGAGACCATCTGGAGCGCCATGAGTGGGGGTGACCGCTTCATCTGGGATGCTGCCCGACGGGTCACCCTGGAGAGCCTTAGGACCACGGAGGACGTTGGCTACCGCCAGGAAGTGGCCCGGGACTTCCTGGCTCAGCCGGAGGACCTGGAGCGGCTTTACCAGGTGGCCGTGGATGCGGTGGAGTCGGAGAGACGGATCTGGGGCCTCAGTGGGCGCCATCCGGCGGGAGCCCTCCACCACGGCGTGGAGGTGCTCTCGGTCCTCATGCCTGCCGCTCGACGCCTGCGCAACCTCAGTGACGGCATGAGGGCCAACTGGAGGTCCAGAGGGCTGACCGAGTTCGCGGGAAGCCTCGGCCGGGAACTGGACGATGAATACCTGGACCGGGCTGACTCCCTGCTGAACGCCCTGCGGCTGGAGTCGGGAGCTCTATTCGGGAGCAGCCTGGGAAGCGGCGGCGGCGGGAGCGGGTACCTGCTTCTGCGACCATCGGCGCGGAGGATGCCCCTGGGCGAGCGTCTGGGAGTCCGGGAACGCTCCCAGCACTCGTTCACCGTGGACCCCCGCGATGAGACGGGGCTGAAGGCATTGGGAAACCTCATCGACCGGGGCCTGGTCGCGGTCGCCGGGTCGGTGGCCGAGGCGGCGGACCACGTGCTGGCGTTCTTCCGCTCGCTCCGATTCGAGCTCGGCTTCTACCTGGGCTGCCTGAATCTCCACAGAGCCTTGGCGGCCCAGGAGCTGCCCGTCTGCTGGCCCCGACTGGCCCCGGTGGACGAACCGCGGTGGTCTGCTCTGGGGCTCTACGACCCCACGCTGCCGTTGCGCGATGGAACCCGGCCCGTGGGCAACGATTTGGAGGCGGACGGCTGTCCCTTGCTGGTGATCACCGGAGCAAACTCCGGAGGAAAGAGCACCTTCCTAAGAAGCATGGCGCTGGCCCAGCTGCTGGCTCAGGCGGGCATGTTCGTCGGCGCTCGAGGGTTCGAGTCGAGCCTGGCCACCAGCATTCACACCCACTTCGTCCGGCCCGAGGACGCCTCGATGTCCCGCGGCAGGCTGGCGGACGAGCTGGAGCGGATGAGCAGGACTGTCGACAAGGTGGGCGCGGGCGCCCTGCTGGTGATGAACGAGTCCTTCTCATCCACCAATGAGCTGGAAGGGTCGGAGATCGCTCGCCAGGTGATCACCGCGCTCTTGGAGAGCGAAGTGCGGGTGGCGATCGTGACTCACTTCTTCGAGCTGGCGGGCGGACTTCTGGCCTCGCCTCCCCGGCCCGCGGTCTTTCTGCGCGCCGAGCGCCTTCCGGACGGGCAGCGCACCTACCGGCTCCTGCCGGGAGAGCCGCTGGCGACCGCCTTCGGCTCAGATCTGCTGGGGAGGCCGGACTCTACGGGCGAGGTACATGGGTAGGCCGAGTCTGGCCAATTCGGGTGTCCTCTTCCGGGACCTCTGGGCTGGCCGGGAGCTCCGGAGTCGGGAGAGAGCTCTGGCCCGCGCCGTCCGTCTCAGGTATCGTCTCGGCCCCACATCGGTTCGCTTGCTGTTCCTGGTGGCCGCGGCCGGGCCGGAGGGAGTCGGCGCCGTGCGGCTGGCCGCAGCCCTGGGCCTTTCCACGAGCGGCGCCAGCCGGGCCTCCGCGCCCCTGGTGCGCCGAGGGCTGGTGGAGCGCAGCGCCTCAGCAGCCGACCGTCGGCTCCGGCCGCTCATCCTGTCCGCGGAGGGAGCGCAGCTGGTGCGGGCTCTGGTCCTATCCCCACCCGACCTACACTCCTCGAGGCCGGGGCAAGAGGCGAGCAGACCCTGAGCGCGGCGGGCGGGGTGCGCGGTCCAGCGGTGGCGCCCCGGGATTAGCGGCAAGAGCCACCGGGTATACCCCTTCGTGGGCGATGCCGTCGCCCTGGAGGTGTTGCATGCGACTCGACCGGTTCACCCAGCGCAGTCAGGAAGCCCTGGAGGACGCCACCCAGCTGGCCACCTCAGGCTCCCATCCACAGGTGGATCCCGAACACCTGCTCCTGGCGTTGCTCCGCCAGACGGACGGCTCGGTGCCGGCGCTCCTTAGGCAGTTGGAGGTGGACCCCGCGCTGGTCGCGCAGCGGGTCAGTTCGGACCTGGCCGGGCGGCCCCGGCAGGAGGGAGCGGCACCCACGGCCTCCCGCGAGCTGGAGCAGCTGCTGCGCTCGGCGTGGGAGGAGATGGAGCGGCTCCAGGACGAGTACTGCTCCACCGAGCACCTCCTGCTGGCGCTGGCGGCGATGCCCGGCGGTCCCGCTGCCGGGGTCCTGCGTGGTGCCGGGGTGACCAGGGAGCGGCTCCTCAGAGCGCTGGAGGCGCTCCGGCAGGGTCAGCGGGTCACCGACCCCAACCCGGAGAGCAAGCTCCAGGTCCTGGAGAAGTACGCGCGGGACCTGACCCAGCTGGCGCGCGAGGGGAAGCTGGACCCGGTCATCGGGCGGGATGAGGAGATTCGCCGCACCATGCAGGTGCTGGCCCGCCGCACCAAGAACAACCCGGTGCTCATCGGCGATCCCGGAGTGGGCAAGACCGCCATCGTGGAGGGCCTGGCCCAGCGCATCGCCGCGGGAGACGTGCCCGAGACGCTGAAGAATCGGCGGGTGGTGGCCCTGGATCTGGGCACCCTGGTCGCCGGGACGAAGTTCCGGGGTGAGTTCGAGGAGCGCCTCAAGGCGCTTCTCAAGGAGGTGACGGACTCCAGCGGTCAGGTGGTTCTTTTCATCGACGAGCTTCACACCCTGATCGGGGCCGGGGCGGCAGAGGGGGCCATGGACGCCAGCAACATGCTCAAGCCGGCACTGGCTCGGGGAGAGCTGAGGGCGATCGGTGCCACCACGTATGACGAGTACCGCAAGCACATCGAGAAGGATCCGGCGCTGGAGCGTCGCTTCCAGCCGGTGTACGTCGGTGAGCCATCGGTCGAGGACACGGTCAGCATCCTTCGCGGGCTGAAGGAGCGCTATGAGGTGCACCATGGGGTGCGGATCAAGGACTCGGCTCTGGTGGCGGCCGCGGTGCTGTCGTCCCGCTACATCAGCGGTCGGTTTCTCCCGGACAAGGCCATCGACCTGGTGGACGAGTCGGCCTCAAGGTTGCGCATGGAGATCGACTCCATGCCGGTGGAGCTGGACCAGGTGGAGCGCGGCATCCGCCAGCTGGAGATCGAGCGCCAGGCTCTGCGCAAGGAGACCGACCGGGCGTCGGCGGAGCGGCTGCAGGCGCTGGAGCGCGAGCTGGCGGACCTGCAGGAGCAGGCGGTCGGCCTGCGCCAGCGGTGGGAGCGCGAGAAGGCGCAGATCGCCCGCACGCGTGCCATCAAGGAGGAGATCGAGCGCGTCACCTTTGAGGCCGAGCGGGCGGAACGCATGGCCGACTTCGGTCGGGCCGCGGAGCTCCGCTACGGTCGGCTGAACGAGCTTCGCTCCCAGCTGGCCGAGCAGCAGGCCCGCCTGGACCAGACCCCGGATGGCGAGCCTCTGCTCAAGGAGGAGGTGGGGGAGGAGGACATAGCCGAAGTGGTCTCACGCTGGACCGGGATCCCGGTCCAGCGGATGCTGGAGGGGGAGGTCCACAAGCTGGTGGAGATGGAGTCGCGCTTGCACCAGAGGGTGGTGGGCCAGGAGGAGGCGATCTCGGCAGTGGCCAGCGCCGTGCGTCGGGCCCGGGCCGGCCTGCAGGACCCCAGGCGCCCCTTGGGGTCCTTCATCTTCCTCGGTCCGACCGGGGTGGGCAAGACGGAGGTGGCGAGGGCGCTGGCGGAATTCCTCTTCGACAGCGAGGAGGCGATGGTCCGCCTGGACATGTCGGAGTACATGGAGAAGCACTCGGTGGCCCGTCTGGTGGGCGCTCCACCCGGCTACGTCGGCTACGAGGAGGGTGGGCATCTCACCGAGGCCGTGCGTCGCCGGCCCTATGCGGTGCTCCTGCTGGACGAGATCGAGAAGGCTCATCCGGACGTCTTCAACGTGCTGCTCCAGCTGCTCGACGACGGTCGGCTCACCGACGGCAAGGGGCACACCGTCGACTTCCGCAACTGCGTCGTAATCATGACCAGCAACCTGGGTAGTCCGGTCATCGCCGCCCTCCCCGACCACCCCAGTCCGGAGGCCCAGGAGGCGGCCCGCCACGCGGTTCTGGCCGAGCTGCGGTCACAGTTCCGGCCTGAGTTTCTCAACCGCGTTGACGACATCATCATCTTCCAGCGGCTGGATCTGGCCCAGATCGAGCGCATAGTGGCGCTGCAGCTGGAGGAGATGCGCGCACGGCTGGCCGACCGGCACCTGGAGCTGCGGCCCCTGCCGCCGGCGGTGCGCTGGCTGGCCGAGAAGGGTTACGACCCGGTGTACGGCGCCCGCCCCCTGCGGCGGCTCATCCAGCGCCAACTGGCCGATCGTGTGGCGGTGGGCGTCCTGGATGGAACGTTCGCGGAGGGCGACATCATCACTGTGGATGCGGATGCCTCGGGTCTTGTCGTCCGTCGCGAAGGGAGGGCCGGGTCGGAGGCTGAGCCTGAGGTGGTGGACGCCGAGGTGGAGGTTCTGGGCTGAGCGCTCACCAACTCGCGTCGGTGCGGCGGGCGGCGGCGCGAAGCGCTTCCAGCACCTGATCGAGTCGGGAGGAGAGCGCCGGCGCTGCACGAATGGTCTCCAGCCGCTTGCCGGCCATGATCAGCTCGCAGCTGCTCCCGAGAAGGTGGGGGCGCACCGACGGCCGAGCGGAATGGACCGACAGTGCCGCGCCGGCCGCCCTGTTCAGGGCTCTCGGGGACAGCTCTCCGGCTGCCACCTGGAGCTCGGATCCCACAGACCGCAGGCGGAACTGGTACGCCCGCCGTCCGGCCTTGGCGCAGGCCTCGCAGCGTCCGTATGGGTCCCCGGCCACCTCGGGGCGGCGCTGGCACACCTTGCACACGTCAGGAGTCTACCCGTCCTTCTCAGAGCCGGAGGACCGGGAGGACTCCGCTACCCGTCCCCGCCCTGAAGGAGCCCTGCCAGCTCCTGGAGGGAGGCGGCCAGCGCCGCTCGCCGGTCGGGCGGTAGGCCGTGCAACTTCTCCTCCAGCATCTCCGCCCGGGCACGCCGCAATCGCGCCAGCAGCCGTGTCCCACCGGGACTGACCGCCAAGAGGACGGCCCGCCGGTCGGCGGGATCCTCCTGGCGGTACACCAAGCCCTCCAGCAAGAGCCGGCGCAGCTTGGGCGTCATGGTCGAGTTGTCCACCCCGAAGTAGTCCGCCAGCTCGCTGGGCCGGCAAGGGCCAGTGGC
>JAKBTP010000077.1:0-1930 GCA_021844355.1 bacterium | reverse complement strand
AAAGCCGGGTAGCTGAAGTCGGCCGGCAGAAGTTGCATGGCCCCGAAGGTGGCCGCCGATATCAGCACCCCGGCGGTGGCGAAGGTGCGCGAGCCGTAGCGGTCGGACAGCGCTCCAGCCAGTGGTCCGGCGACCAAGAAGCCAACTGTGAGGGGCAGGAGGTAGATCCCCGCCCACAGAGGGGTGGAGGCGAAGCTGTACCCGTGGAGGGGCAGCCAGATTCCCTGCAGCCAGATGATCAGGATGAACATCAACCCTCCCCGGGCCAGGGCCGCCAGAAGAGCCGCCAGGTTGCCGGCGGCGAAGGCGCGGATCCGGAAGAGTGGCATCCGAAACATCGGCTGGTCCACGCGCAGCTCGACCCAGGTGAAGAGCGCCAGGAAGGCCAGCCCGCCGATCAGCGCAGCCAGCACCAGGGGGTTGGACCAGCCCATGGACTGGCCCTGGTAGGGGAGGATCCCGTAGGTGATCCCCACCAGGACCGCGATCAGCCCGATGGCAAACGTGGCGTTGCCCCACCAGTCGATGGTGGAGTGCGTCCGCTGTCCGGTGTCCTTGAGCTTGAGGTAGGCCCAGACGGTGCCGAAGAGGCCGAACGGCACCGAGACCAGGAAGACCAGGTGCCACTCGATGGGGCCCAGGATCCCGCCCAGGACCAGACCTATGAAGGATCCGGCGATGGCCGCCACCATGTTGGTGCCCAGGGCCAGTCCGCGCTGGGTGGCCGGGAAGGCGTCGGTGAGGATGGCCGAGGAGTTGGCCCAGAGAAAGGCGCCTCCGATCCCCTGCAGCACCCGCATGACGATGAGGTAGAGGGCCGGGCCGGGGCCGGTACCGAAGGTGAGTGAGAGGAGGATGGAGAAGATGGTGAACACCGCGAAGCCGAGGTTGTACATGCGCACCCGGCCAAACATGTCCCCGATCCTCCCCAGGCTCACCACCAGGACGGCCGTCACCACCATGTAGCCCATCAGCATCCAGAGGAAGTAGGGGGTGTTGCCGGGAGCGAGGGGGTTGAGGTGGATACCTCGGAAGATGTCGGGCAGGGCGATCAGCACGATTGAGGAGTTGATGGTCGCCATCAGGATGCCGAGGGTGGTGTTGGAGAGGGCGATCCACTTGTAGGCGATGCGGCCGCTGGGAGCGTTTGGGGACGCCGGGGGGGTGGCGGACACGGACTCCTCCGACTACTGGTTGGTTGGCACAAACAAACTATACGGCCGAGGCGCGGCGTCGGCATCGGCGGCCAGGCTGGCTCCCAGGGCGTCGCCGGCCGGGGTGATCCAGCGGAACGAAATCCCCTGGCGAAGGTTATATTTGCCGTGATGCCATCTCTTTCGGGCTCCGGCCACCGCCTCTGGCGGCGGGTCGGGCTAAGCCTCGGGGCGGTGGCGGTGCTGGGGGGAGCCGCGACCGGGATCGCCGCCGCCGCACGGCCCCTGCCGATCGTCCATCCCGAGCTGTCGGTGACGGTTCCCGTGAGCTCGGGCACCGTGGCCCCCACGGCGTCCATCAGCCTCTCGGTGCGGCATGCTCACCTGGAGGCGGTGTCGGTACGCACATCCGCCGGGCTGCTTATCGGCGGGAGTGTGTCCCACGGGGTTTGGAAGTCAACCGCCCCAATGCCCTGGGCGACTACCTTCCGGATGGTGGCCACGGCACGCGGGGGCCGTCCGGCCAAGACGGTGACCCGGGTGGTGAGCTGGACCACACCCCAGCAGCCGCTGCCGCCCGGGACCATTGGCATATCGATCTCCCCCAGCCCCGGTGAGCAGGTCGGTATGGGGGCCACCTGGGTGGTGCAGTTCAGCAAGCCCATCCCGGCCGCGGATCAGCCCATGGTGCTGCAGCGGCTTTCCGCGGGGGAGTCGCTCTCCGATCCCCTGGGGTGGCACTGGTGGTCGCCCACCGAGGTGGATGGGAGGCCGGA
>JAKBTP010000013.1 GCA_021844355.1 bacterium | reverse complement strand
GTTCGGACCTGGCCCCAGCATCGCGGAGATCCAGACCAACCCGGCCATTGCCACAGCAAGCGAGACGCGCCCAATGGCTTGGGCTCCGCGCATACGTCCTCCCACATAGCGCGTGCGTTACGAGGGGGAAGTTAACCGATCCCCCCCGCCGCGGTCAAGTTGACAGGGGGCGGCCCTCCCGCCCGCGGAATTCATGGACGAATTCCACGAGCCGCCGGAGCTGGGCCGGCTCGGTGTCCGGCAGGACGCCGTGGCCCAGGTTGAACACGTGGCCAGGCCGCCCTCGGGCCCGGGCCAGGACATCCTCCGCCAGCGGCCGCAGGCGCTCCCACGGGGCCAGCAACGCTGCCGGGTCCAGGTTGCCCTGCAGGAAGTGGTCTGCGCCCACCGTGTCCCAGGCGGTGTCCAGCGGCACGCGCCAGTCCACGGAGATCCCGGCAGCCCCCAGGTCGGAGAAGGCGGGGAGGAGGTGGGTCGAGGCGGTGGAGAAGTAAATGGCGGGCACCCTTTCCCGAAGCCGGGAGAAGAGGCCCCGCAGGTGCGGCAGAAGGTGTTCCCGGAACGATCTCTCGTCCAGGACCCCAACCCAGCTGTCGAACACCTGAACGACCTCGCAGCCGGCCTCCGCTTGGGCCAAAAGGTAGTCGCCGAGGTGGTCGGTGAGGGCGGCCAGGAGCTGCGAGAACACCGCGGGCTCCCCGCGCAGCAGCCCGCGGAGCGCCGGGTAGTCCCGGCTGCCATGGCCCTCTACGAGGTAGCAGGCGAGGGTGAACGGAGAGGGCCCGAACCCGATCAGGCCGGCCCGCTCCCCGAGCCGTTCCCGGGCGATGCGGATGCCCTCCAGCAGGAAGGGGTAGGCCTCCTCGACGGCGGGGCTCCGCAGCGCCCGCACCTGGGAGGAGCTGCGGATCGGGTCATGCACCCAGGGGCCCACCTCCTCCCGAAGCTCGAAGGGCACCCCCATCCCTTCCAGGGGAAGCATGATGTCGGCGAACAGCACGGCGGCGTCCACGCCCAGGAGCTCCACGGGCATGCAGGTGACCTCGGCGCAGAGCTCCGGCTGGTGGACCATCTCCATCAGCCCCCAGCGCCGCCGGAGCTCCCGGTACTGGGGCAGCGACCGGCCCGCCTGGCGCATGAACCACACCGGGGTGGCGTCGACCTGCTCCCGTCGTGTGGCGGCCAGCAGCCGCGCCCGTCCGCCCTTCATCGCTCGCCCATTTGGTCCACCATCATGGGAGCATGCCAAATCGGAGCGGGTCTCTGAGGGGCTGGGTCGCCGCAGCCCACCCGGGTCCATCCCTGGCCTGCACCGCCTTCACCGCCCTCTCCGGGTGGGCCGCGGTCCGCGCCGAGGGTGCTGGTGGGTCCCGCACCCCGGCCTTTCTGGCGGCGCTGGCGATGGCCCTGGCCCAAGTCAGCACCGGCTCTCTGAACGACGTCGCCGATCATCGGGCGGACCTGATCCACCAGCCCTACAAGCCGATCCCCCGCGGCGAGGTGACAAGGCGGGCGGTCCTGGCCTTTGCCCTCGGCACCGGAGCCGGCTCGCTCCTCGTCGCCGCGCTGGCCGGACGCCGGGCGCTTCGGGTCATGGCCCTGGGGCTGGCCAGCGGCTGGTCGTACGACCTCTGGCTGCGCCGCACCCCGCTCTCCTGGGCCCCCTTCGCGGTCGGCATAGGGACGGTTCCGCTGCTGGGGCCCGCGGCGCTGGGTTTGCCGCCTGTCCGTCCCCGGCTGCTCATGGCGATGGCCGGCCTCCTGGGGCTGGCGCTTCACCTCGCCAACGGCGGGCCGGACGCCGCCCGGGACCGGGCGGCCGGGCGCCGGAGCCTCCCCGTCGTTCTGGGGGTGCGAGGGAGCCGGCTCGGAGCCCACGCCACCCTCACTGGAGCGGCGGCGCTAAGCGTGGCGAGCTCGCCGGGTGCGGCTCGGGGATGGGCGCTGCGAGGGGCGGGCGCGGGGCTCGGGCTGCTGGCCGTGGACAGGGTCCTTCTGGAGGCCGAGCGCCGTCCCGGGCAGTACCCGTTCGTGCTCCCGGTCCTGGCGGCGGGAGCGATCGCGGGCGGCTGGCTGATAGGCGCTGCCGGGGCCGGGGCGGACCGGTGACGGAGAAGCCGATGCCCGGCGCCGAAGTTCGGCTGCGCCCCTCGCCACAGGAACGCTGGCGGGCCGCCTGGAGTGCGGCCCGGGTCCTGGCGCTCCTGATGATCCCGGTCGGGGTGGTTCTCGCCCTGCTGACCGGGAGCTGGGGCTGGCTGCTGGTGCTGGAGATGTGGGCGCTGTTGTCGGCCGTCCTCTCGTACGTCGGCCAGGGCCAGAACGCGGTCTACGTGGGCGAACTGGGGGTGCGGAGGATCACCAAGGGCTGCAGCGTGACCGCCACCTGGTCGGGCCTGGAGGGTGTCGAGGTCACCATCCCCGGTCAGCGGATCGTGGTCTTCCAGCTCAACTGCAGCGACTACCGCCTCGACCGGTCCGGTTGGGGCAGCCGGCGCAACCTGGAGGCCCTGCGGCGCAATCCCCCCGACGGCATCAAGCTGCGTCTGGACCGCCGAACGGCCGACACCCTGGTCACCATGGTCCGCGAGCACCGCCCCGACCTCTCCGGACTCGCCGACTGGGATCGGTTGAGCCGTCCCGGCGGCGCGGTCGGGCCGACCTCGGAGGCCTAGTCCGCCCCGTCTCGCAGCAGCCCCCGCAGCCTCGCCCGGGCCTCGGCCCTCTCGGTCTCCAACAGGGTGAGCAGCTGCTGGCCCCCATCCAGGAGGGCCTCGGCCTGGCGGAGGAGGTCGGCGCTCTGCGTTCCCTGCAGACGGCCGTGGAGCCGTTCCAGCCGGCGGAGAACCGATCTCGCCTCGCTGGTGGCAGCCTCCAGCTCCTTGAGGTCGCTCAGAGCCCCGGCCACTGTGCCCCAACTCCCAAGGCGGGTGACATCCGCTCCCCCCCGACCCGGCCTCCCGCTCGCGTCCGCGGAGGGGCTGAGGCTGCCCCTCCCCGATCCGCGGGTCCGGACGGCTCGCAACTCACGATCTCTCGGGCGGGGCCCGGCCTGACCGGTCTCACCTGG
>JAKBTP010000163.1 GCA_021844355.1 bacterium | reverse complement strand
GAGCCCCGCCACCCCCAGCAGCCCCTGCCCGACGCCCAGCGCCGACCCGCCGCCACCGCGGCGCGCCAGCAGCAGGTGGGGCGCCTCCGGCTCGCCCTCACCTGGTGGTCGCCTCAGGCTGCGGCGGACGTACACGAGGTACAGCCCGACGAGCAGGACGGCGTCCAGGATGCGCACGGGACGGGGGGCGAAGGCTCCCAGCATGAGCAGGACGTAGCTGGCTAGGAAGGTGTACAGGGGGCCTCGGGCCTCCGGTCCCCCCACCCGCAGGTTTCTGCGGCCCGAGAGAAGGGCGAAGAGGGCGGTCAGGGCCAGGCCGAGGGTGGCCAGCATGAACGGCGCCCCCAGGATCGCTCCGATGGCGGTGCGGTTGGCCGCGCTGCCGCCGTGGATTAGGGCCACGACCGGGACCACGCTCTCGGGCAGCGCCGTCCCGATCGCCGCCAGGACCCCACCTGTGGCCGCGTGCCCGAGTCCCATCCGGCCGCCGGCCCACTCCATGGCGTTGGTGAACAGGAAGGCGGAGGCCAGCATGAGCACCATCCCCAGGACCAGCCCGGCCCAGGCGCCCACGTCAGGGGCCACCCCGCCCCACCCGGAGCGGCTCTGTGAGGAGCGCTCCACCGTGGTGGAGGACGTCCTTCAGGTTGACCTCCTGCCAGCGCTCCACCGGGGGGCCGTCCGCCAGGGCGTCCAGGATCCGCTGGCGGAACCAGGGGAAGGTGGCCGCGGGCAACCGACGGGGGTCGGCCCAGGTCAGCCGCAGCGCCTCCCGGCTGCGCCGGGGCCGCCCTCCGACGGGGCGGGCGAGGAAGACGGCGTCCTGCCCCACCCGGATCCCCCGGAAGTGGTAGGTCCCCACCCGGCGCACGATCTCCACCTCCAGACCGCACTCCTCCCGGGTCTCCCGGACGACGGTGGCCGCGGGGTCCTCGCCCGCTCCCACGTGCCCCCCGGGAGGCTCCCATCCGGGCGGCCAGCTGCGGAACTGGAGCAGGACCCGGCCGTCCCGGTCCAGGATCACCGCCTGGGCGCCGACGACCCTGGTCATCAGGTGATGAAGCAGGGGTGGAGGAGGTAGCCGGCGAGGCTCTGGCCACCGGCGAGGAAGAGGTAGGCGATGTTGGGGAAGTAGATCGGGGGCGCCGCCCCGGTGGCCGCGTGGGACCAGAGCCAGTTGAAGGCCAGCCCCGCCGGGATCGAGAGTGGGCTGAGACCGCCGAGGAGCTGGGGGAGCACCAGCACCACCAGGATCAGGCCGATGTAGATCTCGGTGCGGTGCATCTCCACCCACTGGAAGGGGGCGGGATGCCGGCCCCGGAAGAGCCCCTCGGCCACCCCGAAGCCGTCCAGAGGGGGGATGGGCAGCAGGTTGAAGATGAAGAGGACCAGGTTGACGTAGACGGCCGACACCAGCACCCAGTAGACGATCCCCATCACCGGGAGGGCGAAGCTGGGGTTGGAGCAGGTCTGGACCCAGGGGTTGGTCAGGATCACGACCTTGGCCAGAAGGCCCAGGGCCGCGGCCAGCACCAGGTTGCTGAGGGGTCCCGCGGCGGCCAGCCAGGCCCGCTGCCGGCCCCGGCGGACGTACATCGGGTTGTAGACCACCGGGCGGGCGAACCCGAACCCCACGGTGAGAAGCAGCACCAGTCCGAGGGGGTCGACCTGAGCCCCGGGGTTCAGGCTGAGCCGGCCCTGCCGGCGCGGGAGGGGGTCACCGTATCCGGTGGCCACGGCGGCGTGGCAGTACTCGTGGACGGTGAAGCCGAGCACGATCCCAGGGATGGCGAAGACGACGAGGACCAGGTAGAACTCGATCCCGGTCCCCAGCACCTGGCGTCAGTCCAGCGGGATCTTGTGGACCCTCGGCCCCCTCTTGGCCGGCTCGCGCCGCTCCCTCGCCTCCAGCACCGCCATCGCCGCCAGCACCAGCTCGCGCTGGGCCCGGACAAGGTGCAGGCGAGTCTCCAGCGGCACGATCTCCTCCAGCCGGCGCTCCGCCAGGTGGGCCGCCCCGACGGCCATCTGCGCCGCCAGCTGAGCCGCCGCGCTCACGTCCCGGCGATCCATCACCCGGCCCGCCCGAAACGGATCGCGAGCTCCCCACCCTCGAGATGGGCGGAACGGGTCACCTTGCCGCGCAAGACTCGCGGCAGCGAGATCTCCCTCTTGTACGGTCCCACGCTCACGTAAAGCTCCTCCTGGTTCTGGGCCAGCTCCACCTGGTCCCGGCTCACAAACGGCAGCTGCAGGGAGAGCACGTACTCCTCTCCCTCCTTGCGCAACGACTGAGGCTTGGTGGCGTACATGATGGCCTCCGGAGCGGTGTCCTGGAAGAGGAAGGCCCCCAGCTCGGACAGCTGCTCCAGGCCCACGATCTCATGGTCGAAGAGCCGGGACTCCAGGATGGGGACGGGGGAGAAGGTCTCCTGCACCTGGGTGGCGTAGCGCGCCTGCGCCCTTCGCCAGTCGCTGAAGTACTGCCCCCCGGCGTCCTTGGGCAGGATCCGGTTGACCAGCACGGCGTCCACCAGATAGTCGTACAGGTTGAGGTAGGTGAAGGCCCTCTGCGCCTCCTTGATCACCATCTTCTCCAGGTTGAGGACGATGCGCACGGTGGTGGTCTTGGGGTCGGTGAGGATCTCCTTCATGGAGTCCAGGTCCAGCAGGAGGCCGTGGACCGAGCCGTAGATCTCGTCGGCCGGGAGCGGGATGCCGATGAAGGGCTGCACCATCGGCCGGGTCATCTTCATCACCCGGCGCTGGATCGGGAAGATCCGGTTCAGATACCAGCGGGCTACGTCCGGAAAGGCCAGGAGCTGCAGGGTCTCCCCGGTGGGGGCGCAGTCGACCACCATCACGTCGAACCTCTGGGCGGCGGCGTGGCGGCGGATCCACATCAGGCTGGCCACCTCCTCCATCCCCGGCGGGGTGGCCAGCTCCTCGGCGATGATGTCGTCCACCCCCTGGGAGTTGAAGAGCGCCGCCAGGTACTGGTGGATCTTCTCCCAGTTGCCCTCCATCTCGTGCAGGGCGTTCACCTCCTGGGCGAAGAGGTTGGGCGCCACCTCCTG
>JAKBTP010000060.1 GCA_021844355.1 bacterium | reverse complement strand
CCTTGATGGGCAGGACCACCGAGCCGAAGGTGAGGAACAGGACCACCATGGTGGCCAGGACCACCATGGCCACCGCCCAGGGGATGGTGTTGGCGAAGGCGGCGAGGAAGTCCACCGAGACGGCCGCCCCACCTCCGTAAAGGACCGAGGTGCCGGGCGGCGGGACCAGCTGCCGAAGCTGGGCGACCAGCCCGGCCCCGGCGCGGGAGTCGGGGCCGTAGCCGGTGGAGACCTCGAACTGGGCGACCGGGCCGGCCAGGTACCCCGAGATGTACTTCTCGACCCCGGCCGGGCGCCGCGCCGGGGGCCCGCTGAGCAACCCCCGGTAGACTCTCGCGGGCACCCCCGGGGGTGGGGAGAGCACCCCGTCCACCCCCTGCACCCCCTGGAGCCGCTCCGCCCGGGCCAGGTAGGAGCTGAGAGCGGACTGCTGGGCCGGGGTGAGCCTCCCCCCGAGCTGGTGGCCGTAGTCCACCACCATGTTTAGGTCGTTCACCCCACCGGCCTGGGGAAAGTTGTTCACAAGCTGGGCGTAGCCGGTGCGCGCCGGTCCGGCGGGGATCTCCTGGACGCTGGCCCCGGTGGAGAGCCTCAGGCTGAGGAAGGGGGTGCCCACCGCCAGCAGGAGCACGGCGACCGGGAGGGCGATCGCCACCGGATGGCGCATCACCCGCTCACCGGCCCATCCCCAGAAGCTGGACTGGTGATGGGTGAGGTCGGTCGCGCCGCGCAACCCGCGCCTCAGGGTCAGCCAGTTGAGCCGGTGCCCGAGTAGGGAGAGGATGGCCGGCAGAACGGTGAGGGCGAAGAGGAGGGTGCAGGCGACCACCACGACCCCTCCGATCCCCATGCTCCCCAGCGCGGTCGCCGGGAAGAGCGTCAGTGAGAGCAGTCCCAGGGCCACCGCGGTGCCGGAGATGGCCACCGCCTTGCCGGCGCTGGCGGTGGCGGCCACCACCGCCACCTCGGGCGGGCTCTGGGTCAGCTCCTCCCGGAAGCGCTTGACGAAGAAGAGCGAGTAGTCGATGGCCAGCCCCAGCCCCACGATGGTGGCCACGTTGGTGACGAAGATGGACATCGAGAAGTGGGCGGCGATCAGGCGGATCACCGAGAGGGCGGTGGGGACCGAGAGCCCGGCTATGAGGAGGGGGAGGAGGGCCGCGGTGACCGAGCCGAAGACAAGCAGCAGGAGGATCAGGGAGATGGGCAGGGCGATCAGCTCCGCGGTCCGCAGCTGGGCCTCGAGGGCGCTGTTGTAGAGGGCGTCGATCGGGGCCGGGCCGGTGACCCACATGGTGAGCCCCTTGGGGCGGCTGAGATAGGACTCCAGCTGGGGCAGCTGGTCGCTGGCCGCCACCTCGCTCATCTTTAGGTTGACCACGGCGAACGTCTCATGCCCCCGGTCTCCGATGAAGATCGGGAGCCTGGTGCTGGAGTAGGTCTGGACCGAGGCGACCTCCGGGCGGCGGGCCAGGCGGGCGAAGCTGGCGGCCACCTCCGCCTGGACCTCCGGGCTGGTCACGTCCGGGCGGGGGCTGCGGTACACCAGCAGCAGTTGCGTGGTGGCGGCCCCGAAGTGGCGGGTGAGGAGCTGGCTGGCGCGCTGGCTCTGCGAGCCGGGGACCGAGAAGCCACCGGCCTGGAGGGAACCCCCGAGAGGCCCGGAGAGCACGAGGAGCAGGGCCATGAGGACCAGACCCCCCACCGGGAGGGAGCGCCGGTGGCGGTGGGCGAAGGCCCCGAGGCGGGCGAACGGCATGCTGGCGGTCTCCGGTGGAGCGTCCTGAATGAACGTTCATTCAGGTAGGCTTACAGCGTAGCAGGCGAGTCCTTGGAGTGGAGGAGACGGCTTGACCATCCAGCCGGCGGTCAGTGAGCACGCGGACCAGATGCGCCGGCGCATCCTGGAGGGCGCGGCGCGGGCCTTCTCCCGCTCCGGGCCGCAGGCCACCTCGGTGCCCGAGATCGCGGCCGAGGCCAAGGTCTCGGTGGGGCTGATCTACCGGTACTTCAGCGGCAAGGCCGAGCTGTACGCCGCCGCCTGCACCCTGGGGGCGGAGGCGGAGATGACGGGGCTCATGGCGGAGATGGCGGCCATCCGCGACCCCAGGGCCCGCCTGGCCCACGCCGTCGACTTCTACCTCTCCCGGCTGGCCAAGGACGGTGAGGGGGCGCTCCTCCTGGGGGCGCTGGCCGAGGCCCAGCGGAACCCCGGGCTCCGGGCCTCGCTGCGGCTGCGCCGCGACACCATCGTGGCCTTCATCCGCCGCTATCTCGAGGAGCGCCGGGCGGAGGGGGAGGTGAAGGGGTCGGTGGCCCTGCTGGCCCGCGCCATCGCCATGACCATGGACGGGGCGCTGACCGAGCTGGCCCTCGGCGACTCAGACCTCGGCGCCGTCCGGGAGGCGATCCTGGACCTCCTGGAGCGCCTCCTTCAGGCGAGCGGGCCGGCCCCCACCTGAGCCAGCGCCCGCCCCAGGTCCTCCAGGAGGTCCTCCTGGTTCTCGATCCCGCAGGAAAGGCGGATCAGGCCCTCCGGCAGGTACTCCTCGCCGGCCCACCTTCCCCGGCGCTCCAGGAGCGACTCGACCGACCCGAGGCTGGTGGCGTTGGTCCAGATCCGGGTGGAGGTGCAGACCCGCTCCGCCGCCTCGGCGTCCACCTCCAGCTCCAGTGCCAGCATCGACCCGAACCCCCCGTCCAGCTGTTCTTCGGCCAACCGGTGCTGGGGGTGGGTGGCGAGCCCGGGATAGTGGACCTGCCGGACCATGGGGGTCCCGGTCAGCGCCTGGGCCAGGAAGTTCGCGGTCTGGCCCTGTCGGGAGAGGCGCACCGCCAGGGTGCGCATCCCCCGGAGCGCCAGCCAGGCCTCCAGCTGACCGGGGCAGCCACCCTGTCGGGTGCGGTGCTGGCGCAGCCGCCCCACGAGCCCTGGGTCCTGTCCGGCCACCACGCCGAGCATGAGGTCGCTGTGGCCGCCGAGATGCTTGGAGGCGGAGTGGACCACCAGGTCCGCTCCCAGCTCCAGGGGGCGGCAGAGGAGCGGGGTGGCCAGGGTGTTGTCCACGACAAGGGTCGCCCC
>JAKBTP010000207.1 GCA_021844355.1 bacterium | reverse complement strand
GCCAGCGACGCCCAGGGCCGGGTCACCACCACCAACCGGGTCGCCTTCCCCAACTTCCCCAACAGCCAGGACGTGCTCAACGTGATCACCTACCCCCGGGAGATCGCCCGGGGGTTGGGGCTCCTGCTCCACGCCCCGGTGCACTTCCGAGGGCTGGGGGCGATGTTCGTCAACCTGGACGGGCTGCGCAGCTACCTCAGCAAGCACTCGGCCTCGGGGGGCATGGTGGTGGCCTCCGACCAGGGCAACGGTGTGGCCCTCTTCGACGACGGCCGGCTGGTGGGCGCCTACACCGGCAACCAGGCCCCGGAGGGGGACCTCACCCCGCTGCGGGAGCTGATCAAGGACCTGGACGCCGAGATCGACGTGCGCATGGGCGGCCCCAAGGAGCTGGACCCGATCCCCCTGGACACCCTTCTGGCCGGCTACCCACTGTGACCGAGGGGCCGGACCCCGGGCCGGCCGACAGCCGCTCCCAGTTCGCGCGCGTCGCCCAGGCCTACCGCACCAGCACCACGCACGCCGACCCGGTCGCTCTGGCCCGCTTTCTGGAGCTGGCCGAGCTCAGGCCCAACCACCGGGTCCTGGACGTGGCCACCGGCGCCGGCCATGTGGCCCTGGCGGCCGCACCCCAGGTCCGCGAGGTCGTGGCGCTCGACCTCACGCCGGAGATGCTGCAGCAGGCCCGGGCTCAGGCGGCGGAGCGCGAGATTCGCAACGTGGAGTTCGTGCTGGGGGATGCCGAGCAGCTGGAGTTCCCCTCCTCCTCCTTCGATCGGGTCCTGGTGCGCTCCGCTCCCCACCACTTCCGGCACCTGATCCCCGCCCTGGCGGAGTTCCACCGGGTGCTGGTGCCCGGGGGGGCGCTGGCGGTGAGCGACTGCTCCCCACCGCCGGTGGTGCGGGACTGGCTGGAGGTGGTGGAGGTGGGCCGCGACCCTTCGCACATCCGCAGCCGGGAGCTGGAGGAGTGGCGGGCGCTGCTGCAGGCGCTGGGATTCACCGTGGAGCTGGCGGAGCGGATCGAGCAGGAGAACGACGTTCTGGCCTGGTTCGAGCGGGCCGGAGTGGACGACCCCACGCGGCGGCGGCTCCTGGACTACTACGAGACCGCCCCGCAGGCGGTGCGGCAGCAGCTCAGTCCCCAGTGGCGGGAGGGGCGCTTCTACCACCGCTACTGGCAGGGGCTGCTGCGGGCGCGCAAGCCGCTGGAGCCGGTCTTCTGACAGTCGGTTAGGCTTCCCTCGATGGCTGAGCCGATCGACCTCAGCGGGGTGCACCGGGAGCTGGACCTGCTCAAGCGACGGCTCTGCCACTGCCAGCTCCAGGGTGAGTGCCTGGGCTGCAAGGGGGTGGAGATGGTCCGCCAGCAGCTGGAGGCGGTGGTGGCCGCGGCCTCCCAGCCGGTGCTCCTCCAGGTGGCCCAGGAGGCGGCCGCCAAGGACATGCTCTCCCAGTTCACCCAGATGCAGGAGCGCCTCATGGACGACCCCGCCATCCGCCAGGCGGCGGACGCCTTCCGGGAGCGGCTCCTGGAGGACCCCGAGGTCCGCAACCTCATGGAAGAGCTGATGAAGCGGCTGGGGCCGGAGGGCTTCGGAGGGCTGGAGGGTCCGGGGGGGCACCAGTGAGGCGGCGCTCGGTCCTGGTTCTGCCCGGCGACTCCCAGCGGATGGTGGCCAAGGCACAGGTGGTGCCTGCCGACGAGGTGGTCCTGGACCTGGAGGACGCCGTCCCACCCGACCCGGAGTTGAAGCGGGCGGCCCGGACCCGGCTCGCGGAGCTGGCGCTCCAGCACCCCTTCGTGGGCCGCCAACTGGCGGTGCGGGTTAACCGGGTGGGCAGCCGGGAGGCGCTGGATGACCTCCTCGAGGTTGTCCCCAGGCTCGGCCCGCGGCTCTCGTCGGTGGTGGTGCCCAAGGTCCAGGAGCCGTCGGAGGTCACCTTCGTGGACCGGCTGCTGGCGGCGCTGGAGCCCAAAGGGCACCGGGTGGAGATCCAGATCCAGATCGAGGACCCCAGGGCGCTCGAGGCGGTGGGCGAGCTGGCGGGGGCCTCCCCCCGTCTCTCCGCCCTGATCTTCGGTCCCGGTGACTTCGCCGCGGCCATGGGCATGCCCACCCTGGGGATCGGCCGGGAGGCCCCCGCCTACCCGGGAGACATCTGGCACTATCCGCTGTACCGGATCGCGGTCGCCGCCCGGGCCCGGGGGCTCCAGGTGGTGGACGGCCCCTACTCGGTGCTGGACGACGCTGAGGGGCTGGCCCGCTCCTGTCGACGGGCCGTGGCGCTGGGGGTGGACGGCAAGTGGGCGATCCACCCGGCGCAGCTGGAGGCGATCAATCGTGCCTTCACCCCAAGCAGCGAGCAGGTCGAGGGGGCCCGCGCCGTGCTGGCCCAGCTGGGCCCGGGGGGAGCCCGGAGGATGGGAGGGGAGATGGTGGACGAGGCCAGCCGACGGCTGGCGGAGTCCCTGCTCACAAGGGCCGGAGAGAGCTGGTGAGCCCCGAGCGCCCGGAGCTCTCGCGGGAGACCCTGGTGGTCCACGGGTCCAGCCGCTCGGACCAGCGCAGCGGCGCCCTGGTCCCGCCGCTGGTGCTCTCCGCCACCTTCGCCCACGGCAACCCCGAGCAGCTCGCCTACTCCCGGGATCGCAACCCCACCTGGGAGCTGCTCGAGGCCGCGGTCGCGCAGCTGGAGGGGGCGTCAGGGGCGGTGGCCTTCGCCTCGGGGATGGCCGGGATCGCCGCCGCCCTGGACCTCCTCCCCGTGGGGGCGGAGGTGGTCGTGGCCCAGGACGCCTACACCGGAACCCGTGACCTGCTCTCCCACCTCAGCTCCACCGGGCGGCTGCGGACGCGGAGGGTGGACGCCACCGCCCCGTCCGCCCTGGGGGAGATCGGGGGGGCGGCCATGGTCTGGCTGGAGACCATGGGCAACCCCCTCCTCAGCGTTCCCGACCTGCGGGCCTGGGCCGCGGCCGCACACCGCCATGGGGCGACCCTTGTCGTGGACAACACCCTGGCCACCCCGCTCCTCTGCCGCCCCCTGGAGCTGGGAGCGGACCTGGTGGTCCACTCCGCCTCCAAGCATCTCGGCGGCCACAGCGACCTCATGCTCG
>JAKBTP010000091.1 GCA_021844355.1 bacterium | reverse complement strand
ACTCCAGCGAGTACACGTCGGGAGTGCTGGGCCCGGACAGGGTGCCGCCCCCAGACCAGCTGGTCCCCAGGGGAGCATGGCGCACCAGCTCCTCCTGGAAGAGGAAGGTGTGGACGGCGGCCGAGTAGGCGTCGCTCAGGTCGATGAGGTTGAGGCTGCCGAACGTGGTCTGGGGCTGGCTCAGCGGCCCGTGTTCCGGTACCGGCATCGCGGACGCGTCAGGCGGCAGCCATGCCTCATCCAGAAGGCTCATCGCCAGCAGCCGAGCCCGCTCGCGGTTGGCTCCGGGCTGGTCGTACCCGGCCGGACTGCTGCGGGTGGGAGGAGAGAGGGTGGGCGGGTGCGGGCCCCGAACGCCGGACTGGCCGGCCCCAGCGGCGGCGGTGAGGACGGCCAGTCCGGCGACCAGGCCCCAGCGACCGGCCCAGGAGCCCCTCACATGGTGGCCCCGCGCCCTCAGCATCGACCCCGTGGGCACCTCGCCAGCCTAGCACCGGGTGCGTATGCTGACAGAGACATGGCCTTCAACCCGGAGTGCCTGGGCCGCCGCTACGAGGCCGGCCCGCAGATCGTGGATCGTGAGCGGCATCGCGCCTATCTCAACGCGGTATGGCAAGGTGCGGATTGGGAGCCGAGCCGGCCCCTGGCCACCTTCGCCTCGGTCTACCTCCTCTGGCCGATCGTTCCCCTCCTCTTTTCGGACCCCGAGGTCGACCTTGACCTGCCCCGTCTGCTGCACGGCGAGCAGGACTTCTGGTTCGACCGGCCGATCCGCTTCGGGGAGCAGCTGACACCGCGCGGTGAGATCACGCGGGCGGAGGAACGAAGGGGGATGGTCTTCCTCGAGCTCACCTGCAAGGGGCAGGACGAGGAGGGGCGCGACGTCGCCCACTCGCGCAGCCTGTTTCTGGTCCGGAGCGCCACATGACCGCCGCCCGACCGCTAGATCGTCTTCCCCCCGGGGTGGGCGTGGAGCCGCCGGAGCTCTCGTTGATCCTCTCTCAGGAGAGGATCAACGACTACGCCGAGGCCTCTGGCGATCACAACCCCATCCACCTCGATCCGGACTTCGCCCGGGCTGTGGGTCTGCCCTCCACCATCGCCCACGGACTCCTCACTCTGGCGGCCGCAGCGGCGCCCCTGGAGCGATGGTCAGCCGGGGTGGCCCACGTCTCGCGGGTCTCGTGCCGCTTCTCTGCTCCGGTGCCGTCGGGAGACCGGATAAGCGGGCAGCCTCAGGTGAAGGAGGCGGGCCCGGGGCGGATGGTCCTGGCACTGGAGGTCCGCAACGGATCGGGAGAGCCGGCCCTCACCAAGGCGGAGATGGAGCTGCGCTCGCTCTGAGCCAGCCCTCAGGGTGCCCCGGACTGGAGGCCGGCGATCACGTTGAGAAGGCTGAGCGAGCGGGCCGGGGGATGAATGTTGAAGGCCCTGCCGAAGTCCGAGAGGTATAGGGTGGTCCCGTTCCCGAGGCGGAACTCCAGAGGATAGGGCGGCCCCTGGGTCGCAACCAGCACCTCTCCGCCACCGGCTTCCTGGACCACCACCGCCCCCTCGCCGTTCACGGTTGAGGTTCCGGTCCGCCGGGCCTTTGGTTCACCCTTGGTGAGGGAGGCGGCGGTTTGGGCGGGAGAGGTGAGAGCCGCCAGCCCACCGGTGAGCTGCTGGGCCAGGGTGTTGGACGCCGGAAGCGAGACCCAGTGGCCGGTGAGCAGCTGCTGCAGCGCGCCCCCGCCCACACTGGTCCAGAGGCTGGAGCTCTTGATGTAGTCGGTGGCGTGGTCCTCCTCGAGCTGGAATTGCAGGTTGCCGAGGCTGAAGGTCCCCTCGCCCACCCCCTTGCCGGCCACCTCGAAGGTGAACCTGCCCACCCCCCCGGAGGTGGAGACGCTGGCCGACATGCGGAACGACTTCACCGAGTTGATGGCGGCCGAGGCGTCGGCCAGAATCCGCGGCCCGCTGCGCGTCGCCTCGGCGTTGCCACCACAGGCTGCCAGGGCGAGGGAGGAGGCCATGGCGGCAGCGACGACGATCGCGCTCCAACCGACTACCGGTCGCATGGGCCTCCCGGGAATTCGCCGGGCCCCGCCTAGGGCCCCGGGGCACCATAGCAGGAGGGATACACTCGACGGAAGAATGACCATGTTCGACCTCAGCGGCAGGGTCGCGGTGGTGACCGGAGCCTCCCGGGGGCTGGGACGCGCGGACGCCCTGGCCCTGGCCCGCGCCGGAGCCGACGTGGTGGTGACCGATCTGCTCACCGAGTCGGACCCCGAGGTCGAGAAGGTGGCGGCCCGGAGCGAGAGCGTGATGGCCCAGGTGATGGCGTCCCAGGGGGGTGTCCACACGGAGGCCACCGCGGCCGAGATCGCCCGGATGGGCCGGCGCTCCCGCGCCGTGCAGCTGGACGTCACCGACCGGCAGCGAGTGCGCGAGGTCTTCGACCAGGTGGCCGAGGAATTCGGATCCCTTGACATCCTGGTCAGCAGCGCGGGGGTATCAGATCACCAGGGACAGATCATGGACCTCTCCCCCGAGCTTTGGCGCCGGGACCTGGAGGTGAACCTCACCGGGGCGTTCAACTGCACGCAGGCGGCCTGGCCGCACATGCGCGCCCGGGGGTACGGCCGCCTCATCTACAAGTCCACGGTCAGCGCCCTGCAGGGAGGCTTCGGCGATGCCAGTGTGGCGGCCACCTCAGCCGGGATCCTGGGACTGATGCGTTCGATGGCGCTGGAGGGGGCGCGTCACCGGATCACCAGCAACGCGGTGGTTGCTGGAGCGATCGAGACCGAGGGCTTCCGCACCTCCCCCCCGTCCGTGGTTGATCGCATGGTCCTCCGCACGGCGATGCGGGAGTTGGGCCGCCCCGAGGACATCGCTGCGGCGGTCTGCTACCTAGCCAGTCCGGAGGCCGCCTACGTGACCGGGGTCGCCCTCCCGGTGGCCGGTGGGCTGGACCTCTTCACCTTCTGAGCCTCCCGCTCAGAGGCGGGCTCCAGCGAAATCGCTCGCAACGGCCCAGCCTTTGCTATAGTGGCGGCCGCCAGACAGTTCCGGGCGGCGATTCAAGGCACGGCCGAGTGGTCCTGGCTAATTGGATAGTTGGAGGATGCTCGGTTGAGCCTCGT
>JAKBTP010000032.1 GCA_021844355.1 bacterium | reverse complement strand
ACTCCAGCGAGTACACGTCGGGAGTGCTGGGCCCGGACAGGGTGCCGCCCCCAGACCAGCTGGTCCCCAGGGGAGCATGGCGCACCAGCTCCTCCTGGAAGAGGAAGGTGTGGACGGCGGCCGAGTAAGCGTCGCTCAGGTCGATGAGGTTGAGGCTGCCGAACGTGGTCTGGGGCTGGCTCAGCGGCCCGTGTTCCGGCACCGGCATCGCGGAGGCGTCAGGCGGCAGCCATGCCTCTTCCAGAAGGCTCATCGCCAGCAGTCGAGCCCGCTCGCGGTTGGCTCCGGGCTGGTCGTACCCGGCCGGACTGCTGCGGGTGGGAGGAGAGAGGGTGGTCGGGTGCGGTCCCCGAACGCCGGACTGACCGGCCCCAGCGGCGGCGGTGAGGACGGCGAGCGTGGCGACCAGGCCCCAGCGACCGGCCCAGGAGCCCCTCACATGGTGGCCCCGCGCCGTCAGCATCGACCCCGTGGGCACCTCGCCAGCCTAGCACCGGGTGCGTATGCTGACAGAGACATGGCCTTCAATCCGGAGTGCCTGGGCCGCCGGTACGAGGCCGGCCCGCAGATCGTGGATCGTGAGCGGCATCGCGCCTATCTCAACGCGGTATGGGAAGGTGCGGGGTGGGAGCCGAGCCGGCCCCTGGCCACCTTTGCCTCGGTCTACCTCCTCTGGCCGATCGTTCCCCTCCTCTTTTCGGACCCCGAGGTCGACCTTGACCTGCCCCGTCTGCTGCACGGCGAGCAGGACTTCTGGTTCGACCGGCCGATCCGCTTCGGGGAGCAGCTGACACCGAGCGGTGAGATCACGCGGGCGGAGGAACGTCGGGGGATGGTCTTCCTCGAGCTCACCTGCAGGGGGCAGGACGAGGACGGGCGCGATGTCGCCCACTCGCGCAGCCTGTTTCTGGTCCGGAGCGCCACATGACCGCCGCCCGACCGCTCGATCATCTTCCCCCCGGGGTGGGCGTGGAGCCGCCGGAGCTTTCGGTGGGCCTCTCTCAGGAGCGGATCAACGACTACGCCGAGGCCTCTGGCGACCACAACCCCATCCACCTCGATCCGGACTTCGCCCGGGCCGTGGGTCTGCCCTCCACCATCGCCCACGGACTCCTCACTCTGGCGGCCGCGGCGGCGCCCCTGGAGCGATGGTCAGCCGGGGTTGCCCACGTCTCGCGGGTCTCGTGCCGCTTCTCCGCTCCGGTGCCCTCGGGAGACCGGATCAGCGGACGGCCTCAGGTGAAGGAGGCAGGCCCGGGGCGGATGGTCCTGGCCCTGGAGGTCCGCAACGGATCGGGAGAGCCTGCCCTCACCAAGGCGGAGATGGAGCTGCGCTCGCTCTGAGCCAGTCCTCAGGGTACCCCGGACTGGAGGCCGGCGATCACGTTGAGAAGGCTGAGCGAGCGGGCCGGGGGATGAATGTTGAAGGCCCTGCCGAAGTCGGAGAGGTATAGGGTGGTCCCGTTCCCGAGGCGGAACTCCAGAGGATAGGGCGGCCCCTGGGTCGCAACCAGGACCTCTCCGCCACCGGCTTCCCGGACCACCACCGCCCCCTCGCCGCCCACGGTTGAGGTTCCGGTCCGCCGGGCCTTTGGTTCACCCTTGGTGAGGGAGGCGGCGGTTTGGGCGGGAGAGGTGAGAGCCGCCAGCCCACCGGTGAGCTGCTGGGCCAGGGTATTGGACGCCGGAAGCGAGACCCAGTGGCCGGTGAGCAGCTGCTGCAGCGCGCCCCCGCCCACACTGGTCCAGAGGCTGGAGCTCTTGATGTAGTCGGTGGCATGGTCCTCCTCGAGCTGGAATTGCAGGTTGCCAAGGCTGAAGGTCCCCTCGCCCACCCCCTGGCCGGCCACCTCGAAGGTGAATCTGCCAACCCCCCCTGAGGTGGAGACGGTGGCCGACATCCGGAACGACTTCACCGAGTTGATGGCGGCCGAGGCGTCGGCCAGAATCCGCGGCCCGCTGCGCGTCGCCTCGGCGTTGCCACCACAGGCTGCCAGGGCCAGGGAGGAGGCCGTGGCGGCGGCGACAACGATCGCGCTCCAGCCGACTACCGGTCGCATGGGCCTCCCGGGAATTGCGCCGGGCCCAGCCTAGGGCCCCGGGGCACCATAGCAGGAGGGATACACTCGACGGAAGAATGACCATGTTCGACCTCAGCGGCAGGGTCGCGGTGGTGACCGGAGCCTCCCGGGGGCTGGGACGCGCGGACGCCCTGGCCCTGGCCCGCGCCGGAGCGGACGTGGTGGTGACCGATCTGCTCACCGAGTCGGACCCCGAGGTCGAGAAGGTGGCGGCCCGGAGCGAGAGCGTGATGGCCCAGGTGATGGCGTCCCAGGGGGGCGTCCACACGGAGGCCACCGCGGCCGAGATCGCCCGGATGGGCCGGCGCTCCCGCGCCGTGCAGCTGGACGTCACCGACCGGCAGCGAGTGCGCGAGGTCTTCGACCAGGTGGCCGAGGAATTCGGCTCCCTTGACATCCTGGTCAGCAGCGCGGCGGTATCAGATCACCAGGGACAGATCATGGACCTCTCTCCCGAGCTCTGGCGCCGGGACCTGGAGGTGAACCTCACCGGGGCGTTCAACTGCACGCAGGCGGCCTGGCCGCACATGCGCGCCCGAGGGTACGGCCGCCTCATCTACAAGTCCACGGTCAGCGCCCTGCAGGGAGGCTTCGGCGATGCCAGTGTGGCAGCCACCTCAGCAGGGATCCTGGGACTGATGCGTTCGATGGCGCTGGAGGGGGCGCGTCACCGGATCACCAGCAACGCGGTGGTTGCAGGAGCGATCGAGACCGAGGGCTTCCGCACCTCCCCCCCGTCGGTGGTCGATCGCATGGTCCTCCGCACGGCGATGCGGGAGTTGGGCCGCCCCGAGGACATCGCTTCTGCGGTCTGCTACCTCGCCAGTCCGGAGGCCGCCTACGTGACCGGGGTCGCCCTACCGGTGGCCGGTGGGCTGGACCTCTTCACCTTCTGAGCCTCCCGCTCAGAGGCGGGCTCCAGCCAAATCGCTCGCAACGGCCCAGCCTTTGCTATAGTGGCGGCCGCCAGACAGTTCCGGGCGGCGATTCAAGGCACGGCCGAGTGGTCCTGGCTAATTGGATAGTTGGAGGATGCTCGGTTGAGCCTCGT
>JAKBTP010000229.1 GCA_021844355.1 bacterium | reverse complement strand
GTTCCCGGCCACCTGGAGGTGCGCTCTCAGCTCGCCGCCTGAGGGACTCCCGTGGGGCAGGCGACGCCGGTCCCGCCCAACCCGCAGTAGCCGGAGGGGTTCTTGGCCAGGTACTGCTGGTGGTACTCCTCGGCGTAGTAGAGGGGCCCCAGCTCCTCGATGGTGGTGGTGATAGGGCCCAGCCCCGCCCGATCCAACTCCACCTGGTAGGCGGCCCGGGAGGCCTTGGCGATCTCAACCTGGCTCCCATCCGCGCAGAGCACGACTGACCGGTACTGCGTCCCCACGTCGTTGCCCTGGCGCATCCCCTGGGTGGGGTCGTGCCCCTCCCAGAAGAGCCGGAGGAGCTGTTCGTAGCTCAACTGGGCCGGGTTGAAGACCACCAGGACCACCTCGGCGTGGCCCGTGAGGCCGGTGCAGACCTCCTTGTACGTGGGGTTGGGGGTCGTCCCCCCGGCGTACCCGACCGCCGTGGTGTGCACGCCGGGAGCATTCCAGAAGAGGCGCTCCGCCCCCCAGAAGCAGCCCATCCCGAAGACCGCCCGCTCCATCCCCTCCGGGAAGGGGGGGAGGATCCTGGTCCCCAGCACGAAGTGGGTGTCGGCGGTGGGGATGGGCTCGGGGCGTCCCGGAAGCGCCTCCTCCGGGGTGGGCAGCTGGTGGCGGCGCGCGAAGGGGTTCACGTGGGGGCCTCCTCAGATGGCGGTCTCACCGTAGCAGGTCCAAAGTGGTCACTCCCAGCGGAAGAGGAGGGAGGCGGCCCCGGCCAGGACCACTGTCCAGACCGCCAGCAGGATGAGCGTGGAACCCGCGACGGCGGTGGAGCCCAGCGCCGCCCGAAGGCTGGAGCTGAGCAGGGCTGGGGGCAGCGCCATCGCCACCGGCTGGAGCCAGCCGGGAAGGTGGTCGATGGGCAGGACCACCCCGCCCACCACGAGGAAGAGGAGGTAGAGGCCGTTGGCACCGCCCAGGGTCAGCTCGGCGCGCAGCGCCCCGGCCAGCGTGAGCCCCAGTCCGGCGAAGCAGACCGAGCCCAGGAGCATCAGCGGGATGGCTCCCAGGACCTCACCACTCCAACCGAAGAAGAGCCGGCCGATGACCAGCAGCAGCGCCACCTGGCCGACCTCCACCAGCAGAACCGCGCCGGCCTTGGCCGCCACCAGGACGAACCTCGGGAGCGGTGAGCCCCCCAGCCGTTTCAGGACCCGGTAGTAGCGCTGATAGGCGGTGGAGATGCCCAGGGTCACCATGCCGGTGGACATGATGGCCACCGTGATCACTCCGGGGATGAGGAATTCCGCTGGCCGCCCGGCGCCGGCGGGGAAGATGCGGGCCCCGGCGAAGAGGGCCAGGAGAAGCACCGGCAGCACCAGCATCACGAGGAGGTTCTCCGGCTGACGCAGCAGGAGGAGCAGCTCCACCCTGAGCTGGGCCCGGAGCGACCGGGGCCAGGGCGCCGCCAGCTGGGGCCCGCTCAATGGGTGTCCCCGGTGAGCTTCAGGAAGACCTCCTCCAGCGACCCGCCGCCCACCTTAAGCCGCAGCACCTGTGGCCCCTCGTCCCGCAGCAGCGCGGCGACCTCCACCAGCGCCTGGGGCGGGCTGGCGGTCCTCAGCAGGTACCGCGCCGGAGCCACCTCCTGAGCCCTCTCCACCGAAGCCAGGGCCGAGAGCTTTGCCTGCCCCTCGGGAGTGAGGGCCTCCACCGTCTCCAGCTCCACCACACCGCCTCCACCGGCCCCGATCAGCGCCGCGGGGGTGTCCAGGGCCACCAGCCGGCCCTGGTCGATGATGGCCACCCGGTCGGCCAGCCGCTCCGCCTCCTCCATGGAGTGGGTGGTGAGGAGCACGGTCACCCCCCGACGGCGCTGCTCCCGCACCGCCTCCCAGGTGACAAGCCGTGCCCTGGGGTCCATCCCCGCCGTGGGCTCGTCCAGGAAGAGCAACCGGGGCCGGCCGACCAGGGCCAGAGCCAGTGAGAGCCGCTGCTGCTCTCCACCCGACAGGGTCCGGTAGCGGGAGCGCACCCGGTCGCTGAGACCGACCATCTCCAGAAGCTCCCCCTGGGGCACCGGGTTCGCGAAGTAGGCGGCGAACAGGCGCACCGCCTCGCCCACCGAGAGGCTGGGGTAGACACCGCCCTCCTGGAGCATGATCCCCAGCTGGGGGACACAGCGCCGGCGGTCGCGAACCGGATCGAGTCCCAGGACCCGCACGGTGCCCCGGTCGGGCCGGCGGTAGCCCTCCATGATCTCCACGGTGGTGGTCTTGCCCGCCCCGTTGGGGCCGAGGACGGCCAGCAGCTCGCCCTCGGCGACCTCCAGGTCGAGGTCCAACACCCCCCTCCGGGGTCCGTACGACTTGGTCACCCCCCGCAGCGTCACCGCCGAAGTTGGGGTCACCGCCGCAGCTGCACCCCCGGCGCCAGATCCACCCGGTACCCGACCCCGAACACGGTGGTGATTCGGAAGGGAAGGGTGGGGAAGGCCTCGAACTTCTCCCGCAGCCAGCGGATGTGGACGGCCACGGTCTTGCTGTCGCCCCGGAAGCCTGGGCCCCAGACCGAGCGCAGCAACGCCTCCCGGGTCTGGACCCGCCCAGGAGAGCTCAGCAGCTGGTAGAGCAGGTTGAACTCCTTGGGGCTCATCCGGACCTCCTGCTCCCCGACGGTCACCCGCCGTGACTCGGAGTCCACCATTACATCCCCGGCCCGGAGAAGCGTCGCCCGCGGGGCCTCACGGGCGGGCCGCTGCGCCCGGCGAAGGACAGCCTCGACCCGGGCCAGGAACTCCTGCACCCCGAAGGGCTTGGTCATGTAGTCGTCGGCGCCGAGGTCCAGCCCCCGCACCTTCTCACTCTCGGTGGTGCGGGCGGTGAGCATGAGGATGGGCACCTCGGACTCGGCCCGCAGCCGGCGGCACACCTCCTCCCCGGAGAGGCCGGGGAGCATCAGGTCCAGGACCACGAGGTCCGGGTTGCGGGATCGGGCCATCTCCAGCCCCTCGGTGCCCGACTCGGCCTCCAGGACCACATAGCCGCGGGCCGCGAGGTTGTAGCGCAGGGTCATCCGCACGGACTCCTCGTCCTCCACCACCAGGACCAGCCGGGACCGGGGGGGAGAGTCGGGCTCGCTGGCCACCTAGCCGAGCTCCACCAGCTGCCCGGTGTCCATGAAGACCAGGTCCTCGGCGATGTTGGTCACCCGGTCAGCGATCCGCTCCAGGTTGTGGGCGATGAGGAGCAGGTTGGTGCAGGCGTAGGCCCAGTCGGGACGTTCCCGCATGGTCTCCACCATGTCGTCGAAGACCCGGTGGTAGATCCTGTCGATGCGGTCGTCCCGCTCGGCGATGTCCTTGGCCCGGCGGGCGTCGCCGGCGGCCACCGAGGAGAGGATGTCGGACACCTGCTCCTCCACATAGTGACCCAGGCTGAGGATCGAATCCAGCCGGGGCCGGGAGCTGAGCTCGATGAGCGGCAGGGCGTAGCGCGCGCAGCTCTTGGCGTGGTCACCCATCCGCTCCAGCTCTGAGGCGATGAGGAGCAGGCCGAAGACCTCGTGCAGCATGTCGCCGACCGGGTGATGGGTGGCGAGGATGGAGATTCCCAGCTCCCGCTCCTGCCGGTGGCGCTCGTTGATCTCCAGGTCCCGGGCCACCACCCGGCGGAGCCTGTCCCCGTCCCGGTCGGCCAGCCCCTCCATGGCCGCCGCCACCGCCTCGGCCACCATCTGGCCCTGCACCCGGGCGCCGTCGCGCAGGGCGGAGATCTCGAAGCTTCCCGGTTCTGGCTCAGACAACGTTGAGATGGTAGATGACCTCTCAGCCGCCAGGGGGAGACGGGGCCCGCAGCGAGATCACCACCTCGGTCCCCTCACCCGGGGTGCTGGAGACCTCGATCGCCCCCCCCTGGAGCTCGACCGCCTCCTTGGCGATGGTGAGCCCCAGCCCGCTGCCCGGAACCGAGCGAGAGCGGTCGCCGCTGTAGAAGCGGTCGAAGATGCGGGCCATGGTGGCGGCCGAGATCCCCCGCCCCTGGTCACGGACCGCCACCCGGGGCCCGCCCCCACCAGGGCCCACCTCCAGCTGCACCACGCCACCGTGGTGGCTGAACTTGATGGCGTTGTCCAGGACGCTGGAGAGGGCCCGCGACAGTCGGGGCTGGTCGGCGCTGGCGGTGACGGCCGAGCCCTGGACCTCCACCCGCACCTGGCGGCGCTCGGCCTGGGGCGAGAGCGCGGCCACCACCTCGTGGGCCAGCTCCAGGAGGTCGACCTCGGTCAGGGTGGGCTCCTCCACCCCGGCCTCGATGCGGGCCAGGTCGAGGATCCCCGCCACCAGCCCGTGGAGGCGGTCGGCCTCGGCGGCGATCCGCCCGGCGAAGAGCCGGGTGGCCTCGGGATCGTCCCGGGCGGCGCCGTTCAGGGTCTCGGCCAGGAGGGTCAGGCTGGCCAGTGGAGTGCGGAGGTCGTGGGAGAGGTTGGCGATCAGGTCCTGGTGGGCGCGGCCCAGCCGGCGTTCGTGGGTGATGTCGGAGAGGATCACCACCGCCAGCGTCCCGTGGTCGGCCGCAGCGAGTGGAGCCACCACCGCGCGCAGCACCCGCCGCCAGCCCTGATGGCCGATCTCTCCGCGCTGGACCGCCTCCTCGGCGAGTGCTCTGCCCACCAGCTCACCGGCCCGGGGATCCTGGAGCACCTGGCTGAGGCTCCTTCCCTCGAGCGGCTCAGTGGGAGACCCCTCGGGCCCGAGGATCTGGGCGGCGTTGGGGCTGGCCCAGACCACCCGGCGGTCGGGCCCCACCACCAGGGTGGCGTCCGAGCCCAGGCGGGTCAGGAGCCGGAGCACCTGGCCTTCCAGGGCGGGCCCCGGGGTGGCCGGCGCGGTCACTCCGCCCGCCAGCTCAGCTGTTGCGGGTCCAGCCGCCCGAGGTACAGCGGGCTGGCCCACCCATCGCCGCCTTGGTCAACCTCCAGGCGCCACACCCCGCCCTTGGGACAGCGCGGAGAACGGCCGCCGGCTGCCTCCACGAAGGCCAGCATCAGGTTTCCGTGGGTGCAGATGGTGACCGGCCCCGGCCCCTTCCCCAGGAGCTGGAGGAGCCGCTCGCGCGCCTCCTTGGGGCCGGACGGCTCCTGGTCCTCGAAGAGAAGGGGCTCGTCCTCAATCTCCAGGGCGGCGGCGTGGGCGGCTGGGATCAAGGTGTCGCGACAGCGAACCGTGGGGCTGGAAACGTACCTCCTCACCCCGGCCGGGACCAGCACGTCCGCCAAGGCGAGGGCCTGACGCCAGCCGGTGGCGGTCAGTGGCCGCAGGGGATCCGGCCCGGCGAAGGCCCCCCGCTCGCCGGCGACGGCGTGACGGACCAGGTAGATGGCTCGCTGGCCGCTCATGGCCCGCGGTGACAAGCGCCGGGGCCGATGAGATCTGCCCGGCGGGGAGGGAGGGGGGCCGCCTCAAGGCGTCGTACGCTCGGCACTGCGGTTCCAGGGTACACGGACGGACCGGGCGGGCCGCCGGCCCGGCGGCGCAAACTTGAGGCGTGATCGGCAGTGCCAGCTGGCCTGGCTGAGGTTTGCGGATGGCCCGGGCGGACCGACTGGCGGCCATCGACGTGGGCAGCAACACCGTGCACCTGTTGGTGGCCGCCGCCCCCGAGGGGGCCCATCCCCGGCCGCTGTTCCGCCGCCGGGCCTTCGTCCAGCTGGGGCTGGACGTGGCCGCCACCGGCAGGGTGGGGCCGGAGCGGCTGGAGCTGGCGGGGAGGGCGCTCGCCGCTCAGGTGCAGGAGGCCCGGCGTCACGGGGCTCGCCTCATCGCGGTCGGGGCCACCCAGGCGCTCCGCTCCGCCTCCAATGGGGAGGAGGTCGCGGCGCAGCTCGCCCAGCGCGCGGGGGTGGACCGGCTTCACATCCTCCCCCCGGAGCTCGAGGCTCAGCTGGCCTTCGACGGCGCCACCCTGGGGGTGACCCCACGAGCGGAGTGCATGGTGCTGGACATCGGGGGAGCCTCGACCCAGGTGGCGCGCGGGCCCGCCGGCGGGCTATGCCGCGACCGCTCCATCAAGGTCGGGTCGGGGACGCTGCTGGCCGCCGTGGACGGCGATCCCCCGACCAGCGCGGAGTGGCGGGGCATGGAGCGGCTGGTGGCGAGCCGGGTGCCCAGGGACCTCGAGCCAGCCACCGGCCACCTCGTCCTGGGCACCGGGGGGACCATCACCAACCTCCCACGCCTTTTGGGCAAGGCCAAGGGCGCCTCGCTCCGCCTGCGGGAGGTCGAGCTGCTGCTGGAGCTCTTCCGGGTCGGACCGGCCACCGACCTCGCCCGCCGCAGCGGGGTCGACCTCGAGAGGGTGCGGCTATGCCGCGGGGGAGCGGTCATCCTCGCCCAGCTCATGGACCTGCTGCAGCTGCGGTCGGTGCGCGCCTCCGAGCGGGGGCTGAGGGACGGCATGATCCTGGCGCTGTTGCGCCGCGAGGAGGGCTGGTGGCGCGCCGAGGAGCCGCTGGCCGGGGTGGCGGTGGGCGCCGGTGGCTGAGCAGCTCTCAGCGGTGGAGCTGGCTCGCCTCACCCTCGCCGATCGCTCGGATCAGCTGCGCTGGGCGGCCGCCCGCCTACCCCTGGCGGCGGACCTCGAGGCCGTCCCCGACTGCCGGATGGCGTTGCGCCGTTTGCGGGAGGTCTGGATGGCCCTGGGAGAGCAGTTGGAACCCCATTCCAGCGGGCCCCAGCGACGGCTTCGCCAGCTCTCAGCCGAGCTCCGGCCCCTGGAGCGGGCCGAGGCTCGCATCCGGCTGCTGCTGGAGCTCCTCGGTCCGGTGGCGGCGCCGGGACTGGCGGGCACGCCCGGGTGGCACGGCCGGGAGCCGGAGGCGCTGCGCTCCCTTCTCGACTCCGCCCGCCTGGAGGAGGCCACCCTCCGTGAGCAGATCCTGAGCCGCCGCCTCATCTCGGAGCTCGAGGCGGCGGCCAACCTCGGAGCGGTCGTCCAGCCGGATGGCGCCCCCACCGGGGCGGTGCAGCTGGCCCGGGCCCGGCTCCCGCGGCTGTTCGAGGCGGCCTCCCGGTCCGGCCGCCCGCTGGAGCCCTCGCGACGGCGGCGGATCCAGCGCCTGCTGCACGGGCTGGAGCTGTTCTCCCCGGCGCTGGCGCACCAGCACCAGGTGGTGCTCGGGGAGCTCGCCAGCCTCCTGGGCCAGCTGGGGCCGCTTCGGGAGTGGCGGGAGCTGGTGGAGTGGGTGGACCGGGCCGCCAAGCAGGGGCCGGCGGACCTGCGCCCGGCCCTGCGGCGCATCGTCGTTCGGGCGGAGCTGGAGACGGAGGCGGCCCAGGAGTCCGCCGAGATCGAGCTCTCCCGGTTGGACCAGGGAGGCTGGTGGCGCACCGCGACGCTGGCCTGCCTTCCAGAGCGGCGCCGCTCCTCCAGTTCCCGAGACAGCTGATCCCGGTTTCTCCCCCCGATATCCTGGGAGCATGGGAGAGGCCCCGTTCGACTGTCTGGTCATCGGCGGTGGCGTGATCGGGCTGGCGGTGGCCCGTGAGGTGGCCAGGACCGGCCGCTCCGTGGCCCTCTTGGAGCGGAGGTCAGAGCCGGGAGCCGAGGCGACCGCGGCCGCTGCGGGGATGCTGGCCGCGGCCGCCGAGGCACACTCCCCCGGCCCCTTCTTCGATCTCGCCCGGCGCAGCGCCGACCTCTGGCCGCGGTGGGCGGAGCGGCTCCTCGCGGAGTCCGGCGTGGACGTGGAGTACGAGGGTTCCGGGCTGCTGCGGGTCACCACCAGCGCGGAGGTGGTCGGGGACCTGGAGATCCGCCGGGCCTGGCAGCTGGCCCAGGGGCTGGAGGTGTCCGGGCTGCTCAGCCTCGAGGAGCTGCGCCGGGAGGTGCCCCAGCTGGGTCCCGAGGTGGTCGCCGGCCTTCACTATCCCGGTGTCGCCCATGTCCACAGCCACCGGGTGGCCGAGGCCCTCGCCCTGGCCGGGACCCGGGCCGGGGTGCGGCTCCGGCTCTCGGCCGAGGTCACCGGTGTGCGTGCCAGGGGCGACCTTCTGGAGGTGAGCGTGGGCGCCGAACGCCTGCTGGCGCGGCGGGTGGTGGTGGCCACCGGGAGCTGGGGGGAACAGATCCTCCGTGGCCTCGGGGTGAACCTGCGACCCGAGCCCGTGCGCGGACAGATGCTGGCCCTTCGCCCTCGCGGCCTTCCCCTGCCGGAGATCGTCTTCGGGGACCTCGGCTACGTCCTCCAGAAGCGGTCGGGTCTGGTGCTCGCCGGAGCCACCGAGGAGCGGGTCGGTCACCTGGCCGAGACGACCCTGGACGGGGTGGCCCGGCTGGCGGCCATGGCCCGGACCCTCATCCCCGAGCTGGGCCCGGCGGAGTTCTCCGGGGCCTGGGCCGGGCTGCGGCCGTTCCTGGAGTCGGGACCGGTGATCGGGCCGCTGCCCCAGGACGAAAGGGTGATCCTGGCGCTGGGCCACTTCCGCAACGGGATTCTTCTGGCCCCCGTGACGGCCCAGCTGGTGCGGGAGTCACTGGAGGAAGGACGCGAGCCAGCGGGGCTCATGGCCTTCAGTCCTCGGCGCATCCTCGGAGGGTGACGGTCAGGCCATCCGAGGCCAGCAGGGCCCCGGGGACCGGCCGGCGCTCGTTGAGGTGGGTGAGGATCAACCGGAGCGAGGGCAGCTCCCGCATCAGGGC
Source organism: bacterium (assembly GCA_021844355.1). GTDB lineage: Bacteria > Chloroflexota > Dormibacteria > Aeolococcales > Bog-877 > JAJYXT01. Next base: position 10,940 of record JAKBTP010000229.1, on the reverse strand, counting down.
CGCCACCTCCTCCCCCCAGAGGTGCGTCGGCTGCGGGCTGCTGAAGGAGGTGCACTCGCAGAGCAGGTGGTCCACCGATCTGGCCAGCCGTAGAAGCCCCGGGCAGTAGGTGGTGTCGCCGGTGTAACCGAGGCTCAGCCCGGGGATGGACACCCGGTATCCGAGGCACTCCAGCTCCGGGGAGTGGATCACCGAGAAGGCCTCGACCTGATACCCGGCCACCTCGTCGGAGCGCCCCTCCTCCCACTCCTCGACCCTGGCCCAGAGGGGTCCGTCCTCCGCCTCGATCCGGGACCAGAGCCCTGACCCGAAGGCGGTCTCCCCGAGGACTGTCAGGTGGCGGAGCAGCCCCGGCGGCCCGATGAGGCGCAGCGGAGGCGCCTTGGGGTGCTGCAGGCGGCGCGCCACCAGCAAGGTGGGCAGATGGATGACGTGGTCGCCGTGGAAGTGGCTGATCAGGATCGCCTCCAGATCGCCCACCGAGCCCCCGCTCCCGGGGAGGAGGCTGGTCACCGGAGCCCCGCAGTCCAGCAGCAGTTTTCCGTCCACGAGGTGCGCCGAGTTGTGACCCACCTCCGAGAAGGCGGCCCCGCTGCCGAGGATGGTCAGCCTCATCTCCGCGGTCACCCGCGAGCCCTCGCCCTGGCGACCGCCGCCTTGCGTGCGGGTGCCGGCCGGGGCCCGCGACCCCGGGCCCGCAGGGAGGCCCAGAGCAGGCGCGGGTAGGCGCCACGCACCTCGTTCCAGCCGGCCACCAGCTCCGACCGGGCTCGCTCCCGGGAGCGGCCGAAGGCCAGCTCGTCCCCGGCGGCGGCCACCCTGCCGAGCCCCGCCCTGAGGCTCGGATCACGTCTCAGGGTGGCGCAGAGGTCGGCCAGCTCCATGAGGGTGCGACCCTCCGGGCGTGGCTCCCCGGCCAGCCGCAGCGGCAGCTCCAGCCGCCGCCTCACGGCCTGGGGCGACGTGACCCGGCGCCACCACGCCCAGACGAGGACCAGGAGGAGCAGCAGAGCGGACCCACCGGTTCCGGCGGCGATGGTGGGGGCGGCTTGCGGGTGCCGGCGGGCCACCCGGGCCCCGCGGCCCGTGGCGGCGGGCACCCTCCGGACCCCGGGGTGGGGCGCCCGGATCGACGGCGGCGGGGCCGGCAGAGGAGCCACCCGGGCGGCCGCCCCGGTGGGCTGGTAGAAGCCGTCCGGGGTCGGTTCGAAGTTGACCCACCCGTAGTGGGGAAAGTAGACCTGGACCCAGGTGTGGGCGTCCGCCTGGGTGATCAGCCATTGCCCGTTCTTGAGCTGCCCCTCCTGGCCGGGACCGAACCCGTTCACCAGCCGGGTGGGGATGCCCAGGGACCGCAGCATCGCTCCCATGGCGGAGGCGAAGTACTGGCAGTAGCCCCGGTGCGACTGGTCCAGGAAGTAGAGGATGGGCCAGACCCCGCTCGGAGGGGTGGGCGGGTCCAGGGTGTAGATCTCGTCCTGCCGCAGCGAGTTCTGGATGTTGATGGCGGCGAGGTAGGGATTGGTGGCTCCCCCGGACATCGCCAGGGCGTCCGCCGCCAGCTGGCTCTCGTCCAGGAAGTCCGCGAGCTCCGGGAGGGTGGCGTCCGGCAGGACCCAGCCCGGGTAGTTCTGGCCGGCCGCCTCCAGCTGGGCGGGGGTCGCGGTCGACACCGTCCCCACCGTTGTCACCTCCTGGCTGGAGGGCAGGATCTGCGAGGACCCGCCCACCGCCGCGACCGAGTCCACGGTGAGCAGCTGCCCCGAGGTGGCGAGGCCGGACAGGCGGTAACGGCCGCTCAGGTACGGCGTCTCGATGGGGCTGCCCGGGTAGAGCAGGTCCGGGACCTCCTGGGCGCCGGTGCCCAGGTAGGTCACCTGGAGGGAGACCACCTTGCGGTCCAGCTGGGTGGCGCTGGTGTCGTTGGCCGGTCGCTCGCTGTACGGCAGCTGGGTCCCCTCTCCCACCACCAGGGACTGCTGGGGCCCCGGGTACCAGTTGCCGTTGGTGAACTGGGTGAGGGCGATGCCGCTGAGGTAAGTCGTGCCCCCGGGGGCCGAGGTCGAGTAGCTGAGGACCGGGGTCCTCTCCTGCCGGATCGGGCCTCCCGGCACCACCTCGGTGGCGTACCCGGAGATGGGAGCGATCAGCTGGCTGTGGGATCCGGCGGGCACCACCGGTCCAGAGTGGAAGAACCGGGAGCTGAAGTTGTTACGGTTGAGGGGCGGGACCAGAAGGCTCACTCCGGAGAGGGCGAGGGCAGAGATCAGCGCCAGGCCGAGGCCGGAACGGGGTAGTGCCGAGGTGCTCGCCAGCCGCTGCCAGCGCCGGGCCTGGCGCTCCTGGTGGGTCCAGCCCACCAGGGCCAGGCCGCATCCCAGCGCCCCCAGGACGGGCCAGAAGGTGAGCGCCACGAGGTCCTTGGGGACGTTGACCAGGTCCGCGGTCAGGACCACCAGGGGGACCGCGCAGGCCAGCACCCCAGAGCGCTCCCGCAGCGCCAGCCAGCCCACCCACACCCCGGTGACCCAGGAGACCATCAGCAGCGCCAGCGGCTCGAAGCCGGCCGGGCCCCGCTGGTGCAGCTGGGCCTGCACCACGGTCCAGGGCTGGGGGCTGCCCCCGAAGGCCTGGGCCACCGCGGCACCGGCGACGGTGGCCACGGCCAGGGTGGCTGCCGCCAGCACCGCTATGGCCAGGGCGCGCCAGCGGAGCCACCGGCCGGCGCCCGCCGCCAGCAGGGTTCCTGCGGTGGCGGCCAGGAGGGCGGCCCCACCCAGATGGGCCAGCGCCGTCTGCGCGAGAGCACCTGAGCACGCCACCGCCAGGGCCACCGCCAGAACCACTCCGAGCCAACTGCCCAGGGTGCGCCGGAGGCCCGCGCTCCTCCGCAGGTCAGAGACCAGGTCCGGCGCCAGCGCCCCTCCTCCGGCGAGGGCCAGGACAGCGAGCAGAGGGACCAGCAGCTCAGCCAACGGCGCGCCGGAACGATGGATCCACTCGGGCCAGGTCGTCGCCCCGGCGGATGACCCAGAAGTCGAGCACCAGCCGCCACTGGGCGGGGACCCGGGTCAGGGTGGGCTGGGGGGCGAAGCTCATGGGGTCCACGAAGATGGCCACCGCGCGCCGTCCCGGCTGCGAGCTGGCGGCCACCGCCTCCACCCACTCTCCGGAGGGGTCCGAGGTCACCACCACCACACTGCCCCGGGAACGCCACTCCGGCAGATGGCGGGGAAGGATCTGAGCCAGCGGGACCTGCCCGTCGGCCTGGCAGAGGGCCAGCCTCTCCAGCAGCAGCTGATCCTGGGCATCCCCCCTGGCGGCGGGCAGCCAGGTCAGCGACCGGCCCGTCCCCAGGAAGGCCACCGCCCGGCCCCGGCGCAGGGCCGCGTGGGCCAGCGAGGCGGCCATGGTCACTGCGTACTCCAGCGAGCTCTCCGGCCCGGTGCCCGCCTGGACCCCCCGGCGGAGGTCCAGGACCACCAGCAGGTCGGCTCCCTCCTCAGCGTCGAAGGTCCGGCTCATCAGCCGCCCCTGGCGGGCGGTGGAGATCCAATGGATACGGTTGATCCCATCGGCCGGGTCGTGCTCCCGGACCCCGGAGGCGCTGGGCGGCAGGTCCCTCGGTCGCCCGCCGCGCTCGCTCTCCAATCCCGCCCGCGCCCCGACCAGGGCCAGGTCGGAGAGGGGATAGAGCAGGGGGAACACCAGCACCGAGCCGGTGGCAGGGAAGCTCACCGTGCGGGGGAAGAGCCCGAAGGGGTCGGAGACCCGCACCTCGGTCGGCCCCAGGCGGTACTGGCCTCTGGTAGTGAGCCGGAGCTCCTGGCCCCAGGAGGCCTGCTGGTGGGGACCGAGGGACGCCGCCACCGCCTCCTCGCCCGCGGGGAGCCCGGAGCGGTCGACCACCTCGGCCATGGCGATCGGAAGCCACGAGGTGTTGCTCAGGGTGAACTGCTGCGGGAAGAGCTCCCCGACCATGTGGTGGCGGTCGGGAGCCGTCCGGGAGAGCGTCAGGTGCCGCTCCGCCCACCAGCTCCAGGCGAGGGACAGGGGCACCACCAGGGCCGCCCCGTACACCGGCACGAAGGCCAGCGCCACCCCGTTGATGAAGGCGAAGAAGCCACACACCACCACCACCGCCAAGACCGCAGCTCGGGCCACCCGCCCGACCTCAGAGTGGGCGCCGGCGAGGGGTCACCGCGTCAGCTGGCGGCGCGCCGCCCCGTCACCGGGACAGGCTCGCTCTGGAGAATCTCCTCGAGGATGCCCTCGGCGGTCACCCCGCGGAGCTCGGCGCTGGCCCGCACCACCAGCCGGTGGGTGAGCACCGAGGGGGCCAGGACCTTGATGTCGTCCGGGCTCATGTAGTCCCGTCCCCGAAGAAGGGCGTACGCCTGACCGGCCCGGAGGAGCCCAAGGCTGGCCCGAGCGCTGGCCCCCAGGGCCAGGTCGGGGTGCTGGCGGGTCCGCTGCACCAGCCGCACCAGGTACGACTTGAGCTCAGGGTCCACATGGACCTCGGCCACGGCCGCCCGCAACTTCGGGAGCTCTTCCGGGGAGGTTGCGGGCTCCAGACCGTCCAGCGGCGAGGAGAGGCCGAAGCGGTCGAGGATCTCCAGCTCGCCCTCCAGGTCGGCGTACCCCAGGGAGACGCGCACCAAGAAGCGGTCGATCTGGGCCTCGGGGAGGGGGAAGGTGCCCTGGTACTCAATGGGGTTCTGGGTCGCCAGCACAACGAAGGGGTCGGGGAGGTGGTGGGTCGTCCCGTCGATGGTGACCTGGCGCTCCTCCATCGCCTCCAGCAGGGCCGCCTGAGTCTTGGGGGTGGCCCGGTTGATCTCGTCGGCGAGAAGGATCTGGGTGAAGACCGGTCCCCGGCGGAACTCGAAGGTGCCCTGGGAGGGGAGGTAGATGTTGGCTCCGGTGATGTCTCCGGGCAGGAGGTCGGGGGTGAACTGCACCCGGTCGAAGTCGCAGCCTGTGGCCCGGGCCAGGGCCTTGGCCAGCATGGTCTTCCCCACTCCGGGCACGTCCTCGATCAGGACGTGGCCCCCCACCAGCCAGGCCACCGTGCACAGCTCGATCTGCAGACGGTTGCCAACGATCACGGTGCTGACGGCGTCCGCCAGGCGGCGAACGGCGGAGGTGGCGCTGCCTTCCATCCGGTGCTCCCATTACGCGCTGGCGGCCGTGGGGCCTGGGTCAGGCGGCAGTATACGTCCGAGGCGCCGGACCCCAGCGTCGGCTCAGAGGCGCTCCACCCGCCCTAGGTCCAGCACGAACACCGTGGCGCGCCCGATCTCGACCTCGACGTCCGCGCCTTCGGTGCCGCCGCCGGCTCCCAGCTGCTCGTGCCGGGGCCGGCAGACCGTCCTCAGGGTGCGCACCGCCTCGTCCACCAGGCTGTCGTCGGTTCCCATGAGCAGGATCGAGTTTCGGCGCTCCAGGAACCCCCCCTCGCTGTTCAGCCGGGTCACCGAGAAGCCCTGCTGCCCGAGCGCCTCGATGGCCCGGGCGGCATCCTGCTCGTGAACCACCGCCACCACCAGCTTCAAGCGTTCCTCCTCGTCCCCAGGCGAGCGCGGGACAGCTCCAGGCACTCCTGTGCCACCTCATCCGCTCCGCGTGTCGCCGACACCACCACGACCCGGTCAGGGAAGTGCCGGGCGATCTCCAGGTAGCCCCTCCGGACCTTCTCATGGTACCCGCTCGGAGAAGCCTCCAGCCGGTCCAGGGTGAGGCGGTCCGCCCGCCTGGCGCGCGCCACCTCTGCCTCCAGGTCCAGGACCAGGGTGAGGTCGGGGCTCACCCGGACGCCGCAGATCCGATGGAGCTCCAGGATGGACTCCCAGGGAACCCCTCGTGCCCCCTGGTACACCAGGCTGGAGTCCAGGAAGCGGTCCGCGATCACCACCTTCCCGGCCGCCAGCGCCGGGGCGACCACCTCCGCCGCCAGCTGCACGCGCCCGGCGAGGAAGAGCGCGACCTCTGCCAGGGGCTCCAGCTTCCAGTCCGCCGACGGCTCGAGCAGCAGGCTGCGCAACCGCTCCCCGAGGGAGGTGGTGCCGGGGTCCCGGACCACCTGGACCTGGTGGCCGTCATGGCTCAGGGCCTCGGCGAGCCGTCCCACATGGGTCGTCTTGCCCGAGCCGTCCATCCCCTCCACGGTGATGAAGAACCCACTGCGTCCCTCCGGCGCCACCCCCTCGTCCCCCGGCCTCAGGAGGCCTGGCTGGATGGGTAGATGCGCAGCCGCCGCCGGGGCTCCTTGCCCGTGCTCCGGGCCACCAGCTCGCTCTCCTCGACCAGCTGATGCTGCAGCCGGCGGATGTAGGCGTTCTGGGGGGAGAGCTCCACCGCGGTGCCCTGGCGGGCTCTCTCGATCCCATCGCGGGCCTCGGCCAGGGCGGCGTCGGTGGGATCGGTCGGCTCCAGGTTGTACAGCTGGGCCAGGAAGGTGCGCACCTGGGCCACCGTGTTGCTGCGGAGGATGGAGATGGGGATCCCCTCGGCCTCGGCCGCCCGCAGCGGGGAGTCCCGGCGCCGGTAGTAGTTCTTGAGGGTGAGCACCAGGTCGGCGTCGTCCACATGGTGCTGGATCCGGACCGGGACCCGGAGCTCGCGCACCGCCTGCTCCAGGTAGACCCGGGACACCCCATAGGGGAAGACCGAGGTGCCGGCGGTCGAATCCCGGCCACTGTGGACCCGGAGCTGGCGCACCCCAGGGCGGGTTTCCACCAGCTGGCCCTCGAAGAGCTCGCGGGACCCGCGATCGTCGAAGGGGGCCGGCTCCACCAGGCGGGTGGTCAGCCCCTCTCCGGCTCTCATCTCTCGGAGCTGGGCGGGGTGGGGCCGGCCCCGCAGCGCGTCGTCCACCACGTCCGCAAGCGGCATGTGGACGGTGACCCGGTGCCGGTCCACGATCTCCACCAGCGCGTCGAAGGTGGGCGGTGACTTGCGCTCCAACACCGACTTCTGGGTCCCCCGGCGGCGTGCCTCCTCGTCCGAGAGGGTCACCGTCTGGATGCCTCCCAGGAGATCGTTGAGGGTGGGGTTGATGAGGAGGTTGTCCAGGGTGTTGCCGTGGGCCGTTCCCACCAGCTGTACTCCCCGCTCGGCTATGGTCCGGGCGGCGGCCGCCTCCAGCTCGGTGCCGATCTCGTCGATCACGATCACCTCGGGCATGTGGTTCTCCACCGCCTCGATCATCACCGCGTGCTGCAGCTCGGGGCGGGCGACCTGCATCCTCCGGGCCCGCCCGATCCCGGGATGGGGGATGTCGCCGTCCCCGGCGATCTCGTTGGAGGTGTCCACCACCACCACCCGCTTCCGACTCTCATCGGCCAGGATACGGGCCACCTCCCGCAGCATGGTGGTCTTGCCCACCCCGGGCTTGCCCAGCAGCAGCAGGCTCTGCCCCCCCACCACTATGTCGCGGATGATCTCCACGCGACCGGTCACGGCCCGCCCCACCCGGCAGGTCAGGCCGACCACCTCTCCCTTGCGGTTGCGTATGGCGGAGATCCGGTGCAGGGTGCGGGCGATCCCCGCCCGGTTGTCCCCGCCGAAGGCCCCCACCCGCTCGGTCACGTACTCGATGTCGGTGCGGGAAACCGGCTCCTGGGAGAGCAGCACCTCGCGGCCCTCGAAGCGGGCCTCTGGCTCCCTCCCCAGGTCGAGGACGATCTCCAGGAGGTCCCCCAGCCCCTCGGGAAGCGCCGCCAGGGCGTCACGGATGGGCCCGGGCAGAGTCCCGACCAGCAGCGCCAGCTCCTCGGGGAAGCTGGGGGTCACCAGGCCCTCGCCGGCGTTCAGGCGTGCCCCCTCAGCGCGACACCCCTGGGCCAGGGCAAGCTCCGCCGACCACCCGATCCTCTGGCCCGGCCGAGCGCCCTGTCACGGCTGGAATATAGCGCACCTGGCTGCCACGTCTCAGCTCTGGGCCGCTCCTCGCGCCTGGGCCACCGGCAGCGCCCCGGCCAGCGCGCGCTTGGCCTCCAGCGGCCGTCGAGCCCGCACCTTGAGTGGAAGGTCCTTGACCATCAGGAGCTGGGTGGCCACAGGCTCGAAGCCCCGGGCCGCGACGGCACGGGCCAGCTCGCCGTCGTAGTGGCGGAGAAGGCAGATGGTCGGGCCCGCCGGGATGTGGCCCAGGATCCCGTGGACCGCCTCCACCGCCAGCTGGCCCTGCTGAGGGTCGAGCATCAGGCTCATCTGGGTGGGCCGGGCACGGGAGGGGCTGCGGACTCCCGCCCAGGCCACCACCTCGGAGTTGCGCTCGATGACGAAGTGGCGGGAGTCGCCACTACGCGAGTCCATCCGGCTCAACCACCCCAGCTGGAAGGTCGTGCGCCACTGCTTGAAGGTGGGCGCCTCGATGGCCGCCACCGAATGCGGGGCGGTCCTGAGGTAGAGCAGGTGCACCCCGGCCAGGTGCTCGCGGCGGGCTGGGATCCAGGGGCTGGAGGGCCTGCCCGGCGGCCGGGGAAGCTCCCGAAAGCGGATCTGCTCCGAGGCATATGGCTGGAAGCCCTGCTCCCGGAGCAGCCCTGTCAACGGGTGGCCCTCCGGGATCCGGACCAGAAAGCGGGTAACCCCCCGCTCCAGCCCCTCGTCGAAGAGGTGCTGGAGCAGCGGCACCCCGGCGAAGTGGCCGTCGGCGCTGGGATCGAGGCACAGGTTGAGCACCTGCCAGGCCCGGCCGCCGGCCGCCGGCTCCGCCTGCACGAAGCCGGTGATCCGCCCGTGCTCCTCGGCCACGTACAGCTGGTCCCCGACGTCCGCCAGCGGCATTAGCGCCGATAGGCTCTTGGTGAGGATCGACCACGCCCTGGCCAGGGCGGCGCCGGGCACCGGGCTCTGCGGCCCCGCCGCCGCCAGCTGCCGAGTGAGCTCCTCCTCCAACACCATGGTGGTCCGGTAGAGGTAATCCACCTGGCTCAGATCCCGGTAGCTGGCGGAGCGCACCTGCATTAGCTAAGTGTGCTACGGCAGCGCGAAGTTCAGGCGGCTCCGGCTCCCGGCCCGGCCCAAAGGTGGAGGGCGGCCCAGGCCCGAAACGGCCGCCACGCCGCGGCGCCCTGCTCCACCTCCGAGGCGCTCGCCGGCTCGCCTCCTCTGGAGCCGAGCGCCCGCCTGAGACCCAGGTCGGAGGCTGGGAAGGCGTCCGGCTCACCGAGTCGCATTGCCAGGTAATGGGCGGTCCAGGGGCCGAGACCGGGCACCTTGGTGATCTCGTCCACCAGCTCCTCCAGCGGAGCCCGGCGCTCCAGGTGGAGCCGGTGCTCAGCGACCGCGGCCGCGAACCTCCGGATGGCCGCCACCCGCGAGCCGGGCATGCCGATGCCGTCCATCTCCGCCTCCGCCAGCGTCTCAGGCCCTGGGAAGAGTCTTGAGAGCCCGAGGGGGCGGAGACCCTCCACCTCGGTGCCGTAGCGGGCGACGATGCGGCCGATGATCGTGGAGGCTCCCCGTACGCTCACCTGCTGGCCCACGATCGCCCTCACGCCGACTTCGAATCCGTCCCAGGTCCCCGGCGGGCGCATCCCCGGGCGGCCTGCCACCAACGGTCCCAGACGGGGATCCGCGGAGAGCAGGTCGTTGGCGGCGGCTACGTCTCCGTCGAGGTTGAAGATGCGCCGGGCCCTCTGGACGACGTCGATGAGGCCCTCCCAGTGGGGAAGGTGGGCCCGCAGGAGAAGGGTCCCGGGGTCCAGCTGGCTGATCTCGATGACGCCCGGGTCCCCCTCGATGGTGACGGTGCGGCGGTAGGTCCCATCCGTGACCGCCTCCACCCCGGGGATGGCCCGCGCCTCGAGGAAGGCGAGCATGTCCGCAAACGCCAGCTCTCCGGAATATGGCAGCCTGATCGGAAGTCCCCCGTCCGCCGCCAGGCGGTCGCCCGCCAGCCGGCGGGCCCTGAGGCGTGTGGGCGGGGCACAGAAGGTAGTCAGGAAGGCGCGGTTGAGCTGGCGGACGCTACCGAAGCCGGCGGCGAAAGCGATGTCTGTCACGCTGAGATCGGTGTCGTCCAGGAGCCGGCGGGCGAAGTGGGCCCGCCGGGAGCCGGCCAGCTGCGCCGGGGTGACCCCGAGGTGGGAGAGGAACAGGCGGCGCAGGTGCCGGGCGGAGACCCCGATCTCGGCCCCGAGGCGCTCCTCGGTTCCCCCGTCCAGGGCGCCCTCCAGAACCCGCTGGAGGGCGCGGCGCACCAGTGGCGGTGGGGCCGTGCACGGTGGTGGCTCCCAGCGGTAGGGCCGGCACCGAAGGCAGGCCCTGAAGCCGGCCGCCTCGGCCGAGGCGGCGAGGGGGAAGTGGCGAACGTTGGACTCCCGCGGCCGGGCGGGGCAGCCCGGTCGGCAGTAGATGCCGGTCGTCACCACCGCGCGATAGGGGCCCATGGCCCGCATGGTAGGCCCCGGTCCGGGGCCCCGCCGGACGCATTCGGACAGGATCGATCGCTGTCCGGATCTGTCTAGACGGGGCCCCCGGCCGGTGTCATGCTCGGCTCATGAATTCGCTGATGCGGCCCCAAGCGGCGAGCGCCCCCACCTATTACGCCCTGGCCGACAGCCCCCTCGGGCCCCTCCTGCTCATGGGGACCGGCAAGGCCCTGGCCGGGGTCCATTTCGCTGGCCACGCCCACGCGCCCCGGATCGGCGACGACTGGACCGAGGACGCGGACCGGCTGGCCCCGGCGGCGCGGCAGCTGGCGGAGTACTTCGCGGGGCGGCGCTCCTCGTTCGACCTGGTCCTCGACCTCCGGGGCACCCCCTTCCAGCTGCAGGTGTGGGAGGCGCTCCTGCGGATTCCCTGGGGTGAGACGCGCTCCTATCGCGACGTGGCGCTGGAGCTGGGGCGGCCGGGCGCCTTCCGGGCTGTCGGGGGTGCGGTGGGGAGCAACCCCGTTTCCATCGTCGTGCCCTGCCATCGGGTGA
>JAKBTP010000221.1 GCA_021844355.1 bacterium | reverse complement strand
GCCGATGCGCATGGCTCGAGGGAATCGCAAACGGGAGAGATCATTACATAGCTGCGTACACGGCTTGCGTTACAGACTGGCCGTAGTGGAGCGCCCCGACAGGCGAGCGTGTCCGCGAACGATCGTTTACGCTACTTTCCTTCCCGAGTCGCGTGTCCTGCGGATCTCCTCGCGATTGGTCCTGTCAGTCTGTTTCGGGCGGATGGCCGGGACTGGCCCTGGTTACCCACACCCGTTTGGCACCAGGATCGACCGCATACCAGACCCGGCCGGCCCCAGTCACCTCCAGCTGCCACTGCTCCAGCGCTTGGCCCCCAACAAGTCGAGAGCCGAGGGGTCGCCCCGGAGGCGATGCTGGCGGCGGGGATTCGTTGGCGTCATCGGCCGTAATAGCAAGGTGTCGTAAGCGGTTCGGGTCGGCCCAGGGGCTTGTTGGCACAACGCTTCCCAACCCGTGGCGGCTGCGGTCTCCGCGAACCGCAGCTGCCATTCGCCCGGGGCGGAAGGGGGCGCTACTCGGTCTCCCCTCTTGGGCACCGCTACCGTGCGCTCGGAGCCGGGACCGGACCACCATCACCTGGCAGAGGGCGGCGGAGGTCAGCGGCCAGAGCGGGGTCAGCGTAGATGGCAGCTGTCGCCTTCCAGTCTGCGAGCACGGCGACTAAAGGGGCCAACACACCTACTTCGGCGGCCGCGCGAGCCGTCTGCACGAAGTCGACGAGGAAAGCCTCACGCTCCGGGCCGGGCAGGAGGGCGGGCCAGGCCAACTCCGCTGTCAGGGCTGTTAGCAGTTGCTCGTGCGCCGGGCCGTCCAGGACATCACCGAGGAGCCGGGCGACTAGGGCTACCCCTTCTCCGCCTTGTTGGCTGCGAGACTCCAGGGAGAGCCGGAGGGCAGGGCCCCCCCGTCGGTGCAGCACCACATCGCGGTGCTCGACCGCGTCCATCACGGCGTGGGGATCCCGCAGGAACTTTGTGAGCGTGGCCTCAGCTGTCACCATTCGGCAATCATATCTGATGAACAGCAGACGAAACTGGACGGGACGCGGATTCCGGGTTCTGCCAGTACAACGGGAAGCGACGACTCCCCAATCTCAAGATTGAAGTCGTGCTCAACCTGGCGAATGGGGCTGTCGCTCGCCATGGACAAAGGGGATGCCTGCCGTGTTCACGTCCCAATGACCCCCGCTCGTCGGACACTCAGAAAGAGTGAGCGATATCTCCTGCAGCCGACCAAGTACTCTCAGCTCGTGGCCGTACCGACCGTAGCTCGCCTGCTGACCGCCGCCGTGACCAGTGAGGGCGACTGGTACGTGGCTCGTTGCCTGGAGGTTGAGGTCGCCAGCCAGGGCAGGACCGTGGAGAAGGCCCTCGCCAACCTCAAAGAGGCGCTCGAGCTGTACTTTGAGGACGTCCCGGCGGCTCCGCCGACGGATCCCCCGCTGGTCACCCAGATAGAGGTCCGCGTCCCGGCGTGAGCCCCAGTTCCCCAGTGGTGTCCGGCCGCTCTCTGATGGCGGCGCTGGAGAGGGCCGGGTTTGAACGGCGCGGCCAGCGTGGCAGCCACCTCAAACTCCGCCACCCGGACAGCGGTAGGACCGTGATCGTCCCTCTCCACACTGAACTCGCACCCGGCACGCTGGCCTCCATCTGCCGCCAGGCCGGGTGGGCACTCCCAGAGCTCCAACAGCATCTGTCGCGCCGGCGGCGAGAGCGTCCATCCCCCGAACGCTGACCCTGCGGAGCCGTCCGGCGCGCCGCCTGCGAGGGATGCCGCCGGCTCACTATCGCCGACGGTCGAGCAGTTGGCCAGGTTGCGCTTGGCCTTGTGCCGGTCCCTGACCCCTGCGGTGTAGGGCGCGAAGGCCGCCGCCGCCACTGCCCCGCTGCCTCGGCGATCCCCCGGGCGAGGGGGTCCAGGGCCGCCTCCGACAGTCGCCGGGGTCTCCTGGGCACCCTTGGATGGTAGCCCAAGAGTGTCCGATAAGTGGGGGTTTGGAGGTATCCATTTAAGCGGAGTACGCACTGTATGTTGTGGTTGGTATGGACTCCTTAGCCCCACATCTTGGTGTCTTCCAGCGTCTCGTCCGGCTAGATGGATACCCCCAAGTGGGGGTTATCGGACAGTGGAGAGCAGACCTCAGGCAGCGATGGCCACCTAAGACGTCAGCGACGCGAGCGGCACCTTCAGCGCAGCGGCCAGGTCTGCGAAGAAGCTCCAGGCATGGCCGTGGAGGTCGATCCAGCCGGGGTAGCTCACGATGAATGGAGCTCCTTCCTCTGATGAGCCTGGTCCGTTGCTTCCCTTGATTAAGAACAAGGTCCCACAGGGCAAGGATGGGGTGCCGACCAGCGTCGCGACACGCCGTTGTTCATGGAAGAAGGTGATGATGTAGCCGTTCAGCACGGTGGACTGGAGAGTCGTGATGAAGTTGCAACTCACGGGTGGAGTGCTGCACGCAGAGGCCATTAGGTGTTCGGTTAGAAGCGGATCACGGATGCTGCGCTTGAAAGGCGACAGGTTCTTCAGAGGAAAGCCCGTGGCGCGGGCATCACTCGTGGGCTCGCGCTGGACCGTTACCGTCTGGGGCATGGCAAGGCCTCTGCAGGGGCCCGGCCAGGCGATCAGTGATGTCTGGTTGGTGGACCCCGAATGCTTCCCTCCGCTCCCTGGCAGCGCACAGGAACTCGCAAGGAGCGTGATCGTCCCCAAGCCGACCACAAGGGCCACGCGACTACCCAGGTAGGTCAATGACGACGCTCCTGTTGCGGGTATCCCCTGAGGCAGGGCCCCGACCGCTTCGCAGGCCCGTTCCTGTCTGCAACGCGGGGTCCTCTCCATTCGTTTCTCCGCTCCGTCCTGTGGCACCCTACTCCTCCGCCCCGCCTCTACCCCATCCCTTGCTCCCTGCCCTCATGCCTCGCCTCGAACGCGTTTCCAGAGATTCACCCACCTCTCGCGACCAGACCTGACGCACCGTGGGTGCTGATCCATCCGGATCGCCGCGCCGTACGCCAGGGGTCATCCAGGAGAGATGACGAGCCCTCCCCCGACCGCGAGTTGGAGACCTCCACGGTCGACGCTGATCTGTCCAGCTTGACGTCCCGCTCCTTATCGGCGTACACAGCAGCCACCGGGAGCGGCCGCCGGCCACCTTCCACCA
>JAKBTP010000026.1 GCA_021844355.1 bacterium | reverse complement strand
TGGCGTGGCGCGTGATGCTGGTGCGTCCGCGCGAACTGGGCCAGATGGGTGGGCACCGCGAGGCCGTCATGGCCGCCCCCACCCAGCTCGGGCGGGACCCGGGGCAGCTGGAGTACACGGCCCTGGTGCGACTCAGGTGACGCCTTCGCAGGTCCGGCTCCCGAGGGCCCGGAAAGCGCCCTCGGAGAGAACCGGGACCACCTGGGAGGCGTTGAGGGCCGCGGCCCAATCGACCTCCTCCCCGTACCCTCGGCCCAGCTGCTCGCGCCCGGAGACCGCCTCGAGGAGGGTGCGCCGCAGCCCCCGGCGCCGAGCCCAGAGGTAGGCCTGGGCCGCTGCCGCGGCCTCGGGGGAGCGCCGGCGCCGGCGAAGCCCGTCCACCACCGCCCCTGCCCCGATGAGATCTTCCAGGGCGGGGTCCATTCCGCCCTCCGGCCACCGCTCGCCCGCAGGGATCACGGCGATCCTCCTGCCGTGGCGGCGGGCGAAGCGGCTGACCGCGGCGGCGTTGCGCAGGCAGCCGGCGAGCACCACCACCCCGGTGGCGGCCACGGCCGCGGCCACCGCCGAGCCGTTGGGCGAGGGTAGGACGATCGAGCTGCCGCGGGGGGCCCGGTCCAGGGTGCCGGGCGAGAGGGAGTAGGGGTGTTCGGCGTCCACCCGGGAGCGCTGGACTGCAAGCACAGCTCCGATTTCGGCAGCCATCCGGGCCGCCGCCCTTGGGTCCCAGGGGGAGGGATGGACGGCGCAGCCCCGGTCCACGGCCACGCTGACCGCGGTCGAGAAGGTGATCACGTCCACCACCACCAGCACGTCCGAGCTCGGCGCCAGCGCCAGCGCTCCGTCAAGCCCCCATCCCAGGCGCACCGAGAAGCCGGAGGGGTCGGCCAGGGTCTCGACCCGGTGGCGCCCAGACTGGGGTCCGGAGGGAGGGCCGCTGCTCACATCCCAAGCTTGCCGGATTGCGGGAGGAGCCGGTGGGCAGCCGGGTGTTTCTCCGCCCTTGGCTATAGTGAGGCCCATGTCGGCGTCCTCCCCAGTCGGCTTTTCCAAGTGCCCTTGACCCTCCCCTCCACAGTTGGCGAGCTGCGGGGCAGCGAGTACCGGGTCCGCTCTGTGCGGGAGGAGCTTCGCGACAACCTGGTGGCCCGCCTCCGGGCCGGCGAGCCGGTCTTCCCGGGGCTGGTCGGCTACGAGGATTCGGTCCTCCCCCAGGTGGAGAACGCCATCCTCGCCGGCCAGGACCTGATCTTCCTCGGGGAGCGCGGGCAGGCCAAGTCCAGGCTCATCCGGGCGCTGTCCAGCCTTCTGGACGAGCGGATCCCGGCGATCTCCGGCAGCGAGGTCAACGACCACCCCTACTCCCCTATCAGCCGCTTCGGGCGGGAGCTCCTGGCGGAGAGGGGCGACGCCACCCCCATCACCTGGCTGGACCGGGAGCGGCGCTTCGCCGAAAAGCTGGCCACCCCCGACACCTCGATCGCCGACCTGATCGGGGAGGTGGACCCCATCAAGGTGGCCGAGGGGAGATACCTCGCCGACGAGTACACGATCCACTACGGGCTGCTGCCGAGGGTCAACCGCGGCATCTTCGCGGTCAACGAGCTGCCGGATCTGGCAGAGCGGATCCAGGTGGGGCTGCTCAACATCATGGAGGAGCGGGACATCCAGATCCGGGGCTTTTTGGTGCGCCTGCCGCTGGACGTTCTGGTGGTGGCCACCGCCAACCCCGAGGACTACACCAACCGCGGCCGGATCATCACCCCCCTCAAGGACCGGTTCGGGGCCCAGGTCCGCACCCATTACCCCAGGACCGCGGAGCAGGAGCTGGAGATCGTGCGTCAGGAGCAGACGCCGTTCCAGGGCCTGCCGGTCGAGCTGCACCTGCCCCAGTACATGCGCGAGGTGGTGGCCGAGATCTCCCAACTGGCCCGGCGCAACCCCCAGGTGAACCAGCGCTCCGGGGTCTCGGTGCGGCTGTCCATCGCCAACCAGGAGAGCCTCTGCGCCAACGCGGTGCGGCGGGCCATCCTGCTCCAGGAGCCGGTGGCGGTCCCCCGGATCAGCGACCTGGGGGCCCTGGCCGCCTCCACCACCGGGAAGCTGGAGTTGGAGACCTGGGAGGAGGGGGAGGACTCGCAGCTGCTCTCCAAGCTGGCCCGCGGCGCCGTTCAGAGCGTCTTCCGCCGCCACTTCTCGTTGGCCGAGTTCGCCCCCCTGCTGGCGCTGTTCGAGCAGGGGCTCACAGTGGAGGTGGGCGAGATGCTGGCCTCGGCCACCTACGCCGCCGCGGCCGCCCAGATCCCCGACACCCCCCGGATCCTGGCCGACCTGGACGAGCCCCGGGAGCCAGCGGCGGTGGCGGCGGCGCTGGAGCTGGTCCTGGAGGGACTGCACCTGGCCAAGCGGCTCAACAAGACGACGGTTGACGGGACCGCCGTGTACAACGGCTGAGGCCAGGGTGGCAGCGGCCCGCTACAGCCGCTGGGACGGGACCCAGGACCCCGGAGCCCCTGACCCCCAGGAGGTCTTCTCCCGGCTGGCGGAAGACGTGTTCCAGGGATGGGACTTCGAGTCCGCTCTCCGCAGGCTGCTGGGGCAGGGCTTCCAGGACTCTGAGGGGAACCGGATCCCGGGGTTGGAAGGGCTGCTCGAGCAGCTGCGGCAGAGGCGGCAGGCGGAGCTGCAGCGGTACAGCCTGGAAGGCCTCTTCCAGGACCTCGAGGAGCGGCTGGACCGGATCGTCCAGAAGGAGCGGGGGACGCTGGCCGAGCGGAGGGACGCGGCCCGGGGGCCGGATGGCGAGGGGCTGGCCGGACGGCTGCTCGCCGCCCGCCAGGAGCAGCTCGACCGGCTTCCTCCCGAGACCGGCTCCGCCATCCGCTTCCTCCAGAACTACGAGTTCGTGGACCCGGAGGCCGAGTCCGACTTCCGGGACCTCCTGCAGCAGCTCCGGCGCCAGCTGGTGGAGTCCCACCTCCGGGAGATGGGCCAGCATCTCGGGGAGATGGGCGGGGCCCAGATGGCCCAGCTCAAGCAGATGGTCTCCGACCTCAACTCGATGCTGGAGCGCCGCCTGGCCGGCGAGCCGGATCGCTACGAGCAGTTCATGGAGCGCTGGGGTGAGGCCTTCCCGGGCCACCCGGACAACCTGGAGGACTTCGTCCGCCAGCTGC
>JAKBTP010000182.1 GCA_021844355.1 bacterium | reverse complement strand
CCCTGTCCTTCAGTCCCGCTTGCGCAGCTGGGCTATTGCCAGTCCGAGTACGGCGACGCCGATCACCGCCACGATGCCCACGTCGAGGAGCAACGGCAGGGTGTAGCTCCCGATGGTCACCTGGGCGGCGTTGATGAACGGGGCCGGATAGCCCGAGTTGCTGAAGAGCGACACCCGGACGGGGGCGATGGCGTAGGTGACGGGGTCGAGGCGGGTGAGGACCGCCATCCAGATGGGCAGGCCCTTCAGAGGGAAGAGCGCCCCGCTCAGGAAGAGCATGGGCATCATGAGGAAGTTCATCACCACCTGGAACCCCTGCATGGACCTCATCCGGGAGGCGATGGCGATCCCGAAGGCGCTCAGCGACACGGCCAAGAGGAGAAGCAGGGCCAGCATCTCGAGGACTCCCAGGACCGAGAGTCGCACCCCGACGATGGGAGCGAAGACCAGCATGATGATGCCCCCGACCATCGCCTGACTGGCGCCGCTCAGGGCCTTGCCGACGGCCACCGCCGAGCGGTCGATGGGAGCCACGAGGATCTCGCGCAGGAAGCCGAACTCCCGGTCCCAGACGATCTGCATGGCGCTGAAGATGGAGGTCATCAGCACCGTCATCCCGATGACCCCGGGGAACATGAACTCGAGATAGGTGGTATGGGGAGGCAGGACCCCGGATCCGGCTCCGAAGGCGGAGCTGAGCCCCACGCCGAAGACGACCAGGAAGAGGATCGGCTGGGCCAGGGATCCGATCAGCCGGGCGCGGTCGCGAGTGAAGCGCAGGATGTCTCGGTACCAGATGATGAAGACCGACTGCCAGAACGGCACCCGTACGCGGATGCCGACGGGGCTCAGGGCGGCAGACGGGGCTTCTTCGCCAACCGTCGGGGAGCTGGTGGTCGCGTTGCTCATCGGCGCCCTCCCTGCCATCTCTGGGCCATCGCCCGGTGCAGCGCGGCGGCTGAGTCCACCTCCTCATCCCGAATCGCCCGCCCTGTCAGCTTGAGGAAGACGTCGTCAAGGCTGGGGCGCCGGACGGTCACGGTCTTCACCTCCACGTCCAGCGCGCGCACCAGCTGGGGCACGAACTCGGGACCATTGGCGACGTCGACTCTCAAGGTGCCGTCGTCGGAGGTCACCCTCGCGTTCAGGCGGGAGGCGATCTGCTCGGCGGCGAGTTCGTTGTCCGAGGTGGTCACCACCACCACATCACCTCCCATCTGGTCCTTCAGCTCGTCCGGGGTTCCGAGGGCCACGATCAGGCCGTGGTCGATGACCGCTATCCGATCACACCACTCCGCCTCCTCCATGTAGTGGGTGGTCATGAAGATGGTGGTGCCGGTCTGGACCCTGATCTCCCGGAGGTGGTCCCAGACCGTGGCGCGGGTCTGAGGGTCGAGACCGATGGTGGGCTCGTCGAGGAAGAGTACCTCGGGGTGGTGGAGCACTCCCCGGGCGATCTCCAGTCGGCGCTTCATACCCCCGGAGTAGGTCATCACCTGCGCGTCCGCGCGGTCCTCCAGCCCCACCATCTCCAGCGCCGCCCGGATCCGCTCGGAGCGCTCGCGGCGGGGCACTCCGTAGGCCAGCGCGTGGAAGTACAAGTTCTGCCGCGCCGTGAGCTGGTTGTCCAGGGAGGGGTCCTGGAACACGAGGCCGATGCGGGAGCGCACTTCCTGGGGATGGCGCGCGACGTCCCATCCGGCGACGGTGGCCGAGCCCGCCGTCTTCTCGACCAGGGTGCAGAGGATGGAGATGGTGGTGGACTTGCCAGCCCCGTTGGGTCCCAGGAAGCCGAAGATCTCGCCGCGATGGACGTCCAGGTCGATTCCCCGCACCGCCTCCACCGGCCCGTAGCGCTTCACCAGCCCCCTGACCGTGATCACGTCGCCCTGGTCAGTCATCCTGCACCCTCGCTCCGCCTCCGACCCTCCCGCAGTGCACCTGGGGAGGGAGGACGCGAGGGCTCACGACGCCACCTCGGCTACGGGTGCCGGAAGCTCCAGCTGGGAGGTGTCGGCGGCCGCCACCTCTCCGGAATGAGGGTCGCGGAGTACCGCCGCCTCCAGGGCATCAAGGGCCTGGATCACAGTCGAGCGCTGCTCCCGTGTCAGGCGGCCCAGGCGGCCCGCCAGCCAGAGGTTGTCGGTTCGCTTGCGCTCCGCCAATCGCTGGCGCCCCTCCGGAGTGGCCTCGAGGAGCACCCCCCGCCGGTCCCGGGAGTTGGGCCGGCGCACGACCAGCCCCGCCTCCTCGAGGCGATCCACGAGACGGGTCGCGGCGGATGGGGGGAGGTGCTCCGCCTGGGCCAGCTCCCCCATCGAGAGCCCTTGCCGGAAGACCACGGTCGCCAGCGCCGAGTAGAGCTCGATGCTCAGCCCAACGGTGTCCCGGCGATGCAGCTGGCGGCGAATTCGGATCATCACCATCCGGAGCCGCTCCGCTTCGCCGGTGAGCTCGGGATCGGCCTCGGCAGGCTGCCCCTCGGTCACCGTTGGTCCGGGACTGTAGTTACCACATGCAAAGGTTATCAGAGACAAGCATCGTGCGTTGGCGGTCGCCTGCCCGCAACTCATGCCCTGCCAGCAACTCCACTGGGGGATCACCACCAAAGGGACCCCGATGACAGCTAATCGGCTGCGCCCAGGGCCGGAGGGTGGGAGGCCAAGTACCGTCCCGCTGCTGCGGCATGTCCGAATCCGCATCTACCTTGGGTGCCTAGCTGGGCTCACTGCCTCCTACGGCTCGAGGTGTTGAGCCGGACCGCGTCTCGGACCAGGGCTGCGAGAGCGGCCTCATTGACTTCGTCGCCCTCCCGGAAGTCCACGGCTCGGACCGTCCTGCTGTCCAAACGCGTGTTGAATATGCCGCTGGGATCGTCCACCGCGGCCCCCTTGGGGAAGGTCAGCCTGACGGCGCTCTTGAGGACGTCGGCGACGCAGACAATCCCGTCGCGCGACCAGACCGGGACTCCCATGGGGCGGGAGGGCTTTCTCCACTTCACCTCCTCCTGAATCCCAGGATCGGCACGGCGAATGCAGTCCCGCAAGCGGGTCAGAGCCGGGCCCTTCCAGCCTTCGGCCTGAGCCACTATCGCGTCGATCTGCTCCGCCTCCGTCAGGGCTGCCTGCGAGTCGCCAGTCTCGAGTTTCATCTGCTCACCAGTCTTCGACGCGAAGTTCAAGGGCCTCCG
>JAKBTP010000172.1 GCA_021844355.1 bacterium | reverse complement strand
GTACCGGCGCGAAACCAGTTGTACGCGGTCTGGGGGTGGATCCCTTGTCGGCGTGCCCACTCCGTGAGGTTCACCGCGTCAGGGTAGCACCGCACGTGCGTACGTGTTGTATCACTGCCTATCACGCCAGCAGCTCAATACCCCTTGGGAAGGTGCTGCAGGGGGCCATGCCCCCCGCCAAGCTTCGGAGCCTGCTCCAGGGCAGCCTGGAGGTAGCGCTTGGCCTCGGCCGCAGCCTCCGGCACCGGGCGCCCCCGGGCCAGATGGGCCGTTAAGGCGGCGGAGAAGGTGCAGCCGGTCCCGTGGGTGTGCGGCCCGAGAACGCGTGTCCCCCGCAGCACCACCACCTGCTCCCGTCCGATCAGAAGGTCGTTCGGCTCCTCCGGGGAATGTCCGCCCTTGACCAGCACCCAGCGCGGCCCCATCTCCAGCAGCCGACGGCCGGCGGCCAGTGCCGTGCCCTCATCCACGACCTCCACCTCTGCGAGGGCGGCAGCCTCGGGCCAGTTTGGGGTCAACACCTCGGCAAGCGGGAGAAGGCGGTCGCGCAGGATGTCCACCGCCTCCGCCTGGAGGAGGCGATCCCCACCCTTTGCCACCATCACCGGGTCCACGACCAGGGGGCCCCAGCCGCGTGTCGAGATCTGCTCCGCCACCACCTGGATCAGCTCGGGGGAGAGCAGCATCCCCGTCTTCACGGCCACCGGGCGCAGATCCCGATCCAGGGCCGCGAACTGGGCCATGACGAAGTCCGGGGGGACGGCGTGGACCGCATCCACGCCCCTCGTGTTCTGGGCCGTGAGCGCCACCAGGACGCTCACCCCGTACACCCCGGCCGCGGCGAAGCTCTTGAGGTCGGCCTGGATGCCGGCACCCCCGCCACTGTCGCTGCCCGCCACCGTGGCCGCGATCGGCATGGGCGGCGTCACGGGCGCTCCCGGGCGGGAGCCAGCGCCTGGGCCCGCGGGTTGCGCTCCCGCAAGAGGAGGTAGACGGCGGCGGCCACCGCCATCCCCACCAGCCCGCTGACATCGGCCGGCTGTCCCGCGAAGAGGTGGGCCGCGAGCGGCGAGACGAAGCCCCACTCCCCCGGGGGAGGGGGCTCGTTGTAGAAGAGGATCGTGGCAACCGTCCCGGCGAGGAAGGGCACCATGGCCCGCCAGCGGACCCCGCCGTGATACCAGTACCCTCGTGGCCTCACGAGATCGGCAGGTACCACCTTCGCGCCCCGAAACCTCTGGTCGAGGATCACCACCACCGCCCAGGCCGGGAACCAGACGTAGGTGAGGGTGAGGAAGTTGACGTAGTTCCCCTGGAAGCCACTGCCGGCGAACAGGACCAGGGCGGCGATGGCTCCGCCCACCAGCCCCATCACCAGCGCCGCCGCCCACCGGGCGACCCGCAACCCGATGGCGAGGGCGCACAGGGCGGCGGAGTAGACGTCAAGGTAGTTGGAGCTCAGCTCGGCGACGAGGATGAAGGCGGCGAAGCAGTAGGCGAACGGCAGCGGCACCAACCTGACGATCAGGTTGGGAAGGAGCACCCCCGGGGCGGCCGTCTGGATCGCCGCCCCCAGCAACCCGCAGAGGACCAGGGTGACGGCCGTGCCCCCGCCCGCCGCCCAGGCCACCCGGGCGCCGCTCGAGCGCTGGGGCAGGTAGCGCGAGTAGTCCCCGGCGTAGGTCACCCAGGACACCACCAGCGCAAAGGTCAGGGTGAATCCCAGCGCCATGGCGGCGAGGTGAGGGCCGGGAGCCAGCCGGCTCTGCAGGGTGAGGTTCCAGCGCTGCACGGTGAGCGCGGCCAGCGCCAGACAGACCACCAGGAAGGCGGGCGCCTGGAGGTGCTGGAACAGCGAGAGGGTGCGGTGGCCGTAGACGGCCACCAGCACCGAGACTCCCACCATTCCCAGGAGCAGGAGCCCCCCGACCACCTCCGGGGTGGAGCTGAAGATCGGCAGCGCCCGGACGGTGGTCACGGCCACAGCGCAGTCATAGGCAAACCAGCCCACCCCGATGGTCATGGTGAGGAAGCCGCCGACCACCGCTCCCCGGCGGCCGAACACCGCCCTGGAGTGGACGATCTGCGGAGCGCCGCTCCGGACCCCGGTCACCGAGAGCAGCCCCAGAAGGGCGCCCCCGGCGGCGGCCCCGGCCAGCAGGGCAAGGCTAGCGTCCCAGAAGCCCAACCCGGCAGCCGAGATCAGGAGCGCCCCCGCGTACAGCGAGAAGAAATCCGCCAGGGCACCGGCCCAGATGAAGGTGAGCTCCCGCGGTCGACCTCGCCGGCGGTCGGCCGGCACGGGTTCCAGCCCGCGCAGTTCGACCTGGAAGACCTCGTCCTTGGGATCCGCGGCCAGCTGCTCGATCTTCATGCCCATCGCCCCATCCTGTTTTGCACACCTCCCGACCATCTCGGGGTGGACAGGGCGTGGCTTCCCGACGCTGGTACTAACCAGATCCGGTGTTCAGGGTTGGCGGGTTGCCTCTCAGCGCCCTGTCGGCGCACCCCTAGCTGGAAGCTGAGCTTCCGGAGGCAGTATAGGCCTATCCCCGCCCCGGGGCAGCGCCTGGCAGGGGCCTCGACTCATCGGCTGGTGGTGGAGCAGTGGGCCGGGTACGGCCCCCCGGTCAAAGGGCGGAAGGAGACGCCCGGAGAGTCGGGGCCCGGCTGCTCGGTACCGAGCCAGCGAGCTGGGCCGCGCGGGCCACGCCCTCCGAAGCGAGCCGCCGAAGGCCCCAACCGATCAGACCAGCCGCCATCGAAACCGCCGCGCCGTACGCCGCGATCCGAGTTCCAATTCCGGCATCTCCTGACTTCGAGCTTCAACACCACCAGAACCCTTGAAGGAGTGAGCCGGCACAGTAGATGCAAACTTGCTCCGCTGGAGGTTGCCTGGTCAGGGGCACCCGGGCGTCGGGGCTCAGGGTTGGAGCTCGCGCACCTGCCATTGGGAGCCCAGGCGCCGGTATTCGACTCGGTGGTGCAGTCGTCCAGGGCCCTCGTGCCAGAACTCCACCACCTCGTATTCGAGTTGGTATCCAGCCCATCTCCGGGGTCGGGGCACCTCGGCGCCGTCCAACTCCACGGCCAGGTGGTCAACCCGTGCCTCCAGCTCGGGACGACTAGGCGCGGGGCGACTCTGGTGCGACACCGCGGCCGCCAGCTGGCTGATCCGGGGCCGGGAATGGAAGT
>JAKBTP010000165.1 GCA_021844355.1 bacterium | reverse complement strand
CAGCTGGAGCCAAAGCGTCAGAATGGCCGCTGTCAGCCCCCTTAGCTCAGTGGATCAGAGCGGCGCCCTTCTAAGGCGACGGTCGGTGGTTCGAATCCACCAGGGGGTACGCCGAGCCGGTCCCAGGGAGGTGGACAGGGTCGGCGGCCCGAATCCGCGGGCTAGACTTGGGGGCGTCTTCGCCACAGGAGCGCAAGCGGCGGGGCGTCGGAGGGCCGGGGAGTCCAAGGGGGACCAATTTGACCGGGGAACCACCACCGACAGCATCTCCAGATGGACCGGGGAGACGCACCCGGACCCTGGGCCTGACCCTCTTCAGCCTGCGCCGACTCCTTGGGTACGTGGCATCCGGCAAGCCGGACCTCCAAGGGCTGGAGCTGATCCCGGAGTCGGGGCCACTGCTTCTCTGCTCCAACCACGTCTCCAACTACGACCCCCTGGTTCTGGGAGCGACGGTGCCCCGCCTGATGCACGCCATGGCCAAGGCGGAGCTTTTCCGCAACCCGCTCCTGGCCTGGTACCTCAGGGCCTGCAACGTCTTTCCCATCCGCCGCGAGGAGGCGGACGCCGCCGCCCTGCGCACCGCACTCAACGTGCTGAAGGGGGGCGGGGTGGTGGTTCTCTTCCCCGAGGGGCACCGCAGCCACGGGGCGCGAATGCGCCCTTTCTCGCGGGGTGCCGGATACCTCGCGCGCCGGTCAGGGGCACCGGTCCTGCCCTGCGCCATCTGGGGCACCGAGCGGGTGCTGCCGCGGGGCAAGCTGCGGCCCCGCCGCGCCGAAGTCCACCTGCGCTTCGGCCCCCCGTTCTTCCCGGTTGGGGCGGACTCAGAGGCCGCGACGCGAGATCTTGAGCGCCGGGTGGCCGCCCTCCTGCCCCCGGGGCTGCGCCCCTCAGCCGATGGCGACCAGGGTGATGGTGAAAATCAGGGTGCTGTTGACGGGGATCTTGCTGCTCGGTGAGGTGCAGCCATAGCCCAGCGCGGGGGGGATCACCAGCTCCCTCTGGCCACCGACCTTCATCCCCGGGATCCCCTCCACCCACCCCTGGATGACTCGCCCTGCGGCGATCGTGAGCGAGATCGGCTTGCCCCCGTTGTCATTGGCCGAGTTGTCGAAGACGGTGCCGTTGGGGAGCGACCCGACGTAGGTCACCTGCACGGTGTTGCCGACGGCGGCGGTCGCCCCGGTGCCGATCTTGAGGTCCTTCACCTCCAGATTGCCGGCGAGGGTGCGCGCTCCCGCCAGTGTGTAGCTGGGAGTGGTCGATGGGTTGACACAGGCGCTGCCGGAGGCGCTGGGGGACGGTGAGGGTGAGGTGGCCGCCTGGACTCGCACCGAGGGGGTGGGAGAGGGGGAGACGACACCGGAGTCGAACGAGGCGCCGCACCCGGCGAGGACCAGGGCCGCCAGGGCCCCCAGGGCCAGGGTCGCGGTCGGGCGGGCGAGAGTCGCAAGCGTCATCGGGGATTCTCCTCTTGGGCACGGGAGGGGGGCGTGACCACTTTAAGGCCGAGGGTGGTGCTGCTCAGGTCCTGTGATGGCCGTTCCGGGCCGGGCAGACATGCCCCGAGGGGTCCATGGGCAGCTGGCAGAGAGGGCACAGCGGGCGGCCCCCTTCCACCACCGAAAGGCACCGGTCGGCCAAGCCACGCATCTGCCCCAGGCTAGCCACCAGGCGCACCCGCCGGGGCTCGGCATCCGTCTCTGGTCCGTCGTCCACTCCGGACAGCTCCTCCATCACCAGGGTGCACCCGCCCCCGGGCTCGTCCAGAGAGATCTGGATCGTGCCCACCCTCCAGCCCGGAGGGCCGAGCGGTCCGACCAGGGCCGCGGGTGCCGGCTCGGGGAGCTGGTCGGGCATGGCCGCCAGCAGATGGGCTCCCAGCTCAACCAACTGGGCCTTCTCCATGACCAGCGTGCAGGTCCGGCTGCCCTGGGATGCCTCCAGGTAGAAGGTGCGGTGGCCGGGTTCGCCCTCGACACCCACGGTGATGCTGTCGACTGGCTCCATCTCGAGCTCATAGTCCGCCATGGCTCCATTGTGCCCGGGTCGGGCCGGGGCGCGGCGCTCAGCGATCGGTGAGGGGGCCCCGGTTCTCCTCCGCCCGCTCGATGTGGGCCGCGGCGTTGACGATGGCCAGATGGGTGAATGCCTGGGGGAAGTTTCCCAGCAGCTCCCCGCTCTCTGGGTCGAGCTCTTCGGAGAACAGGCCGAGGTCGTTGCCGTGGGCCACCAGCCGTTCGAAGAGGTCCCGGGCCGGTCCCACTTGGCGCTGCATGCAGAGGTTGTTCACCAACCAGAAGCTGCAGAGCAGGAAGGTGCCCTCGTTACCCTCCAGGCCATCCGACCGCCGGTAGCGGTAGACGAATCCGTTGCCGTCCGTCAGGTCGCGCTGGATGGCCAGGACAGTGCTCCGCACCCTGGGGTCCAGGGGCGGGAGAAAGTTGAGCATGGGAATCATCAGCGCCGTGGCGTCCAGGGCGTCCTCGTCCAGGGCCTGGCGGAAGGCCCCCAGGCGGTCGCTCCATCCTCTTGTCAGGATGGTGTGGCGAATCTGCTCGCGGGTCCACACCCAGCGATCCCGGTGGGGGGTGTCGAGCCGGAGCTGGTCGGCAAGTCTCAGCCCTCGGTCCATGGCCACCCAGCACAGAAGCTTGCTGTACAGGAAGTGCCGCTTGCCACCTCGCACCTCCCAGATTCCGTTGTCCGGATGCTCCCATGAGCCGGCCACGTGCTCCAGCATGTCCACCAGGCTGGAGCGCACGTGGGGTGCCTCCAGCCTCCCGAAGCTGAGGTGAAGGAAGGCGGAGTCCATCGTCTCCCCGTAGATGTCCAGCTGCAGCTGATGGGCCGCCCCGTTGCCGATCCGCACCGGGCGGGATCCCCGGTATCCCTCCAAGTGGTCCAGCTCGACCTCACGCAGATCGGTGCGGCCGTCGATGCCGTACATGGTCTGCCAGCTTCGGGGGTGGCGCTGGTGGACCCGCCCCAGCCAGTCCATGAAGTTGGTGGCCTCCTCCTGGTACCCGAGCAGCTGGAGGGCATAGATGAGGAAGCTGGAGTCCCGCAGCCAGGTGTAGCGGTAGTCCCAGTTGCGAGGTCCCCCCACCCACTCGGGCAGGGATGTGGTGGGAGCGGCCACGATCGACCCCTCGGGGTTGTAGATCAGGAGCTTCAGAGTGAGGGCCGAGCGCAGGACCAGGTCCTGGTAGGGGCCGTCGTACTTGCAGCGTCCGATCCACTCCCCCCAGTACCGGCGGGTGGTGGCGAGAAGCTCCTGGGGGTCCTCGTGGAGCTGGTAGGTGTGGTCGCCGTCATAGCGCATCACCACCGCCTGGGCCTGTCCGCGGCGCAGGTGCAGCCTCTGCACCCACCGGCCAGCGTCTGCCTCCCACCCCCCTGGCCCGTCCAGGTGGACGTGCAGGTCCCGATGGCTGAGCTCGAGGCAGCTGCCACCTTCCCCCGCGACCTTGAACCGGGCCTGGGACTTCCCGTACCCGGGACGGGCATCGAGGTGCACGGATGCCTCGAGGTCGGCGTCCGGCGCCTCCAGGACCCGCACCAGGACGTGGTCGTGCTCCAGGGTCCGCCGGCCTTCGCGGGCCACCATGAAGTCCTGGATCCGGAGCCGCCCGTGGGGACTGCTGAGGCTGGTCTCGAGGATGTTGGTCCCGGGAAGGTAGCGCCGGCTGTCGGCGATCATCCCACCCTCCACCTCCACCCACATGGCGCCGCCGTGCTCGGAGTCCAGGATGCGGGCGAAGACGGCGGGGCTGTCGAACCGAGGCACGCACATCCAGTCGATCGACCCGAGGCGGCTGATCAGCGCCGCCGTGTGGAGGTCGCCGATGATCCCGTAGTCGGAGATGGGTTGATAGCCGGGGGCTGGCACGCTGGATCCTCCCCAGGAGTTGGGATTGACCTGATCATCGCGCCTTCGAAGGGCCCCGCGCTCACGGCAAGCCGACCTCGTTGGCTCCAATCCGCCAGCAGGTCATGCGTCGATGAGAAGTCCCGAGGAACTCGGCGGGAGCCCGGAACATCTGGGCCAGGACCCTGCCACTTGGCGAGGCGGAGCCAGTCGCCGCCGGAGCGGGCCCGGGAGCCGCCTTCGTGGCGGAGCGGGAGGGATTCGAACCCTCGAAGGGGTTGCCCCCTTACGGCATTTCCAGTGCCGCGCCCTCGGCCAACTAGGCGACCGCTCCCGATCCCACGGATTCTACGGGGCCGGAGGACGCGAATCGGCCTGCGTCCCCATTGGCGCATGATGGCGGCGGCCATGCGCGACCAGCCTGCGATGCTTTTCGATCTCGACGGGACGCTGGTGGACAGCGTCTACCAGCACGTCCTGGCCTGGCGCCGGGCACTCTTCGACCAGGGCTTCGACCTCTCCGCCTGGCGGATCCACCGCCGGGTGGGGATGAGCGGGGGGCTGCTGGTCCACGCCCTGGGACGGGAACTGGGGCACCAGTTTTCGGAGTCCCAGGTGCAAGAGGTCCAGGCGGCCCACGCCCGCTACTTCCGAGAGGTGGGGGAGGGCATCCATCCTCTGCCCGGAGCCAGTCACCTGCTCCAGGAGCTGACCCGGCGCCGGGTCTTGGTCGCGGTGGCCACCAGCGGCACCCGAGAGACCGCGGGTGCGAGCCTGCGGAAGCTGGGGCTAGGAACAGGGGTGCCGGTGGTGACCCGGGATGAGGTGCCCTTCGCCAAGCCCGATCCGGACCTCTTCTTGGCTGCGGCGGAACGGTTGGGGGCGCCAGTCGCGAGCTGCATCGTGGTGGGCGACAGCGTCTGGGACATCCTGGCCGCCCGCCGAGCCGGTGCCCTGGGAGTGGGAGTCCTCTCCGGTGGCTACAGCCGTCAGGAGCTGGAGGTCGCGGGTGCCTTTCGCGTGTACCACGACCCGGCGGCGCTGGAGCAGCGGCTGGACGAACTGGGGATCCGGATGTGAGGGCGTCCTGCCTGCGCATCCTGGCCGTCGCCGTCGGCGCACTGGCGGTCGCCGGGTGCCAGGGCTCGGCCTCCCCAGCAAAGTTTTCCCTCCCCCCGCCACCCGGGGGCGCGGCTCACCTCACCCTCACTGACGGCGCCTATGCGGTGGATGTCACGGCGGGGCCGGCGACCCAGTCTTCAGCCGTCCTGGCCAGGGCCGGCCGGAGCCCCACGTCGTATTCCGTCCTGACGACCCCGCAGGGCTCCTACAGCCTGCGCTTCTCGCGGAGCGGCGAGGGGGCCCAGAGTTGGACGGTGTGGCTCAGCCGCAGGCCCGAGTGGTCGGTGGTGGTGGAGGGAGGCACCACCCATCTGGTCCTCGATCTCACCGGCCTCAGAGTGAGTTCCGTGGCCATCGCCGGAGGGGCCTATACGATGGTGGTCGACCTGCCCCCTGCTCGAGGCCAGGTCCCGGTGGAGGTGAGCGGGGGGGCGAACCGGATCTCGTTCGTGATCCCAGCGGGTTCCAGGGCGACGCTGCTCGCCGGCCCGGGGGTGAGCCGGGTCCAAGGAGGAACACCGGAAGGATCTCGACGCTACGTTTTCGGAAGCAGCGGCCCGTCGGCCGCCGGGTACCGGATCTCGGTCACCAGCGGTGCCGCTCTCGTGGTCCTGTCCAGGGGCTGAGGGGCGACTCTCCCCTCGGGCCGCCGCGTGGCGGAGAGGGCGGGATTCGAACCCGCGGTGGCTTTAGACCACACCGCTTTTCGAGAGCGGCACCTTAAACCACTCGGACACCTCTCCCCGGAGGCAAGATTGTAGGCCAGCCGGCTTAGCGCCTCAGATGGAATCACGGTATTTGGACCTGGGCCTTGATCCAGGACCCGATCTCCTGGGCGACTCGCGGCCCCTGAGGCTCATGCAGGAACTCATGGCCGCAGTCCTCAAAGTTCAGCCAGCTGCCTCCGTAGCGGCGAGCCACACGCCCCACGGCGGCGGCCGGGATGGTGCGATCCAGACCGCCGGAGATGCAGAGCAGCGGCCCGGCCACCCTGCCAGGGTCCACCGGCACGCCGGGAAAGTAGGCCACCCGGAGGGCGCGGCCGGAGTCAGCCACTCCCTGGCGATAGACCTCCTCACGGATGTGCCGGGGAACGTTGTTGAGGAAGAGCGCGCTCGCCTGGCGCAGGGTGGGCTGGAATCTGGCCCCGGCCAGGATGGCGCCGAGGCTGCTGAAGGCGGCCGGCAGGGTCTGCAGCCGGGGAGCGGCAGCCAGGATTCCCCTCGGGGGAAGCGGTGCCAGAAGCACCACCGCAGGTGGTCGGCGCAGCTCCGCCAGCTTCAGCGCCAAGAGTCCGCCCTGGCTGTGTCCGAGCACCACCGCCCCCCCACCGAGGGCGTCGAAGACCGTGAGACTGTCCGCGAGATGGTCGTCGAAGGTGATGGAGCGGGGGTCCTGGGGCGGGACCCCGAGACGGCCACGGCGCGCCAGCGCCAGGGCGGGAAAGCCCATCCTGGCGAACTCAAGGAGGAAGGGGGAGGCGTATCCCGGGACATTGGTCACCCCATGGAGCCAGAGGATGGGCGGCAGATGGCTCCCCGGCTCGGGCCGCGCCTCGACTCCCGGGTAGCCGGCCACCGTGATCGAGTGGACGGTGAGGGGACGGGCAGCCGGGCTCACTGGCGCAGCCGCTGGAAGAAGCCCTGGAGCAGCGCCGCCGACTCCTGCGCCAGGCAGCCGCCGGACACCAGCGGGTGATGGTTGCCGCCGGGGTTGGACAGCACATGGTAGACGCTCCGGTCGGCGCCCTTGCGGGGGTCCACCGCCCCGTACACCACTCGGGACACCCGGGCCAGCAGGGCGGCTCCGGCGCACATCGGGCAGGGTTCAAGGGTGGAGTAGAGGGTGGCGCCGTCCAGCCGCCAGCCTCCCACCCTCCGACTGGCGGCTTGCAGCGCCAAGAGCTCGGCGTGGCGCGAGGCGTCCCGGCCCACCTCTACTCGGTTCGACCCGACCCCCAGGACGCGTCCCTGCTTCTCCACCAGCGCCCCCACCGGCACCTCCCCGCGGCGCCCCGCCGCCCGCGCGAGGCGCAGGCAGCGCCGCATCAGACCGACATCCCAGTCGCCCCAGGAGTCGGCGCCCGGGGGAGGGCTCGTTGGCAACTCCGGCCCCACTCGCCTCTCCTCCTATAATTGCCCCCCGCGCGGTGGCTATAGCTCAGTTGGTTAGAGTGCCAGGTTGTGGCCCTGGAGGTCGAGGGTTCAAGTCCCTCTAGCCACCCCATCTGTGGGCTCCGGGCACGCCGCCTTCGGGGCCCAGCCGTTCCCCCCCGCCGGGGGCGAGTACCGCTGTGGTATCCTCGGGCCGACCCAGGGTTCAGCTGGAGCCGGACCTTCCGTGCCGTGCGGACCCTGAGGTGACTTTCAGGAGGCGATTGCGCAAGTGCTCACAGGTGAGGCCAAGCTCGCGGTCATCGACGAGCACCGGCGCCACGAGGGTGATACCGGGTCAACCGAGGTCCAGGTGGCGATCTTCAGTGAACGGATCCGCCAGCTCACCGAGCACCTCAAGGAGCACCCCAAGGACCACCACACCCGGCGGGGTCTGCTGAAGCTGGTGGGGAAGCGCCGCCGCCTCCTGGACTACCTGATGCGCACTGACATAGCACGGTACCGCGCCCTGGTTGCCAAGCTGGGGCTGCGTCACTGAGCGGGATCAGTAACCGGCAGATCGGGCCATCGCCCGCGGCCGGTCGGTTTATCGAGATGCTGCTTTCGGGAAAGGGAGCGGCTGCGCCATCGGTCGTCGGGCCGGCGCGATTGGAGACTGGCGATTGGAGCCGAGCGCAAGTTCAGCTCTCATCCCCATTCCCTAATCGCGTCCCTGGACCGTTGCCTGGCCACCACCTTCCCTGGGAGCAGCGAGAAGGAGAAAGATGGAGCGAATCTACGTCTCGCGCACCTTCGAGGGCGCGGAGCTAACCATCGAGACCGGCTGGCTAGCCGGTCAGGCCAACGGCGCGGTCATGGTGAGGCAGGGGGACACGGTGGTGATGGTCACGGCCACCGCTTCCCGAGCCCCGCGCCCGGGGATTGACTTCTTCCCCCTCACCTGCGACTACGAGGAGAAGATGTACGCGGCCGGGCGCATCCCGGGGGCGTTCTTCCGGCGCGAGGGCCGGCCGGGCGAGGCGGCAACCCTCGCCTCCAGGATGATCGACCGCCCCATGCGGCCGCTCTTCCCCAAGGACTTCCGCAACGATGTCCAGATCGTGGCCACGGTGCTCTCGACTGACCAGGT
Source organism: bacterium (assembly GCA_021844355.1). Lineage (GTDB taxonomy): Bacteria > Chloroflexota > Dormibacteria > Aeolococcales > Bog-877 > JAJYXT01. The sequence continues at coordinate 11,694 of JAKBTP010000165.1, read as the reverse complement.
CCACGACCCCACGATCCTCGCCCTGATCGGGGCCGGCGCGGCCGTCGGCATAAGCGACATCCCCCACGGCGGTCCGGTGGCCGCTGTCCGGATGGGCCTGTTCGACGGCCAGCTGGCGGAAAACCCCTCCATGCCGAACCTGGAGACCAGCGAGCTCGACCTGATCGTGGCCGGGACGCGTGACGCCATCAACATGGTGGAGGCTGGGGCCCAGGAGGTCTCCGAGGAGGTGCTGGTCGAGGCGCTCTCCCGCGCTCATCAGCGCATCCGGGAACTGGTCGAGATGATCGACGAGCTGGTGGCCAAGGTGGGTCGGCCCAAGTCCGATTACCCCCACGTGGGGGTGCCAGCCGAGATCAAGCAGGCGGTGGCCGAACTCGCCCTGGAGCGGGTCGACCGCGCCTTCCGCGAGGCCGACAAGGCGCAGCGCGACCGCCAGCTGGACGACCTCAAGGCCGAGGTCCAGGAGCAGATGGGCTCCCGCTTCCCAGACCGGGCGCAGGATGTCTCCGCGGCCTTCGAGTCGGTTCTCAAGGGTGCGGTGCGGCGGGCCATCCTCAACGAGGGTATCCGCCCCGACGGCCGGGGTCTGGATGAGATCCGGCCCATTTGGTGCGAGGTCGGAGTCCTGCCGAGGACCCACGGCAGCGCGGTGTTCACCCGGGGGCAAACGCAAGCTCTGTCCATAGCCACCCTGGGCACCAGCTCCGATCAGCAGCGGCTGGACGGGCTGGGGCTGGCGGAGTTCAAGCGGTACATGCACCACTACAACTTCCCGCCGTTCTCCGTCGGCGAAGCCCGGCCGCTCAGGTCTCCTGGCCGCCGGGAGATCGGGCACGGCGCTCTCGCGGAGCGTGCCGTCAAGGTGATGGTGCCCCCGGAGAGCGAGTTCCCCTACACCATTCGGGTGGTGACCGAGATCCTCTCCTCCAACGGCAGCACCTCGATGGCCAGCGTCTGTGGCAGCACCCTGGCCCTGATGGACGCCGGCGTGCCGATCAAGGCCCCGGTCGGTGGGATCGCCATGGGGCTGGTCACCGACGACCAGGACTCCAGCCGATACGCCATCCTCTCGGACATCCAGGGGATGGAGGACGCCCTGGGCGATATGGACTTCAAGGTCGCCGGGACCCGCCGAGGGGTCACCGCCCTGCAGATGGACATCAAGGTGAGCGGTCTAACGCCTGAGGTGTTCCGGCGGGCGCTGGAGCAGGCCCGCCGCGGCCGCATGCACATCCTGGACAAGATGGAGGCGGCCATTTCGGGTCCCCGGGAGGTGATGTCCACCTTCGCCCCCCGGATCACCACCATCCACATCCACCCGGACAAGATCCGGGACGTCATCGGGCCGGGGGGTAAGACCATCCGCCGGATCCAGGAGGAGACCGGCTGCCAGATCGATGTGGAGGACGATGGCACCGTCTCGCTGGCCACCGTCGACGAGGAGGCGATGAACCGGGCGGTGGCCATGATCCGCGACCTCACCGAGTCGGTGGAGGTTGGCCGGATCTACAAGGGCAAGGTGGTCCGGATCATGCCCTTCGGCGCCTTCGTGGAGATCCTGCCTCGCCAGGACGGACTGGTGCACATCTCCCAGCTGGCCGAGCAGCGGGTCAACCGGGTGGAGGACGTCGTCAACATCGGCGACGAGATCATGGTCAAGGTCACCGAGATCGACGACCGTGGCCGGGTCAACCTCTCGCGCAAGCAGGCCATCGCCGAGCTGGGTCACCAGGGCACCAATGGGGCGGCCGGTGACGGCTCCCAGGGTGCCTGAGAGCGGGCCCAGCACGGCTCTCGGTCCCGAGGCGCGGCTGCGCCTCGTGGCCGAGGAGGTGGAGCGGTGCCAGAGGTGCCCGCTCCACCTCACCCGCACCCGCGCGGTGCCAGGCGACGGTCCGGCCACGGCCCGTCTCATGGCGGTGGGGGAGGCGCCGGGGGAGCGGGAGGACCTGGAGGGGCGGCCCTTCGTGGGCGCCGCGGGCCAGCTCCTGACTCGCCTCTTGGAGGGCATCGGTCTGAGCCGCCAGGACATCTTCATCACCAACGTGCTCAAGTCCCGCCCACCGGGGAATCGCGACCCGCTGCCCGAGGAGGTGGCGGCCTGCGCCCCCTTCCTGGACGCGCAGGTGGAGATCATCCGGCCGCAGGCGATCCTGCTGCTCGGCCGGCATGCCCTTCAGCGCTTGATCCCCGGGGCTCCGGGCATCAGCCGCTGTCATGGCCAGGTCCTGAAGGTGGGGGCGAGGAGCTACTTCCCCTGCTACCACCCGGCGGCGGCACTGTACAACTCCCAGCTTCTCGAGGTTCTGGAGCAGGACTTCCGCTTGCTGCGACGCCATCTCGACCAGCTGGCGGAACCGCCGGCAGCCCCTCCTCCCGCGCCACCCGAACAGCTTGGCCTCTTCTGAGCCGACCTCGCTGCTGGACCCGCCACGGCCCGGCACGGTCCGCTTCCTTCCTCTGGGAGGGGTCGGAGAGATCGGCAAGAACATGGCCCTGCTCGAGTGCGGCTCGGACGCGCTCCTGGTGGATGCCGGGCTGCGCTTTCCTCAGCCCCAGGAGGTGGGGGTGGACATCATCGTTCCGGACATCGGATTCGTCCTCACCCGCCGGGACCGGCTCCGGGCCGTTCTGCTGACTCACGGGCACGAGGACCACATCGGCGCTCTGCCCTTCCATCTCGCCGAGCTGAATGTCCCGGTGTACGGCACAGGGGTCACGTTGGGGCTGTTGCGCAACAAGCTGGAGCGGCGCGGTCACCGCGGGACACCGGATCTGCGGGAGGTGCGCCAGGGGCAGCGTCTCAGGCTGGGGGCCATGGAGGTGGAGTTCCTGAGGACCACTCACAGCGTGCCGGGCAGCTGCGGGTTGGCCGTCTGGACCCCTGCGGGTCTCGTGGTTCACACCGGCGACTTCAAGCTGGACCAGACTCCGACCCAGGGTGAGCCCCCAGACTTGCAGCGGCTGGCCCAGCTGGGGCGCGAGGGGGTGCTCCTCCTGCTCAGCGACAGCACCAACGCCCCCAACTCGGGGCTCACCCCATCAGAGGCCACGGTGAGACCGGCGTTGGAGGCCGTCATGGCGGGGGCCGGGGGCAGGGTGGTGGTGGTCACCTTCGCCAGCAACCTGGCGCGGGTCCAGCAGGCGCTCGAGCTGGCCTGGGCCGCCGGGCGCCGCTCCTGCCTCGTCGGTCGGACCCTGCTGCGCAACTTCGCCACCGCCCAGAAGCTGGGCCTGATGCCGGGCCAGCCGGGTCAGATGGTGGGGCCGAGGGAGTTGGCCCGGATTCCCGACCGAAACCTCTGCCTCATCGCCACCGGCAGCCAGGGGGAGCCACTGGCTGCGCTCAACCGGATCGCCGCCGGCACCCACCCGTTCCTCAGGGTGCACGGTGCCGACACCTTTGTCCTGGCTGCCAACCCCATCCCCGGCAATGGCGCCGTGGTCGGGGCCATCGTCAATCGGCTGGTCGCCCAGGGGGCGGCGGTGCTGGCGGGAAGCGCCGACGGGGTCCACGCCAGCGGGCACGCGGCCGCGGAGGAGCTGCGTTACGTCCTGGAGCTTCTCCGCCCGCGCCACTTTGTCCCCGTTCACGGTGAGCCGCGCCACCTGGCCGCCCACCGGCAGCTGGCCCTGGAGGCGGGGCTGGACCCGGCCCGGGTGGCGGTGATCGAAGATGGTTGCGCCGTCGAGGCCGACGCCACGACGCTGCGGCTGGCCGGATGGGTTACGCCCTCAGAGGTGCCCATCGCCGCGGACCAGAGGGCGCTTCCCCGCGCCGCCACGGCGCCGGAGCTCGTGGAGGTGGTCCTCGGGCCGCAGTTGAAAACCTGGCTGGCGGGGCCGTACCTGGCCACGGGGGGCGTGCGGGTGCCTCTCCGCGGTGACCACCGCAAGTGGCGCCAGCACCTTCCCGGGACCGCCGGCGGAGCCGGGCAGCTGGCGTCCCTGGGCCGCCGGCTCAGCTCGCTGGCCGAGGACGAGTGGATGTCCGCCGGCGGCGATCCGAACTCGGTGGTGACGGTGGTCACGCTGGCCGGGGAGTGAACCGCCGCCCGATCCTCCTCGCGGCCGTTCCGTTGGCGGCGCTCCTGGGGTTCGCCGGGGTCCAGGCGTGGCGGCCTCTCCCGGAGCCCCGGATCGCGGGGGCGATCCCCTCAACCTATGTGTTCCCGGGTCCACCCCTGACGCCCGCCTGGCCCACCTTCGGGCAGGCGGCGCTGGGCGTTGACGGGGTCGGGGTGGTGGCCACCTCGGGCGCGCAGACCCCTGTCCCGATCGCCAGCGTGACCAAGCTGATGACCGCCCTGGTGGTGGTTCTCGCGCATCCGCTGGCTCCCGGGCAGTCCGGCCCCGAGGTGCCGCTCACCCAGGCGGACCAAGCCCTCTACGTCCAAGAGCTGGCGGCGGGAGACTCCGTGGTCGCGGTCCGTGCGGGGGAGACCCTGACCGAGCAGCAGCTGCTGGAGGGCCTCCTGGTCCCCTCGGCGGACAACCTGGCGCGGGTCCTCGCCGATTGGGAGGCCGGTTCGGTGCCCGCCTTCGTGGTCCAGATGAACCAGGAGGCCCGGGCCCTGGGAATGCGCCACACCACCTTTGCCGACAGCAGCGGGCTGGACCCGGGAAGCTCGAGCACCGCGTCCGACCTGCTTCGGCTGGCCGCCGCGGTGATGGCCCAGCCGGCGCTGGCCGCGGTGGCCGGCATGTCCTCTGCCACCCTGCCGGTGGCCGGGGTGGTGCACAACTATGACTATGTCCTGGGTCAGGCCGGAGTGGTGGGGCTGAAGACTGGCTGGACCTCCTCTTCCGGGGGCTGCTTCGTCGCAGCCGCGCGAGATCGGGTGGGGGGGAGGGAGCAGGTGGTGACCGCGGCCGTCCTCGGCGCTCCCGGCGGGCCCATCAGCGCGGTCAGGCTGGCCGAGGTCGCGGCGGTGCGCCTCCTGGAGTCCGCGGTGCCCCGCTTCACCCTTCGGGCGGTGCCGTCAGCGGTCCCCGAGCTGGTCTCGGGCTGGCACCCGGCGGTCCCGCTCCGGCCAAGCCCCGTCGTTGAAGTGGTCGGATGGCCGGGCCTGGCTCTGCAGATCCGGCTACGGCGCCTTCACCTTGGGCCGGTGCTCAGCCGGGGGGCGGCGGCGGCCGAGATCGAGGTCCGGTCTGCCGCCGGGCCGGTGGGCACCACGTGGCTCAGGCTCCGCTCCGCCCTGCCGCCTCCCTCCCTCTGGTGGCGTCTCACCCACTTCTGAAGTGCCGGCCGCCGATTGCCGAGCAGATGTGCGAGCCGGCTGCTAGACTGCGGCCTGCGGGCGGCTTCTCAGTTCACGACCCATCAGCGCCGCCCCAGGGCGAGGGACCTCATACATGGCGACGACAAGGCGCCGGACGCCACCCCGGTCGGGGGGCTCCCGGACCCGCACCAGGCGGCCGGCGAGATCCACCAGGGCCGCACCCGCGGCGCCCCGTCTGACTCCCGGCCAGAGGCGCGAGCTCTCCGGCATCGGCACCCTGGCGCTGGGGGTGATCGGAGTCATCCTCTTGGGCTTCCCCCAGGCGCCGTTCGCCCACGCCTTCGCCCGTGCGGTGTCCGCGGCGGTGGGCATCGGCGGCTGGATTGTGGGGCTGGCGCTGATCGGGGCGGGGCTGGCGATGCTGGCCAGCCGGGGACCCAGGCGGAGCTTGGGTACCGTGCTGGCGGCGCTCACCGTGAGCTGCCTTGCGGCCATCTCCATGGCGGCGGTCAGCGGCGCCAGCTATGGAGGGGCCGTGGGGCGCGCGATCGGGCCCCGCGCCGCCATGGTCGTGGGGGCGCCGGCCACGCTGGTGGCCCTGGGAGCCCTCGGACTCGCGGGCCTGGTGGTGGCCCTCGACCTCGCACCGTCGCGGATCTCCGGAGCCGCCCTGCGCGGTGCCTCCCGATTCCTGGGGTCGCTCTTCGCCCCCGGTGCCCCGGCACCGGTTGCCTCCCTGCCGGCCCCCGCACCCACGCCACTTGACCTTCAGCTGGCGGTCCCCGAGCCGGAGGGTCCGCCGGTGGACAGCCCGGTCCTCCCGCCGGAGCCCTTCCAGCGGATCTTCGAGGAGCTGGAGGTGGAGTCGGAACCCACCGGCACTCCGGCGACCGCTCCTCTGCCCGTGCCACCACCCGTGGACATGGAGGACGACCCGGAGGGGCCCGAGCCGAGCTGGGTGGTCCCCAGCCTGGACCTTCTGGATTCTGCGCAGGGGAAGCGGGAGCGGCTGCGAGACGAGATCCGGAGCCGGATCAAGACCATCGAGGCCACGCTGGCCAATTTCGGGGTCGAGTCCAAGGTCATGGGCGTCAACGCCGGCCCCACCGTCACCCAGTACGAGCTCCAGCCGGGGTCGGGGGTGCCGGTCCGCCGGGTGCTCGCATACCAGACGGACCTCTCCCTGGCGCTGGCCGCGCCCATCCGCATCCAGGCCCCCATCCCCGGCAAGTCAGCCATCGGGATCGAGGTGCCGAACAAGGCGGCGCAGCTGGTGACCCTCAAGGAGGTGGTCCAGGCTCCGTCGTTCCATGAGATGAAGAGCGGTCTGTCGGTCGCCCTGGGGGCGGACGTCAGCGGGCGCCCGGTGCTGGGCGACCTCGCGGCCATGCCCCACCTCCTCATCGCCGGAGCCACGGGGTCGGGGAAGAGCGTGTGCATCAACGCGGTCCTGGCCGGCCTCCTTCTCCAGTCCACCCCCCGCGACCTGAGGCTGATCCTGGTCGACCCCAAGAGGGTGGAGCTCAGCAACTTCGCCGGCCTGCCCCATCTCCTGGTCCCCGTAGTGGTCGAGCCCGAAGGGGCGGTCGCCTCGCTTCGCTGGGCCGTGGTGGAGATGGAGCAGCGCTACAAGCTCTTCGCTGGCAACGGGGCGCGCAACATCACCGTGTTCAACGAGCGGGCGCCGCAGCTGGGCCTCCGTCCCCTGCCCAAGATCGTGATCGTGATCGACGAGCTGGCGGACCTCATGATGGTGGCCGCCAGCGAGATCGAGGACCTCATCTGCCGGATCGCCCAGCTGGCGAGGGCGGTCGGGATCCACCTCATCGTGGCCACCCAGCGCCCGTCCGCCGACATCATCACCGGGCTCATCAAGGCCAACATCCCCTCACGGGTGGCCTTCGCCGTGAGCAGCGGGGTGGATTCCCGGGTGATCCTGGACGAGATGGGGGCAGAGAAGCTCCTGGGCAGGGGCGACATGCTCTACCTCCCCATCGATGCTGGCAAGGCGACCAGGCTTCAGGGTGCCTACGTTTCCGACCGCGAGCTGGACCAGCTGATCGGCTGGTGGAAGGCGCAGGGAACCCCCGCTTACCAGGAGGAGATCCTCCAGGCGGCTGCGCTGGGCCCGGTCCCGGCGGACGGCGCCGCTCGCCGGGATCCCCTCTTCGAGCGCGCCGGCAGGATCGTCATCGGGGAGGGCCGGGCAGCCACATCCCTACTACAGCGCCGGCTTCAGGTGGGCTACACCCGCGCGGCGCGCCTCGTCGACCAGCTGGCGGAGGCCCGGGTCGTGGGCCCATACGAGGGGAGCAAGTCGCGGGAGGTGCTGATGACCCTGGCCGAGCTGGAGCAGCTCCTGGACTCCGGCGAAGGGGACGAGTAGCCGCTACCCTTGTGGCATGGCCGCCACTGAGCACTCCTTCGACGTGGTATCAGACTTCGATCGCCAGGAGCTGGTGAACGCCGTCGAGCAGGCGAGGCGGGAGATCTCCACCCGCTACGACTTCAAGGGAGTGGTCGCCGAGATCGACCTCCAGGACAAGGAGATCGTGATCCTGGCGGCATCCGAGGGCCGGGCCGATGCTGTGCTGGACGTGCTCAAGAGCAAGCTCGTCCGCCGCAACCTCTCGCTCAAGATCATCCGTCCGGGCAAGCCCGAGCCCGCGGCCAAGGGCAACGTGCGCCTCTCCCTGGCCATCCAGAAGGGTATCGACGAGGACTCGGCCCGGGACCTCAGCAAGAGGATCAAGTCCGCCCATCCCAAGGTGCAGGTCCGCATCCAGGGCGACGAGCTCCGCGTGGTGAGCCGCGACAAGGACACCCTGCAGGCGGTCATCCACGACCTGCGGGAGCTGGACCTGCCGCTACCTCTGCAGTTCACCAACTACCGCTGAGGCGGCGCCCCGCCCCCGGCCGCATATGTCCACCCAGACCGGCACAGCGGGGCTGGCTCGGGAGGTGGTGCGCCGGGCTGGGCTGCCTCCTGCCACTCCGATCGCCACAGCCGAGTCCTGCACCGGGGGGCTGCTCGCTGCCCTCCTAACCTCGGTCCCCGGGGCCTCGGCCGCCTTCCTGGGGGGGATAGTGGCCTACTCCGACCAGGTCAAGGTGTCCCAACTGGGGGTCCCGGCGGACCTTCTGGAGCAGGTGGGCGCGGTGAGCGAAGAGGTGGCAGTGGCGATGGCCAGGGGTGTGCGCAGGACCCTGGGCGCCCAGCTGGGGGTGGGCATCACCGGCGTGGCTGGCCCGGGGCACTCGGAGCTCAAGCCGCCCGGGCTGGTCTACGTCGCCCTCGCCTCTCCTGAGGGAACCCGCTGCGAGAGGCTGACAGACGACCTAGGCAGAGAGGGAAATCGGCACGCGGCGGCCGCTCTGGCGCTCCAGCTGCTGATCGACCACCTGCCGGCGACGGCTGCCCCCCGTGAAGGCTGAAGACGGTGGTACACTACCGAACACTAGTTCTACCCGCCCCTCATTGGAGACACTGCAGATGAGCGCTACACTCGAGCTCCAAGGGCACGTCGACGCCCCATTCCTCACTGACCGGAAGGAGGCCCGTTTGACCACTGAGAGGGAGCGGGCGCTTAGCAGCGCACTGGCCCAGATCGAGCGCAGCTACGGGAAGGGTGCGATCATGCGCCTCGGGGACGCTGCCGCCGCCCGCGGTGTCGAGGTGATCTCCACGGGGGCTCTGACCTTGGACCTGGCGCTGGGCGTGGGGGGGATCCCCAGGGGAAGGATCGTGGAGATCTTCGGTCCTGAGTCCTCCGGGAAGACCAGCCTCAGCCTGCATGTGATCGCTGAGGCCCAGCGGCTGGGAGGGGTCGCCGCCTTCATCGATGCCGAGCACGCCCTCGACCCCGCCTACGCCGCCCGGATAGGGGTCAACACCGACGACCTTCTGATCTCCCAACCGGACACCGGGGAGCAGGCGCTGGAGATCGTGGAGGCGCTGGTGCGGAGCCAGGCCGTGGATGTGGTGGTCGTGGACTCGGTGGCCGCCCTGGTCCCCAAGGCCGAGATCGACGGAGAGATGGGGGACAGCCACGTCGGCCTCCAGGCCAGGCTCATGTCCCAGGCCATGCGCAAGCTCACCGGGGCCATCAGCCGCTCCAACTGTGTGGTGATCTTCATCAACCAGCTGCGGGAAAAGGTCGGGGTGATGTTCGGCAACCCCGAGGTGACCTCCGGCGGGCGGGCACTCAAGTTCTACGCCTCCGTGCGCCTCGACATCCGCCGGATCGATTCTCTGAAGCAGGGGATGGACGTGATCGGCAGCCGGGTCAAGGTGCGGGTGGTGAAGAACAAGGTCGCCGCACCCTTCAGGGCGACCGAGCTCGACCTCCTGTACAACGAGGGGATCTCGTGGGAGGGGAGCGTCCTGGACGGGGCCATCGAGGCTGGCGTGGTCGACAAGAGCGGGGCCTGGTTCAGCTATGGCGAGACGCGCCTGGGGCAGGGGCGGGAGAACGTGCGGGAGTTGCTCAAGGGCAATCCCGAACTGACCGCGGAGATCGCCCGCAAGGTGCGCCAGGCGGTGCTTGGTGAGCCGGTCGCCATGCCTTCCGAAGTGGGCACTGGGGAGGAGGCCGCCCTGGCCTAGTCAGGAGAGCCCTCCGGGGGCCCTTCAGGGCGGGCCGCAGGCGCTAGAATCCCTTCAGGTTTCCTTAGATCTCTACGTCCCTGCGCCAGACGCGGGATTCATGCCGGGGAGGGCCGCCGCCGCGCTCCCGCCGGCACTGTGAGGTAATTGGCAATGACCACCTTGCTGGTGGGGCTGGCGGTCGTCCTGGCACTGATCGCCATCGGAGCCGTCGCGTACGCGATCTCGCTTTCGCGCCGGCAGACGCTGAAGGGCACTGCCGAGCTGGAGGAGATAAGGGCAGCGCGCCGGGAGCTCGAGGCCCATCGCAAGGCGGTGGAGCTGGAGGCTCAGGCCGAAGCGCTCAAGCTCCGGACCGAGCTGGAGGAAGAGCTCAGCGTCCGGCGCATGGAGGTCACCCGCCAGGAGCAGCGCAACCTGCAGCGGGAAGAGCAGCTGGACCGACAGCAGCAGGACCTGCTTCAACGCAGCGAGGCGGTCACCAGCGAGGCGAAGTCACTGGAGGCGGCCCGGGAGGAGGTCGAGGCGCTGCGGCGAGGGGCCGAGGTGGAGCTGGAGCGGGTCGCCGGACTAGGACGGGATGAGGCCCGGCAGGAGCTGCTGGCCGCCCTCGATCGCGAGCTGATCGCCGAGAAGGCGGAGCGCATCCGCCACGCCATCGGTGAGGCCAAGGCCGAAGCGGATGAGCGGGCCAGAGAGGTGCTGGTCACCAGCATCCAGCGCCATGCCGCCGATCAGACCGGCGAGAGCTCGGTGTCCGTGGTCCCGCTGCCCAACGACGAGGTGAAGGGGCGGATCATCGGCCGGGAGGGCCGGAACATCCGGGCCCTGGAGGCCGCCCTGGGCGTTGACCTGATCATCGATGACACCCCGGAGACGGTGGTCCTCAGCGGGTTCGATCCGGTGCGCCGGGAGGTCGCTCGAGTCACGTTGACCAAGCTGCTGTCGGATGGCCGGATCCATCCAACCCGCATCGAGGAGGTGGCCGCCAAGTCGAGGGAGGAGGTGGCGGCCCGCATCGCGGAGGAGGGCGAGAGGGCGCTCTTCGAGCTGGGTCTGCAGGGCATGCACCCCGAGTTGGTCAAGCTGGTGGGCACGCTGCGGTTCCGGTACAGCTACGGCCAGAACGTCCTGGCCCACTGCAAGGAGGTGGGCTTCCTGTCCGGGATGATCGCCGCCGAGATCGGCGCCGACGAGCATCTGGCGAAGGAGGCGGGCCTCCTGCACGACATCGGCAAGGCCGTGGATCACGAGGTGGAGGGATCCCATGCCGTGATCGGCGGGGAGATTCTCCGCCGCCTGGGGCGGCACCGGGACGTGGTGGACGCGGTGCAGTGCCACCACTACGACGTTGAGCCGAGCACCGTGCTCGCCTTCATCATCCTCAGTGCCGACGCCATCTCCGCCTCCAGGCCCGGAGCCCGGCGAGAGACCCTGGCCAGCTACATCAAGCGGCTGGAGAAGCTGGAGGAGATCGCCAATGGCTTCGACGGTGTGGAGCGCTCCTTCGCCATCCAAGCCGGTAGAGAGGTGAGGATCCTGGTCCGCCCCGAGCGGATCACCGATGACGCCGCCGTGGTCCTGGCCCGCGAGGTGGCCCGACGGATCGAGAGCGAGATGAGCTACCCCGGGACCATCAAGGTGACCGTGGTGCGGGAGACCCGCTCGGTCGACTACGCCAAGTAGGCTGGGGCTCGGTGGCAAAGCTGTTACAGCTATGCTCCGATCCTCCTTTGCGCCCCTATCCTGACCTCCGCAGCGGCTAAACTGCGCTGGTCCGCTGGGTGGTACGGCCTCCCGACGGTAGTGGGATTCGCTACGGCAGGGACGGATGGAGCACTTCAGGACGGCGTTCCGCAA
>JAKBTP010000072.1 GCA_021844355.1 bacterium | reverse complement strand
CCCCCCTCGTGGCGGCACCGTGCTGCTGGAACGGGGAGCGGAGGCGCTCAGGCCCGAGTGGGGAGTGCTCGGCGACCTGAGGGCGGCCGCCGCAGCCGGTGCCTCGCTCCGGCTCGGCGAGCCGGCTCTCTCCTCGACGCCCACGGCGGACGGGATCCGGTGAAGACGCCCTTCCACCACCAGCACGATTCCGGCCATCCCTGGTACCGCTTCCCTACCCTGGGCGGTGTGACGGTTAGGGTTGCCCGGCACCAGGGGGGGGAGGCGACCACCCCCGACTCCGTGGACCGTGAGTGCCACCACGAGGAGCTGGCGGCGTTCCGCCAGTGGATCGGGGACGTGGCCCCCTCGCCGCGGGCGGCCCCGGCGCTGCGTGCCCCGGTCGGGCTGATCACCGACACCCCGGACCGTGGCTGCGACCCGGGGCCGCACCCGGAGTGCTGCCGGGTGCAGGTGGCGTGTGGCATCTCCGGGCACGGACACAAGTTCTCCCCGGTGATCTGGGAGCTGGTGGTCGACCTGCTCCTGTGGGGGCGGCCGCGGCGGACGATCTGGCCACCGGGGGCATCCCGAATGATGGAGGTGAGCTGATGAACTGCACCTGGAGCCGCCCCGGCGGGCGGGCGGACCGACCTTGCCGCTGAACGGGGCCGCGCGGGCCGCCATCCTGCTGGCCGCCGGCAATCGCGGCACGGAGCGGTTCATGAACCGGTACGGGATGAGGCTCGGGGCCTCGCGCTTCGTGGCCGGGGAGACCCTGGACCAGGCAGTGGACGCCATCCGCCGGCTGAACCAGGCCGGGTTCAAGTGCAACGCCACCGAGCTGGGGGAGGCGGTGGCCACCGAGGCCGACGCCGCCCGCGCGGTCGCGGACTACGAGGTTCTGCTGAGGCGGCTGGCCTCCGAGGGGCTGTGGGCGAACGCGGCGCTCAAGCTCACCCTCCTGGGGCAGGACATCGACCAGGGGCTGGCGGAGAGCAACCTGGCCCACCTCCTGGACCTGGCGCGGGAGCTGGACCTGTTCATCCGGATCGACATGGAGGACTCGGCCCACGTCCAAGCGACCCTGGACACCTACCGCCACCTGCGCGAGCGCGGCTACGAGAACGTGGGCTGCGTGCTCCAGTCGTACCTCTATCGCAGCTACCAAGACCTGGAGCAGCTCCTGCCGCTAAGCCCCAACCTGCGGCTGGTCAAGGGCGCCTACCTGGAGCCGGCCCAGGTGGCCTTCCCCCGCAAGCAGGACGTGGACCGCAACTACCTGCGCATGATGGAGCTGGCCCTCTCCGGGGGCGGCTACACCGCCCTCGCCACCCACGATCCCGACATCATCGAGGAGTCGGTCACCTTCGCGCTACGGCAGCGGATCCCCAAGGACCGCTTCGAATTCCAGATGCTGTACGGGGTCCGTCCGGACCTCCAGCGCCAGCTGGTCTCCCGGGGATACACGGTGCTGGTGGCTGTCTCCTACGGCACCCACTGGTACCCCTTCTTCATGCGCCGGCTGGCCGAGCGGCCCGCCAACGTCTTGTTCCTCGCCCGCAACCTGGTCCGGCGCTGAGCCCGGACCTGCCTTCAGGAGTGATCCCCATGAACCTGCCCCCCTTCTCCACCGAGCCCTCCCTGGACTTCTCCATCCCGGCCAACCGGGATGCCATGCGGGCCGCCCTCCGGCAGATGGAGGGTCGGCTGGGCGAGGACTACCCCCTCGTCATCGGGGGGCGCCGGGTGGGCTCCAACGAGCAGATCGTCTCCGTCAATCCAGCCCACCCCGACCAGGTGGTGGGGCGCCACGCGGCGGCGCAGCTCGAGCATGTCGAGGAGGCGCTGGCGGCGGGGTGGCAGGCGTTCCCGGAGTGGTCCAGGACGCCGGTGGAGGAGCGGGCCGCCGTGCTGGTCCGGGCGGCTGAGCTGGTCCGCCGCCGCCGCCACGAGCTGGCCGCCGTGATGGTGTACGAGGTGGGCAAGCCCTGGGACGAGGCGGACGGGGAGGCGGCGGAGGCGGTCGACCTGATGGAGTGGTACGCCCGGCAGGCGCTGCAGTTCGCCGCCGGCGACCGAACCGCCCCGATCGCCGGGGAGATCACCCAGTTCCGCTACATCCCGCTGGGGGTGGGGGCGGTGATCTCCCCCTGGAACTTCCCGGTGGCGCTCACCACCGGGATGACCACCGCGGCCCTGGTGGCGGGCAACTGCGTCGTGCTCAAGCCAGCCAACACCGCCTGCACCACCGCGGCCTTCCTGGTGCGGATTTGGGAGGACGCCGGCCTGCCTCCGGGGGTCGTCAACCTGCTCACCGGGCGGGGCTCGCTGGTCGGCGACCCGCTGGTCGACCATCCCCAGACCCGCTTCGTGGCCTTCACCGGGTCGCGCGAGGTGGGGGTGCGGATCAACGAGCGAGCCGCTCGGGTGCACCCCGGGCAGCGCTGGCTGAAGCGGGTGCAGCTGGAGATGGGCGGCAAGAACGCGGTGGTGGTGGACGAGACCGCTGATCTGGACCGCGCCGCCCGCGACATCGCCATCTCCGCCTTCGGCTTCCAGGGCCAGAAGTGCTCGGCCGGGTCGAGGGCCGTGGTGGTGCAGCAGGTGTACGACCAGCTGCTGGCCAAGGTGCTGGAGCGGGTCCGGGAGATCCGGATGGGGGACCCGGTGGACCCCGAGGTGACCATGGGCCCGGTGGTGGACTCGGCCGCCGAGGAGAAGATCCTCGACTACATCGAGGTGGGCAAGCGCGAGGGGGAGCTGGTGCTGGGGGGCACCAAGCCCGGGGCGGAGGGCTACTTCATCGAGCCCACGGTCTTCTCCGGGGTCCGCGCCGAGGCCCGCATCGCCCAGGAGGAGATCTTCGGCCCGGTCCTCGCGGTCATGCCCGCCCGGGACTTCGAGGACGGCATCCGGATAGCCAACTCCACGGAGTACGGGCTCACCGGCTCGTACTTCAGCCGCGACCCGGAGCGGATCGCCTTCGCCAAGGAGCGCATCCACGTAGGCAACCTCTACGTGAACCGCAAGTCCACGGGTGCGCTGATGGGGGTCCACCCCTTCGGCGGCTTCAACATGAGCGGAACCGACACCAAGGCGGGGGGGCCGGACTACCTGCTGTTCTTCATGCAAGGGCAGAGCATCGCCGAGCGCCTCTGAGCGCCCCCGGCCAGGCGGGCGGGGGGAGCCGGCAGCCGGGCCGGCGCCTCAGCCCCG
>JAKBTP010000116.1 GCA_021844355.1 bacterium | reverse complement strand
GCCTCAGCACCTGCCATCAGGCAATCTTCCCCGAATGAGGGCGGCGGCGGCTGGCGAGCCTCAGAGCTGGGCTTGCGGGCGGAAGACGCCGAAGGTCTCCCGCAGCCGGTCGCAGACCTCCTGCAGGGTGGCGCCGGCCGCCAGCGCCTGGCGCATGGGGAAGAGCAGGTTCGAGGTCCCCTCGGCGGCGCGCTGCACGGAGTCCAGGCGGGCTGTGACCTCGGCCTCGGACCGCTGGCGGCGGTGCTCCCGAAGCCGGACCAGCTGGGCCCGCTCCAGCTCGGGGTCCACCTTAAGGAGCTGGATCTGGAGCTCCTCCTCCTCCTGGTAGCGGTTGACCCCCACGATCACCCGCTCCCCGGCCTCCAAAAGGCGCTGCTGGCGGTAGGCGGACTCCTGGATCCGGGCCTGGTAGAAGCCCTGCTCGATGGCCGCCACCGCCCCACCCCTCGAGTCCACCTCGGAGATCAGCTCCCTCGCCTCGTGGGCCAGCCGCTCGGTGAGGTCCTCGACCAGGTGGGCCCCACCCAGGGGGTCGGCGACGCGGGGCACCCCGGACTCGTGGGCGAGGAGCTGCTGGGTGCGCAGCGCCAGGGTGGCGGCGGCCTCCGAGGGCAGCGCCAGCGCCTCGTCGTAGGAGTTGGTGTGCAGCGACTGGGCGCCTCCCAGCACGGCGGCCAGCGCCTGCAGCGCCACCCGGACCACGTTGTTCAGCGGCTGCTGGGCGGTCAGCGTGGCCCCCGAGGTCTGGGCGTGGAAGCGCAGCTGGCGGCAGCGGTCGTCCCGGGCCCCGAAGCGCTCCAGGAGGAGCTCCGCCCAGAGGCGGCGGGCGGCCCGGAACTTGGCCACCTCCTCGAAGAGGTCGTTGTCGACGTTGAAGAAGAAGCTCAACCGGGGGGCGAACTCCTCCAGCCGCAGGCCGCCCTGGAGCGCGGCCTCGACGTATGCCAGGCCGTTGCTGAGCGCGAAGCCCAGCTCCTCTGTGGCGGTGGCCCCGGCCTCCCGGATGTGGTAGCCGGAGATGGAGATCGGGTTCCAGCGGGGGAGGCGCTCCCGGCAGTAGGAGATGGAGTCCACCACCAGCCGCATGCTGGGGCGGGGCGGGAAGATGTAGGTGCCGCGGGCGGCGTACTCCTTCAGGATGTCGTTCTGGATGGTGCCTCCCAGCCGCTCGCCGGGCACCCCCGCCTCCTCCGCCGCCAGCTCGTAGAGCAGGAGCAGGACCGCCGCCGGGGCGTTGATGGTCATCGAGGTGGTGACCTCGGCCAGCGGCAGACCCCGGACCAGGACGCGCATGTCCTGGAGATGGGAGATGGGGACCCCTACCCGGCCCACCTCACCCCGGGCCAGCTCGTGATCGGAGTCGTACCCCATCTGGGTGGGCAGGTCGAAGGCCACCGAGAGCCCCGACTGGCCGCGCTCCAGCAGGTAGTGGAAGCGCTCGTTGGTGGCCTCGGCGGAGCCGAACCCGGCGTACTGGCGCATGGTCCAGAGGCGGCCGCGATAACCCTCCCGCCGGATCCCCCTGGTGAAGGGAGGCGACCCCGGAGGAGGGGGCAGCGGAGGGCCGGCCAGGTAGACCTCCGGGAGCTCCAGGCCCGAGTTGGTGCGGGCAGGCGGGGTCAGCTCACCCTCTGGCACAGCTCCACCAGCACCCCCAGGGCCGAACGCGGGTGGATGAAGGCCACCTGCCGCCCCCGCGCCCCCGGCCGGGGCGCCTCGTCGATCAGCTGGGCCCCCCGCGCCCGCCACTCGGCCAGCTCGGCCTCCAGGTCCCCGACCTCCAGCGCCAGGTGGTGGAGGCCCTCGCCCCGCCTCTCCAGGAAGCGCTGCACCGAGGAGTCCGGCCCCCGGCTCCCCAGCAGCTCGATCTCGGTCCCGCCCAGCTTGAGGAAGGCCACCTCCACCCCGTCCTGGGCCACCTGCTCGCGGTGGATGGGGGGGCCGGCCAGCGGCCGGTAGAACGCCAGCGCCACATCGAGGTCGCGGACCGCGATCCCGACGTGGTCGACCCGGCGGCCGCTCCAGCTGCTCACCGCTGCCAGTCTAGGCCGGTCAATAGGTGAGTCCCATCGACTCGGCGACGAGGACCGCCACGTCCGCCGCCTTGAGGGAGCCCTGGAGGTCCTGCGAGCTGATGCCCTCCTGGAACATGGTGGCGCAGAAGGGACAGGCCAGCGCCGCCTGGCCGGCCCCGGTGGCCCGCGCCTGCTGGACGCGCACCCGGTTGACCCGCTCCCCCGGCTGCTCCTCCATGAAGACCCTGCCCCCCCCGGCGCCACAGCACATGGCGTCCTCGCGGCTCCGCTTCATCTCGGTCAGGCGGACCCCGGGGATGGCCCTCAGCAGCCGGCGGGGAGCGTCGTACTCCTTGTTCCACCTGCCGAGGTAGCAGGGGTCGTGGTAGGTGAGGTTCCCCTCCTTGAGCTCGCGACTCAGCTGGATGCGCCCCTCCGTCAGGAGCTGCTCCAAGAGCTGGGTGTGGTGGATCACCTCGAACTTCGCCCCCAGATCCGGGTACTCGTTGGCGAAGGTGTTGAGGCAGTGGGGACAGCTGGCGATCAGCTTGCGGACCCCGGCCCGCCGCAGCGTCTCCACCACCTGGCCGGCCTGCACCTGGAAGAGGTACTCGTTGCCCAGCCGACGCGCGGGATCGCCGTTGCAGATCTCCTGCGGCCCCAGGACGGCGAAGCTCACCCCGGCCGCGGAGAGGACCTGCACCAGCGCCCGGGCGGTGGGCCAGTTGGACTCGTCGAAGGCGGTGGCGCAGCCCACCCAGTACAGGTACTCGGCGTCCGGGTGGTCGGCCAGGAGGGGCACATCCAGCCCCTCCGCCCAGCGCATCCGGCCCTCCCTCGCAACTCCAAAGGGGTTGCCCCGCTGCTCGATGGAGTCCAGGGCCCGCTGCGCCTCCCGGGGCAGCCTCGACTCCTCCAGAACCAGGGACCGCCGGAGGTCCACGATCACCGGCACGTGCTCGATGAGCACGGGACACTGCTCCACGCAGGCGCCGCAGGTGGTGCAGGACCAGAGCGTCTCCTCCTCCACGCTCCAGTCGAGGAGGCGGTCACCCGCCGCCCCCGCCCCCCGGTGCCAGAAGCCGGCCGGCGCCGCCTCGCCCCGGGCCCGGGCGACGACCGCGTCGCGCAGGTCGGTCACCAGCAACTTCGGGGACAGCGGCTTGCCGGTGTTGAAGGCCGGGCAATGGGACTGGCAGCGGCCGCACTCCGTGCAGGTGAGCAGGTCCAACTGCTGCTTCCAGGTGAGCTGCTGCGGCTGGGAGACCCCGAAGGTCTCGGCCGCCTCGAGGTCCAGGAGCTTCAGGTGCCGGCCGGCCGGCTCCAGGCTGCGGAAGAAGACGTTGGGCGCCGCGGTGAGGATGTGCAGGTGCTTGCTCCGGGCCAGGTAGACCAGAAAGCCGGAGATGACGAGGAGGTGGAGCCACAGGAATAGCTCATGCCAGCCGTCCACCTCCCCCCGCCCCATGCCCCGGAAGATGCTGGAGACGGCGTCCGAGAACGGCCGGAGGTTGACCACCTGGTCCTGCCCTGAGGCGATCTGGGTGCCGTACAGGCCCAGCTGGGTGACCACCACCAGCCCGATGAGCAGGAGGATCCAGGTGGCATCGCGCTGGTGGGAGCCGGCGAAGCGCCGGGGCCGCAGCAGGTAGCGGTTGAGCGCCGCCAGGGCCAGCCCCACCAGCACCGCCAGGGCCAGAAGGTCCTGGAGGAAGGCGATCGGGCCCCACCAGTACTGCTGGTCCAGGTTGAGCGGCGGCACCAGGGCCTCCAGCCCGGCCTGGAGGATCTCCAGGTTGAGGATGAGGAAGCCCCAGAAGATGAGGAAGTGGGCGAGCCCGGAGAAGGGCCAGGTCAGCAGCCGGCGCTGGCCCAGGACGTACTCCAGAACCCCGCGCAGCCTCTGGCCCATCTGCCCGCTGCGGTCCTCCGGGGCGGCGGCGCGCAGCGAGGCCACGAGCGGTCCGAAGCGCCTCCAGCCGAGGGCAGCCGTGAGGGACGCCAGGGCCACCGTGGCCAGCGGGCTGAGCCAGATCATGGGTGGTCGAAGGCCAGGAGGAGGGCCAGGGCGCCGAGCCCCGCGGCCACGGTGCAGGCCGCCACCAGCCAGTACCAGGCCGGCTCCTCGATCCAGAACGGGCCCCACCTCTGCCGGGCGCCGCCGGTGGAGCTGTTGGGATCCTCCCGGGCCGGCGGGTGGGCCTCGCTCACGGCCACGATGGTAGGCGGGAGCTCACTTCCCCGTCCAGGCGGGCCGGCGCTTCTCCAGGAACGCCCTGATGCCCTCGGCGGCATCGGCAGTCCGGAAGGTCCTGTCGAATCGCCCCAGCTCCTCCCCCAGGCCGGTAGCCAGCGGGCGGTCCATCCCCGCCGCCACCGCCCCCTTGATGGCCGCCACCGCCAGCGGCGCCTGCCCGGCCAGCTTCTCGGCCAGCCCCTGGGCCTCGTCCCGCAGCCGCTCGGGCTCCACCACCCGGTTGACCAGACCCATCCGAAGGGCCGTCTCCGCGTCGATCTGCTCACCGGTGAGCAGAAGCTCCAGGGCCCTCCCCCGCCCCACCAGCCGGGGCAGCCGCTGGGTCCCGCCCCACCCGGGGATGATCCCCAGGAGGATCTCCGGTTGGCCCATGCGGCTGGTGGACGCGGCGAGGCGCAGATCGCAGGCCATGGCCAGCTCCAGCCCGCCGCCGAGGGCGTACCCGTTCACCGCGGCCACCAGGGGAAGGCGGGAGCCCTCCATCTCCAGGGTGAGCCGCTGGCCGTCTCCGATCTTCTCCCGGGTGGCCTCCGGGCCGTCCAGGACGAACTCCCCGATGTCCGCGCCGGCCACGAAGAACTTCTCCCCCGCCCCGGTGACCACCGCCGCCCCCACCTCGGGGTCCTGCTCCAGCTCAGAGAGCGCCCGGCGGAGGCCCTCCAGGACCTCGCGGTTCAGGGCGTTGGCCGGAGGGTGGTCCACAGTGATCCACCCCACCCTCCCCACACGGCCGACTGTGACCGGACCCTGCTTCTGCCCCTCCATCCTCACCTCCCGGCCGCCCGCGGCCCCGCTACCCTTGCCACGTGGCCGAGCTTACGGATTCGCCCCCTCCCGGGGGGGCGGCGGCGCCGCTGGAGCAGCTCTCGGAGGAGGAGCTGGCGGCTCGGGATGGGGAGCTCTCCCGGGTGGAGATGGAGGTGCGGCGGCGGCTGGCCCCCCTCCAGGCGGAGCTGGGAGTGCTCACCGCGGAGAGGGGCAGGATCGCCACCGAGAAGCGCCGGCGGGAGCGCCAGGCCCAGATGCGCAAGCGGCAGGAGGTGCGCTCAGAGGTGCGGGAGGGGGCTGCGCCCTCCCTGCTGGAGGCGGTCTCCTCCCCGGAGCCGCCGGCCTTCGGGGAGCGCTCATTCTCCGAGCTGGAGTTCCTGCTGGAGACCGGGGGAGTGGTCCTCCTCGGCTACCCGGGGTCCAAGACCCAGACCCTGCAGATGACCGACGGGCGCGACACCGCCCAGGTGTCCGACCTGGCGGAGGCGCGCCGCCTGTATCGCCTGGGGTGGGAGTTCGGGGTCCCGGCCCGCCCCGGCGTCCGGGTGCACACCCCGGGCACCCGGCTGGAACGGCTCCTGGCCGCCGAGCGCTGCTTCGTGCGCCCCCGGGGGGAGTGACTTGCCCGCCTCGGGCGGCCCGGGGCCGGTGATCGGGCTCACCGGGGGGATCGCCAGCGGGAAGTCCGCCGTGGGGCGGATGCTGGAGGACCTGGGGGCAGCGGTGGTGGACGCGGACCAGCTGGCCCGCGAGGTCGTGGAGCCGGGCACCCCCGGACTCCAGGAGGTGGTCGCCGCCTTCGGGAAGGATGTCCTGGACGGTGAGGGGAGGCTGGCTCGAGGGAGGCTCGGGGAGCGGGTCTTCGCCGACCCCGGAGAGCGGAGGCGGCTGGAGCGGATCCTCCACCCCAGGATCGCCGAGCTGGCGCGCCAGCGGCTCGCCGCGGTCCGGGGAAGGCTGGCGGTCTACCAGGCACCCCTCATCTTCGAGACCGGCCGGGAGGGCGAGTTCCAGGGGGTGCTTCTGGTCGACTGCGACCCGGAGCTGCAGCTGGCCCGGCTCAGGGTGCGGGACCGGCTCGAGGAGGCGGACGCCCGGGCCCGGCTGGCGGCGCAGCTGCCGGCGGCGGAGCGGCGCCGGCGCGCCACCTGGGTGGTGGACAACTCGGGAAGCCTCGACGACACCAGAGCCCAGCTGCTCCGGCTGTGGGAGAGGGAGCTGGCGGCCCTGCGGCGCGCCCCGTGACCCAGGAGGCGGACCGCGCTATGCTGAGGTTCCAGCGGTGGTGAACTCGGACGATCTCTGGATCAAGGTGCCGGAGCCCTTCTGGGGAGTGGACACTGTGGGGTTCAGCGTCCGCTACCCCCTGCAACCGGACTCCGAGCCCCAGACGGTGGTCCCCTTCGTGGTGGAAGGGGAGGCGACCCTCATGCGCAAGCTGGCCCGGGCCCTCCAGCTCTTCAGTCAGCGGGAGCTGTACGTCGACCTCCAGAAGCCCGGCGAGGCGTATGGCTGGAGCGACCCCATCCCGCTCTCCGATCAGGTGGTGGTGATGGGGTTCCGGGACCTCAGCCTGGACGACGATCGGGACCCGGTGCGAGCGCTGCGCGAGCGGCTGGCGAACCAGCTGGTGCCGCTGGCCTTCCCCTTCCTGCGCGACTGCGTCCGGGTGGCCAGGCTGCGGCTGGCGGGGCTGATCTCGGTCAAGCTGGTGGTCGGCTCCCTCCCGGAGATGGAGCTAACCCTGCCACTGGAGAAGATCGGGGTGGGCAACGGGGTGCTCACCCTCTCCGAGCTCTGAGGGCGGCCCTCAGACCTCCCGCCGGTCCAGGCTCAGCACCGCCGCGGCCAGCACCAGGATGACCCAGGCAGCGGCGAAGGCGAGGTAGGCCGGGGTGGCGCCGGAGGTGGCCGAGAAGGGGCTGCCCACCCGGCTCAGGGAGGCCGAGGCGAAGAGCTTGGGCTGGATCTCGTAGACCGCCACGCGCCAGAGGCCGTCGCTGGGAACCAGGAGGTGGGTCACCGTCCCCACGGCGGAGATCGCGGTGTTGTGGAAGGCCGAGCCGAAGGCTCCGGCCACCCCGGCCACCCACATGGCCCCGAAGACCACCACCGCCACAACCCCGGAGGTCATGGCCGAGAGCCGGGTGCTGAGGGCCAGGGTGAGGGTGAGCAGCACCAGCCCCTGGCCGGCGAGGGCGGCCTCCGCGCCCACGGGATCCGGGGGGGCGTACCCCGTCCCCACCGCCACCAGCCAGAACTCCACCGAGGCGGAGAGCGCGACGTAGGCCAGAAGAGGCAGGGCCAGCCCCAGCCAGCGCCCGAGGAGGAACTCCGCCCGGGAGATGGGTCGGGCCAGGACCGCCAGGGCAACCCCGGACTCCAGCTCGCCCGCCACCGCGGGCGCCGCCAGGAAGGCGGCGGTCAGCCCCACCACGAAGCTGAACATGAACATCACCAGGAGCAGGAGCTGAGCCGCGGCCAGCCGGGCCAGCTGAGGGGTGAGCAGCTCCCCGCCGAGGCGCAGGTGGGGTATGCGGGAGAACCCCCAGCCGGTGAGGGCCAGGACCAGCGCCGTGAGCAGAAGGAGCGCATGCACCAGCCGGCGCCGCAGCAGCTCGCGGGCGGTGAGCCCGGCGATGACCTCGACTGGGCGCCAGCTCACGCCCGCTCCAGCAGCTGCAGGAAGCGCTCCTCCAGGCTCGCCCGACCCTCGTCCACCTGGTACACGCGCCCTCCCGCCCCCACGATCGCCGCCACCAGCTCCGGGGTGCGCGAGCTGTCCAGGCCCGGGACCGACACCCACTCCCCGTCCCGCCTCAGCTCGCCGAGGCCGGGAAGCCCGTCCCCGGGCAGGTCGCGGCAGCGCACCCGCGGCCCCTCGCCCGAGAGGAGGTCGGCGAGCGCCCCCTGGGCCAGCACCCGGCCCCGGTCCACGATCGCGACCCGGTCGCACACCAGCTCGACCTCGGAGAGCAGGTGGGAGTTGAGGAAGACCGTCACCCCCTCCTGGCGCAGCCGGCGGATGAGCTCCCGGACGTCGTGGCGCCCCACCGGGTCCAGCGCCGAGGTGGGCTCGTCCAGCACCACCAGGCGGGGAGAACCCAGCAGCGCTACCGCCAGTCCCAGCCGCTGCTGCATCCCCTTGGAGAAGGTGGCGACCAGGTCCTCGCCCCGCCCGGCCAGCCCCACCAGCTCCAGGCTCCTTTTCACCTCGTCGGGGAACCCCTCGTCCGGGAGGCCCGCCAGCCGGCAGTGGAAGGTGAGGACCTCCCGGGCGCGCAGCCAGCCCTGGTAGCGGAAGAGCTCCGGGAGATAGCCGACCTTGGTTCGCGCCGCCCGGTCCCCCAGCGGCCGGCCCAGAAGCTGGCCGGTCCCCGAGCTGGGACGGGCCAGGCCGAGCAGCAGCTTGACGAAGGTGGTCTTGCCGGCGCCGTTGGGGCCGAGGAAGCCGAACACCTCGCCGTGGCCCACCTCGAGGTCGAGCCCGTCCAGCGCCAGCCGGCTCCCATACCGCTTGGTCAGCCCCCGGGTGAGGACCGCCCGCCCTCCAGGCGGCTCCCCAGCCCCAGCTGAAGTCATCAGCTCAGGGGGTCGCCGAGGCCGACTTCGAGGGAGACGGTGACGGGGAGGCTGACTTGGTCGGCGTGGGTGAGGGGGTCGCGGCCTTGGAGGGAGAGCTGCTGGGCGACGGGGTCGGAGTCTTCACCACCACCGATGGCTCCGGGCAGCCGAAGGGGACCGAAGGCAGGGCTACCGGGGGGGTCGGCGAGGCGGAGGTGCCCGGCGAGGGGGTGGGAGTGGCCTGCAGCACGATGGGGGTGAGCCGGGGGCAGGGCGGCGGTGGCGGCAGCGGGGAGGCGCCGATCGACTTGATCACCAGCATCAGCAGGACGACCAGGCCCCCCAACAGAACGGTGCCCACGAAGGCCACCGCCCCCCACTCCGACTCCAGAAAGCGCCGGTTCACGCGGGCAGCGCCCCCTCTCTGCCCACCCTGCCGGTGAGCCGCTGCCAGGTGAGCCAGCCCATGCTCCGCCCCTGCTGGCGAAGCCGGGCGGGCAGCGACGGGCCGGGCGGGACGAGATACCGCGCCAGTGGGCGCGTCCTGGCCCCCTCCATCGCCCGGCGCAGGTCGGCAGCACCGCTGCCGGGGAAGAGGGTCACGTTGCGGGCCAGGTCGAGGGCCCCGAAGTGGCTGTCACTGGACCCGATGGCGGCCCCCATCCGGTCTCTGTGGAGGTCGTAGAACTGGTCCAGCTGGCGGCTGCGCATGGGGGTGGTGAGGGCGGTGTGACAGAGCTCCACCCCGTCCACCGGGGTCCGCCTCAAAAGCCGGCGCAGGGAAGCGGGGGTGATGGAGGCGAAGAAGGTGGGCATGAACGGATGGGCGAGGACCGCCAGCCCCCCCTGGTCGTGGACCGCCCGGATGGTGTCCTCCACGGACATCCCCATCCGCACCGGCCCGGCGAGGAAGAGCCCCAGCACGTGGACCTTGCCCAGCCCGCCTGTGGTTATCTCCTCCCCGGCCACCACCTCCACCCCCAGCTCCTGGCCGGCGGCCACCGCCTCGGGAACCCCGGCCATGGTGTCGTGGTCGGTGACCGCGACGACGGCCAGCCCGGCCTGGCGCGCCGCCTCCACCAGATGGCGGGGGCTCACCATGCCGTCGCTGGCCAGGGTGTGGGCGTGCGGGTCGGCGGCCGAGAAGCCATCCGGGACGGCCCGCGCCCGGGCCCCCGGTGCGGCGGCGCTCAGAGGTCCTCGCCCCCGCCCTCTCCGCCCTCGTGACGGTTGCGGGTGTTGAGGATGCGCAGGAAGTCCTGGGCTCTGGCCATGGCCTTCCAGCGCTCGGGGAAGAAGTCCTGGGCGACGATGCTCGAATCCTCCAGCCGGAGCACCGAGACACACCACTTGTTGAGGGTGTGCGAGACCTCTACCTCGAAGTCGCCCTCCTGGCTGCGGTAGCGCAGGAGGTCGTCACCGCGTCGCGGGCGTTGCACTGCCATTGCACTACCTGATCGAAGTGAGCTCTGAGGACGGAGTAAGCCGCCACGGTTGACATCTGGGGCTGAAGTATAGCGCCAGCGCGCCGCCCGGTCCTGGGGCCGGGCCCCGCTCAGGGCTCAGCCTCCAGCTCCCGGATCCGCTCCCGGAGCACGGGCCCCAGCACCGGGTCCCGCCAGACGATGGCGGCGTTGGTGGCCAGCCAGCTGTCCAGGGTCCCCACGTCCAGAAGCCGGCCTGAGAACTCCACCCCCACGACCCGGCCGGTCCGGGCCACCTGCCGGATGGCGTCGGTCAGCTGGATCTCCCCTCCCGCCCCGGGTGCCACCTGGTCCAGCCGGTCCAGCACCTCCCGGGTGAGGACATAGCGGCCCATGATCGCCAGGTCGCTGGGCGCCTCCTCCGCGGACGGCTTCTCCACGACGTCGGTGACCTGGAAGACCGGTCCTTCTCCCACCACCTCGGCCACCCCGTATCGGGAGATGGAATCCCGGGGGCACCGCCGGAGGGCCAGGACCGTGCAGCCCTCCCACGCGTGGGCCTCCATGAGCTGGGCGAGCAGCGGCGGCGTCCCGTCGAAGAGGTCGTCGGGGAGCAGCACAGCCGCGGCCTCCTCACCCTCCAGAAGCGGCCGGGCGCAGAGGACCGCATGCCCCAGCCCCAGCGGCTCCAGCTGCTCCACGAACTCCAGCTGGCAGAGGTCGGCGATCCCTCGCACCCGCTCCGCCAGCTCCGAGCTGCCCCGAGACTCCAGGATCTGTTCCAGACCCGGGTCGCTGGCGAAGTGGGCTCGGATCAGGTCCTTCCCCGGGGCGGTGACCACGACCGCCCGGCGGATTCCGGAAGCCACCGCCTCCTCCAACCCCCACTGGATGGCCGGCCGGTCGCCCACCGGGACCATCTCCTTGGGCAGGGCCTTGGTAGCCGGCAGGAAGCGGGTGCCCAGCCCTCCGGCCGGCACCACCAGGGTGGTCACCGTCACGCGGTGTGATTCTAAGTGCGCCCGCCCGGCCTGGCCTCCCTGGCAGTTGGCGACTCGCTCAGATGCCGGTGCCGTGCTCCCGCTGGCGGAGCAGCGCCAGCCCGACGGCCACGCCGGCGGCCACGCCGCCGATCCCCAGCCAGGCGGGGGCGGGGATCTGCCGGGCGGCCCGGGCCAGGTCCACCAGCGGCGCCGGGTCGGAGCCCCGGGCGGCGTACTCCGCCAGCGCCCGGCGGTAGAGGCGGGAGCGGGTGTCCTCCGCCAGCTTGCGGGGTGCCAGGGCGTCCACCAGGAGCACCGCGGTCTGGGCCACCGCCCGGGACTCCGCATCCGGGGCGGCCGGCTCGCCGTCCAGCCACTCTGCGAGCCGGCTGGCCATCCGCTTCTCCTCCCGGCTGGCCATGCTCAGCCCTCCTCGGACGGGTCGTCCCCGGCCACTGTCAGATCCGGGGGGAGGTGGGCGGCAAACTCGGGGCCCAGCCGCTCCTCGAGCTTGCCCAGGGCGCGGAAGATGAGGAGCTTGACCGCCCCCTCACTCTTGCGCATCACCTGGGCGACCTCGGCGTTGCGCAGGCCGGCGCCGAAGCGCAGGGTGATCGCCTGGCGCTGGCTCCGGGAGAGCCGGCGCACCGCCGCCTGGACCTTGGCGACCCGGTCCGAGCGCAGCGCCGCCTCCTCGGGTCCCTCACCCGGGTCCACCAGGGTGTCCGGCAGCTCGATCCAGCCCGGCCGCCGGTGATCTCGGAGGATCTGGTTGGAGGCCACCCGGTAGAGCCAGGCCGAGTAGGGCACCCCCCGCCACTCGAACTTCCCGATCTCGGCGTAGGCGCGCATGAAGGTGGTGGCGGTCACGTCCTCGGCCCGCTCCCAGCTCCCGGTCTGGTGGTAGACGTAGGCGTGGATGGCATCCACGTAGCGGTCATAAAGCTGGGCGAAGGCGGCGGGGTCCTTCTTGGCCGCTTCGACAAGCTGGCGCTCCTCCTCGAGGTCACGGGGCTGCCGGCGTGGCCGCGACGCGGCGACGCCTGTCATTCTCTGGAATTCGGGCGCCGCTGCCAAAGTTACGACCCGGCCCCGGACCCCGCCAGCCCCAGCTCCCGGCCCGCGTCCTGGAAGGCCTCCAGCGCCCGGTCGAGCTGGGCGCGCGTGTGGCTGGCGGTGACGATGGTCCGGACCCTGCCCTTGTCGCGGGCCACGGTCGGAAAGGCGATTCCCTGGGCGAACACCCCCCGGCGCCGGAGGGCGTCCGAGAGCCCCATCGCCTTGGCCGCCTCCCCCACGATCACCGGGGTGATCGGTGTCTCGCTCTGGCCGCAATCGAAGCCCAGCTGCTCCAGCCCGTGCTTGAAGTACCGGGTGTTGTCCCAGAGCCGTTCCTGCAGCTCCGGCTCGGCGTCCATCACCTCCAGGGCGGCGATGCAGGCCGCCACCACGGCCGGGGGGTGCGAGGTGGAGAAGAGGAACGGCCTGCCGAGATGGATGAGGACGTCCCGCAGCTCCTGGGAGCCGGCCGCGTACCCGCCCAGGACACCCACCGCCTTGCTCAGGGTCCCCACCTGGATCTCCACCTGCCCCTCCAGGCGGAAGTGGCTCACCGAGCCCCTCCCCCCCCTGCCGAGAACCCCCGAGGCGTGGGCGTCGTCCACCATCACCGCCGCCCCCGCCGCCCGGGCCCGCTCCACGATCCCCGGAAGGGGGGCGATATCCCCGTCCATGCTGAAGACCCCGTCGCTGACCACCAGGATCCGGCGGCGGCCGTCGCGACGGGCCTCGCCCAGCCTCTGCTCCAGCTGGTCCAGGTCCTTGTGGGCGAAGAGGTAGCGATGGGCCTTGGTGAGCCGGATGCCGTCGATGATGCTGGCGTGGTTGAGCTCGTCACTCACCACCGCGTCGGCTTCGCCCAGGACGCCGCCCAGCACCGCCAGATTGGCGGCGTATCCGCTCTGCAGGGTGAGCGCCGCCGGGGTTCCCTTGAACGTCGCCAGCCGAGCCTCCAGCTCCTCGTGGATCGCCTGGGTGCCGGCGATGGTGCGCACCGCTCCGGATCCCGCGCCCCAGCGGCGGGCCGCCTCGCAGGCCGCCTCGACCAGCTTGGGGTGGGTGTTGAGGCCCAGGTAGTTGTTCGAGGAGAGGTTGATCAGCCGCTGTCCGCCGATCACCACCTCCGAGTCCTGGGGGCCCTCCAGGACCGCCAGCTCCCGGAAGCGGCCCTCCTGACGCAGCTGGTCCAGCTCCGCCCGCAGGCTCTCTCGCAGGTCCGTCATTGCCAACTTCCCTCCGGAGGATAGAGCACCACCTTGCCGATGGCCCCCGACCGGGCCAGCTCCGAAGCCCGTTGAAACTCTGCCATGGAGACGCGGTGGGTGATGATCGGCCGCACGTCCACCCGCCCGGAGCTGAGGTAGGCCGCGGTCTGGTCCCAGGTCTGGAACTGCCGGCGCCCGGTCACCCCGTACAGGGTGATGCCGCGCATCACCACCTCGGTGGAGAGGTCGAGGGTGGTCTCGAGGTCGCCCAGGCCGAGGAGGCTTATCCACCCTCCCGGCGCCACGACGTCGATGGCGGCGCGTATGAGGCGGGCGTCACCGGACATCTCCAGGACCGCGCCCGCCTCCTCCCCACAGGCTTGGCGCAGGGCGGCCGCCAGGTCCTCGACCCGGCTGGTGTCCACCACCGTGTCCGCGCCCATCTGCTCTCCTAGCCGCAGCCGTTCCGGCACCCGGTCCACCGCCACCACCCGGCTCGCCCCCTCTGCCCTGGCGATCCCGACAGCGGCCAGCCCGATCGGACCGCATCCGGTGACGATCACCGGACGGTCGGAGAGCTCCCCCTGGGAGGCCGCGTGGACGGCGTTGCCCATGGGCTCCTGGAAGGCGACGAGCGCGGGGTCCAGCCCGGGCGGGGCCACCCGGCAGTTGCGGGCCGGCAGCACCGCCCTCTCGGCGAAGACGCCGTCGGTGTCCACCCCCAGGATGCGGGTGTTCTGGCAGACGTGGAAGTCCCCCCGCCGGCACTGAGGGCACTTAAGGCAGACCAGGTGGCTCTCGACCCCCACCAGATCCCCGACCGCGGGGCTGGACACCCCTTCTCCTGTCGCCAGCACCCTCCCGGCCATCTCGTGGCCGAGCACCCGGGGAGGCTTGACGCGGGCGGCGGCCCACGGGTTCCAGTCCAGGATGTGAAGGTCCGTCCCACAGATCCCGTTGGCCACCACCTGCAGCAGCACCTCGCCCGGGCCCGGCTCCGGCTCCGGAACGCTGGCCACGGAAGCCCCCGGTCCGGGGCTGGGCTTGACGATCGCCTGCACGCCACCACCTCCCCTGCGCAGCCGGCCATGGCGCCGGCCCGCACATCATGGCGCCCCTCACCCCCGGCCCGCGCGAGCGATCTCGGAGCCCTCGGGTGGCGCTCCCGAGACCGATGAACCCGGTGCGCGGCCGGCCCCAGGATCGCGGAGATGGGCCGGAAGGCAGGACGCGCGGGCGGCGGGCTGGGGGCCGCGGGGCTCCACGCGCACCTGGAATCAGCTATGGTGGCGCCGGGATTTCTTCCCCTGCGAGCGGCTCACGAGGAGGGAGGTTATGGTCCGGGCTTACATCCTGATGACCCTGGAGCCGGGCAAGGCCATGGACGTGGTCCAGCGCTTGCGCCGTGAGGAGGGCGTGCTCCAGGTGGACGCCATCACCGGCGAGTACGACGCCATCGCCCAGGTGCAGGCCGAGGACGTGCGGGGGATCGGCAGCCTGATCGTGGACCGGATCCAGAGCTTCAGCGGGGTGGTGCGGACCATCACCTGCCTCGCTGTGGAGTGAGCGGCTCCCGACCGGAGACCAGCCTGCGCTCCAGCCTCGTCGGGTCCAGGATCTGCAACCTCGGGAAGTAGGCCCGAAAGAAGCCCTGGTCGCGGGTCAGCAGCCGGTCGGCCATGGTCTGGGCGTGGGCGGCCACCAGGAAGTCGGTGAGCATCCGCTCCCGCCCTCCCCCCTGCTCCCGGTAGCGGCGCTGGACCCTGGCCGCCTCCAGCGCCGCGGCCAGCCCGCCGGGGCGGTGGACGACGCCCAGCAGCTGGAGCTCGCGGGCCGCCACCGCCGGGTCGCGGTAGAGATGGGCGAGCTCCCCCACCACGGCGTCGCAGGCGATCACCTCGCCCTCTCCCACGCACCGGCCCAGGGCCAGCGCCGACCACCTGCCGAAGTTGGGGTCGGCCCGGAGCACGTCGATGAGCACGTTGGTGTCGACCGCGGTGATCACCCCCGTTCCCCCCTGCCCCGCAGCGCCGCGATCAGCTGGTCGGTGTCGCCCTCCAGATGGAGGGTCCCGTACCGCGACCAGATCGCCGCCATCGCCCGCCGCCGAGCCTCTCGGCCCGGCTCCCGCCGTGCAGCCACATCCTCCGCCCCGCCCGAGCCCTTCTGATTCACCATCCACCTCCCAGAACGCCCGCCGGCGGTGCCGGCGGCTCTGCGAGAGAGGTCCGAGCCGGCCTCCGAACGGGGGCGGCTCAGCTCAGGTAGGGCGCGATCTTGTGAGCCTGCTGGGCGGCGTCCATGACCACCTCGCTCATGGTGGGATGGGCGTGGATCACCGAGCCGAGCTCGGCCATGGTGAACCCGTCGCTGATGGCCACCCCCACCTCATGGATCAGCTCGACCGCATGCGGGCCCATGATCGTGGCCCCCAGCAGCCGGTCGGTGCCGGCGTCGGCGACGAGCTGAACGTAGCCCTCGGAGTCACCCTCGGCCAGCGCCTTGGCCTCCCCGATGAAGCGGGCCTGGCCCAGGCGGACCTCATGCCCCTGCTCCCGAGCCAGGTCGGCGTGCAACCCCACGGTGGCGATCTCCGGGTCGGTGAAGATGCAGCTGGGCACCACCGTGCGGTCCATGGGCAGCGCCTGCTGCGGCTGGAGGGCGTTCTCGACCGCCCGGGCGGCTTCCGCCGAGGCCAGGTGGGCCAGCTGCAAACCTCCGATGCAGTCCCCCGCCGCCCAGATCCGGGGATTGGCCGTGCGGAGGTACTGGTCCACCTCGACGTGCCGGCTGGCGTCCACCCGCACGCCGGCCTCCTGGAGCCCGATCCCCTCGGTCTGGGGCTGGCGGCCAACGGCCACCAGGAGGAGGTCGGCCTCCACCTCGGCACCGTCGCTGAGGTGCGCCCGCACCGAGTCGGGAAGGTACTCGGCACCATCGACCCTGGTCCCCAGGTGGACCTCGACGCCTCTGCCCTCCAGCAGCCGGCGGAAGGCATCCGCGGTGCGGCGGTCCACCCCGGTCAGCAGCTGGGGGAGGAGCTCCACCACCGTGACCTTGGTCCCCAGCGGAGCGAAGAGGCTGGCGAACTCGCAGCCGATCACCCCGCCACCCACGATCAGGAGCCGCGCGGGGATCTCCTCCAGCGTCCACACCCCATCCGAGGTGATGACTCGCTCCTGGTCCTGGTCCAGGTCGGGCAGACCCGAGGGCTCGGTCCCGACGCAGACCACGAGGTGGTCGAACTCCAGCCGCTGCCCCCCGGCCTCCACGGCGTCGCCGACCAGGCGTCCCTCAGCTGACACCACCTGGACCGAGTGGCGGCGGCAGGCGGACTCGATGCCCCCCCTGATGCGGCTCACGATCTCGTCCTTGCGGAGCTGCATCCGGGGGAAGTCGAACTCCAACCCACCCACCCGCAGCCCGAACTCATCAGCCCGGCGGATCTTGGAGGCCAGGGCGGAGATCGCCAGCAGCGCCTTGCTGGGAACGCAGCCGCGGTTGGTGCAGGTCCCTCCCAGCTCCCGGCGCTCCACCAGCGCCACCTCGGCGCCCAGCTGCGCCGCCCTCAGGGCGGCGACCGCCCCCGCCGGCCCACCGCCCAGCACCACCACCCGCTGCGCCATCAGGCGGCGCCTGCCGAGTCGGGATCGGCCACGGCTTGCGCCAGCAGCCGCTCCTGCGCCTCAAGGTGGGCCTTCATCGAGCCCTCGGCAGGGGAGGCCGCAGCGGCCCGCCCGACATATCCCAGCTCCATCCCCGCGGGCAGGAGGGGCTGCAGCCGCGGTGCGACGTAGCCGAAGGCACCCATGTTCCTCGGCTCCTCCTGGACGAAGGTGACCGACTCCAAGCTGGGGTAGGCGGCCAGCGCCGCGGCCAGCTCGGAAGCCGGGAACGGGTACAGCACCTCCAGGCGCAGCACCGCTACGTCCTTCCTCCCCTCCTTGGTGAGCCGCGCCTCCAGCTCGTGGGCCACCTTGCCACTGGCCACCAGCAGGCGGCGCGTCCCGGGTCCCGGCGGCATCGGTGCGAGCACAGCTCGCAACCCTCCGGTGGCCATCTCCGATGCGGGCGAGGCGTAGCTGGGGAGGCGCAGCCCGCTCTTGGGGGTGAAGACCACCAGCGGGCGGCGCACATCGGAGAGCGCCTGAAGCCGCAACAGGTGGAAGTACTGGGCGGCCGTCGACGGGTAGGCGATGCGGATGTTCCCGCCAGCGGCCAGCTCGAGGAATCGCTCGATGCGGGCGCTGGAATGCTCCGGGCCGCTCCCCTCGTACCCGTGGGGCAGCAGGAGGGTAAGCCGGCACTCCTGCCCCCACTTGGCCTGCCCGGCGGCCAGGAACTGGTCCACGACCACCTGGGCGTTGTTGAAGAAGTCTCCGTACTGCGCCTCCCAGATCACCAGCGCATCAGGCTTGTTCACGGCGAAGCCGTATTCGAAGGCCATCGCCGCGTACTCAGAGAGCGGGCTGTTGCGAACCTCGATGGTGGCCGTGGCCTGGTCCAGGTGCTGGATGGGGGCATACGCCTGGCCCGTGTCGGGGTCGTGGAGGACCAGATGGCGTTGGCTGAAGGTCCCGCGCTCGGTGTCCTGGCCGGTGAGCCGGATGGCCACCCCCTCGGTGAGGAGGGCGGCCAGACCCAGGGCCTCGGCCTGGGCCCAGGGCACGCTGCCGCCCTCGGCGAGCGCGGCGGCCCGCTGCGCGAACGCCCGGGCCAGCTTGGGATTCATGCGGAAGCCGGGTGGCAGTCGCACCAGCTGCGAGTCCAGCTCCTGGAGCCGCTCCAAAGGCACTTCGGTCGCCACCAGGGGGAGGCCGTCGGGCTCGCCCATCCGGCCGTTGCCCGACGACGACGATGCCAGCTCAGCACTCCGCGCCACCACCCGTCGGTGGGCCTCGGCCATCTCCTGGTAGCGGAGGGCCTGCTCGGCCTCGACCTCTTCGGCGGTCAGGACCCCCTGCCGGACCAGCTCCGCCCCGTACACCGCGACCGGGGTGGGATGGCTGCGGATGCGGGCAGCCATCTGCGGCTGGGTGTAGGCCGGCTCGTCCCCCTCGTTGTGACCCCAGCGCCGGTAGCCGATGAGGTCGATGAGCACATCGCGCTCGAAGGTGGTCCGGAAGGCCACCGCGAGCCGGACGGCGTCCAGACAGGCCTCCAGGTCGTCCCCGTTGACGTGGACGATGGGGATGTCATAGCCCTTGGCGATGTCGCTGGCGTAGCGGGTGGAGCGACCGTCCATCGGCTCGGTGGTGAAGCCGATCTGGTTGTTGGCGATGATGTGCAGGGTCCCGCCCACGCGATAGCCCTCCAGCCCCTGCAGGTTGAGGGTCTCGGTGACCACCCCCTGCCCGGTGAAGGCGGCGTCGCCATGGATCAGGATCGGCACCGCCCGACGGGTGTCCTGGAGCACCTCGGGAGCCCGGTCCGTGGTCTGCCGGGCGCGAGTCCGCCCCTCGACCACCGCGTCCACAACCTCCAGATGGCTGGGGTTGTGGGTGAGCACCACCGCCACCTCCCGCCCCGAGGGCAGGCGGTAGGCGCCCTCGGCGCCGTAGTGGTACTTGACGTCTCCGGTCCAGGCGCCCCCGAGATACTCCTGGCTCTCGAACTCGGCGATGATCTCGTCCAGCGACCGCCCCACGATCCGGGCGGTGACGTTGAGCCGGCCCCGGTGAGCCATCCCCAGGAGGACCTCCTCGGTGCCCGCCTCGGCGAGCAGCGAGATCGACTCCTCCAGCATCGGGACCAGGGCGTCCACCCCTTCGATGGAGAAGGTGTGCTGGCCGAGGTAGGTCTTGCGCAAGAAGCGCTCGAAGGCGTCCACCTGGGCCAGGCGCTGGAAGAGTTGGCGCCGTTCCTCCGGGCTCGGCGGGCGGCGGTGGGCACCGGACTCGATCTGCCGCCGGAGCCAGGCGCGCTGCTCGTGGCTCGAGATGTGCTCAATCTCGTAGGCGATGGTGCCGCAGTAGGTGCGGCGCATCTCGGGCAGGACCTCCGCCAGGTTGCGGCCCGGAACCGCCGCCCGCAGGACCTCGGCGGGAACCGCCTCCATGAGCTCCTGACTCAGACCGGCGCCGGCCGGATCCAGGGCGGGGTCGCCCGGGGGATCACCTCCCAGCGGGTCGAGGTGGGCGGCCAGGTGGCCGTGGGTGCGGTAGGCCTGCACCAACGACATCCCCGAGGCCACAGCCCGCAGCAGCTCCGGGCCCGCGGACGCCGGCCGGGTGCGCACCGGCGCCACCACCGCCGGAGCCGCGCTGGCCGGGAGCGGCGGCATCTCCAGCCCGAGGTCGGCGAAGATGTCCTCGTACAGGCCGTCGTCGCCCGCCAAGAGGCCCTCGAGCCGCCGCAGCAGCATGCCCGACTCCAACCCCTGGACGATGCGATGGTCGTAGGTGCTGGTGACGGTCATGACCGGGCGCATGCCGAGGGCGGCGGCGGCCTCGTCGGCGAGCCCGGAGAAGCCGGCCGGGTTGCCGATGGCCCCCAGGGCGATGATCGCCGACTGGCCGGCCATCAGCCGGGGAACCGAAGCCACCGTCCCCACCCCACCGGGGTTGGTGAGGGTCAGCGTGGCCCCCTCGAGGTCCTCCACGGCCAGCCCCCCGGACCGGGTCCTGTCCACCAGCTCCTCGTAGCGGGCCCGGAACT
>JAKBTP010000038.1 GCA_021844355.1 bacterium | reverse complement strand
GTCTTCTTGATGTGGCCCCGGAGGGTGGCCATGACCATGAAGGTCTCCTCGGAGTAGCCGTCCACCGAGAGCATGGAGGTGACCCGCTCCCCCTGGTCCATCTCCAGGAGGTTGATCACCGCCGTCCCCTTGGCCTGGCGGCTGACGTCCGGGATCTCATGGGTGCGCAGCCGGAAGACCCGGCCGCGGTTGGTGAAGAAGAGCATGTCGGAGTGGGTGGAGGCCACCTGCAGGAACTCCACGTAGTCCTCGTCCCCCACGCGCTTGGCCCCCACCACCCCCTTTCCGCCCCGGCGCTGGGAGCGGTAGTCGGTGGCCGGGGTCCGCTTGATGTAGCCGCGGCGGGTCAGGGTGACCACCACCTGCTCCCGGGGGATCAGGTCCTCCTCGTTGAGCTCGATGTCCCCATGACTGATCTCGGTCCGGCGGGCATCGCCGTACTTGCGGCGGAGGGTGAGCAGCTCCGCGCGGACCACCGCCATCAGGTTGGCCCGGCTGGAGAGGATCTCCTCCAGCTCGCCGATGCGCTCCATCAGCTCCCGGTGCTCCTGCTCCAGCCGGTCCCGCTCCAGGCGGGTGAGGCGGCCGAGGCGCATGTCCACGATCGCCTTGCTCTGGCGGTCGGTCAGCCCGAAGCGCTCCTCCAACTGGCGCTGGGCGGTGGCCTCGTCCGGGGCGGCGCGGATCAGGCGGATCACCTCGTCCAGGTTCTGCAGGCAGATCCGCAGCCCCTCCACGATGTGGGCCCGCTCGCGCGCCCGCTCCAGCTCGTGTTGGGTCCGCCGCTCCACCACCTCCCGGCGGTGCTCCAGGTAGTGCTGCAGCAGAGAGCGCAGCGAGAGCACCTGGGGGCGTCCGTCCACCAGGGCCAGCAGGATGCAGGTGAACGAGGACTGCAGCTGGGTGTGCTTGTAGAGGTTGTTGAGGACGGTGTAGGGGCGGGCGTCGCGCTTCAGCTCGATCACCAGCCGGGTGCCCTCCCTCCGCCCGGTCTCGTTGCGAAGGTCGGCGATCCCCTCCAGCTTGCGCTCGTTGACCAGCTCGGCGATGGTCTGGAGCACCCGGCTGGGGTTCACCTGGTAGGGGAGCTCGGTGACGATGATCTGCTCCCGGCCGCTCTTGGACTCCTCGAAGGTGACCCGCGCCCGCTGGACCACCCGGCCGTGGCCGGTGCCGTACACCTGGGGGAGGTCCTTGCCGTAGATGATGCCGCCGGTCGGGAAGTCGGGACCCGGGATCAGCCGCATCAGCTCCTCGGTCGAAGCCTCGGGGTTGTCGATCAGCCGCACCAGCCCGTCGCAGACCTCGGAGAGGTTGTGGGGGGGGATGCTGGTGGCCATCCCCACGGCGATCCCGGCCGCGCCGTTGACCAGCAGGTTGGGCAGCGCGGAGGGCAGGACCGCGGGCTCCTGCTTGGTGGCCGAGTAGTTGTCGACGAAGTCCACGGTCTGCTTTTCGATGTCGGCCACCATCTCGGCGGCGATGGGGGCCATCCGCGCCTCCGTGTACCGGTAGGCGGCGGCTGGGTCCCCCTCGGGGGAGCCAAAGTTGCCCTGGCCGTCCACCAGCGGATAGCGCATGACCCAGGGCTGGGCCAGCCGGACCAGGGTGTCGTAGACGGAGATGTCGCCGTGCGGGTGGTAGTTCTTCAGCACCTCGCCGACGATGGCGGCGCACTTCTGGTGCGAGGCGCCGGGGGTCATCCCCTGCTCCTGCATCGCGTACAGGATGCGGCGCTGGACCGGCTTGAGACCGTCCCGGACATCGGGCAGCGCCCGGGCCACGATCACGCTCATGGCGTAGACGAGGTACGACTCCCGCATCTCGCTGACCAGCTCCACCCCGCGGAGCTGGCCGGCGCCGCCTCCCTGGCCCTCAGCCATCACTTCCTCCCCAAGACCCCAGCGGGGCGGGCTGAGCGCGGCGCAGCCCGGTCATGCCGGCCAGCGCCCCCGAGCGCACCGCCCGCGCCGCGCCCGCCACCGCCGCCGCCACCGCCATTCGGTCGGAGCGCCCGTGCCCGATGTAAACCAGCCCCGAGACCCCCAGCAGGGGTGCCCCGCCCACCGCCCTCCAGTCCAGCCGCCTGTGCATCCGGCGCAGCCCGGGAAGCAGCAGGAGGGCGCCGAGGCGGGACAGCGGCCCCTTGGTCAGCTCCGAGCGCAGGGTTCCCACCACCCCCTCCGCCACCCCCTCGGCGGTCTTGAGGGCGACGTTGCCGACGAACCCGTCACACACCACGACGTCGAGCTCCCCGGAGAGCAGCTGGGTGCCCTCGACCGGGCCGGCGTAGTTGAGGCCCAGCTCGCCGAGCAGCCGGTGCGCGTCCTGGACCACCTGGTTGCCCTTGGTGGGCTCGGTGCCGTTGCTGAGCAGCCCGATCCTGGGCCTGGGCTTCCCCTCGGCCAGCTGCACGTAGCGGCTCCCCATCTGGGCGAACTGGGCGAGCCATTCGGGCTTGCAGTCCACCTGGGCACCGGCGTCGACAAGCCAGGTCACCCCCTGGGGGCCGGGGAGCGGGGTGGCGATCGCCGGGCGGGAGATCCCCGGGAGCCGGCCCAGCCCCACCAGGGCGGCGGCCATGGCGGCGCCGGAGTGGCCGGCGGTGAAGAGCGCGTCTGCCCGCCCCTCGTGGACCAGGGCCACGCCAACCCCCACGCTGGAGCGGGGCTGGGCCCGCACCGCCTGAGCCGGGTGGGCGTCCATGGGGATCGCTCCCTCGGAGGGCGCCAGCTCCAGGCGGGGGAGCGAGCGGCCGGCCAGGGTCGCTGCCAGCTCCGGCTCCTGCCCCACCAGGGTCAGATGGAGGCCCGGGTCCCGGGAGAGCGCCAGGAGGCTGCCCTCGACCAGCTCCAACGGGGCGTGGTCGCCGCCCATCGCGTCCACCGCCACCACCGGCTCGCCGGTGCTCAAATGTCCAGGTTCCGAACGGTCTTGGCGTGGGCCTGAATGAAGCGCTTGCGGGGCTCCACCGCCACCCCCATGAGCCGGTCGAAGATGTCGTCGGCCCGGATCGCGTCCTCGACCTCGACCTTGAGAAGGACCCGCTTCTCCGGATCCAGGGTGGTGTCCCAGAGCTGCTCGGCGGTCATCTCCCCCAGCCCCTTGTAGCGCTGCACCCGGGACTTCTCCCCCATCTCCTTGACCGCAGCCCGGAACTCCTCCTCGCTGTAGCACCAGCGCACCTGCTTGCCCCTCTC
>JAKBTP010000090.1 GCA_021844355.1 bacterium | reverse complement strand
GAAGCTCCAGTCCGGGTATCCACCTCAGGATGTGCCGAGGCGCGGAGCGTATCCCCTGAGCCTGGCTCAGGTGGCAGGCGTCGTGGTAGGCGACCCGCAGCGGCAGCTCATGGAGGACGGCGGGGGGGCCAAGCTCCTCCAGGATCTCGGAGACGTCCCTGGCCTTGGCCGCCACCCGGGCGGCGGCCAAGGCCAGCCGCGGGTCGTCCTCCAAAAGCCGACCCAGCTCCTTGAGCAGGGCGCCGCAGCCGGCGGCATTGACCGCTATGCGGTCCACCCGGGGGTCGTCGAAGAGTTCCACCAGCCGGCGCGCCCGTCGCAGCGCGGGGTCCTTCCGGCCGGCGTGGAACTCCAGCGCTCCACAGCAGCCCTGGCCCGGGGGCACCTGGACCTCCGCCCCGGCCGCCGCCAGGGCCACCGCGGTCGCCTCGTTGACCGTGGGGAACGACACCCTCTGCACGCATCCCCCCAGGAGCGCCACCCGCATCCGCACCCGGCCTGCCGGTCGCCTGGGAGCCGGCAGCCGCCGCAGCAGCTGCCGCGCATCCGCAGGGAGTGGGAGCAGCCGCGCCGCGGTCCCTAGCCCGCCGGGGAGCCGCTCTGGGACACCCGGCGCCAGCCGGCCAGCTCCCCAGGCGGCCAGCGCCCCCAACCGGAGGACGGTGGGATGGGGGAGGGCGGTCAGGATGGCCCGGCGCCAGGTGCGCTGCCCCAGAGGGCGGCGGAAGCGCCGCTCGACCTGCTGCCTGGTGCTCTCGAGAAGCAGGTCGTAGCGGACCCCCGAGGGACACGCGGGGACGCAGGCCAGGCAGCCCAGGCAGGCGTCGAAGTGGGCCACCATCTCCGAGGTGAGCGGCCGCTCCCCCTTGGCCGCCAGGTCCATCAGCAGGATGCGGCCGCGGGGCGAGTCCATCTCCTCGCCCCAGAGCTGGTAGGTGGGGCAGGCGGGCAGGCAGAAGCCGCAGTGGACGCAATCCGAGAGCAGCTCCGGGTCCGGGGGATGGTCGGAGTCGAAGGCCGCGTGTTCCGCCGCATGCCGGGGTCTACCCCGAGGAATCGGCGGGAGGGACCGTGGGAGGGCGCTCATTCGGGCCCCCGTCCGGGAGCGAGGGTGAGGTTGGGGTCAAGAGCCTGCTTGACCCCAAGTGCCAGCCCGGCCGCCACCGGGTCATTGGGCTGGAGCGGTGGCGCGTTATGGGCCGCGCTGCGGTGCCAGGCCACGAAGCCCCCGAGAGCGTCCACCCGAGCCGTGAACTGGGCCGGGTCGGCCCCCTCACGCAGACGGGCCTCCCCGGCTCCCACGGTGCCTCGCAGGGAGAGCTGGGCCACCGGGCCCCCGACGCCGACCAGCGCCACCAGCTCCCCGATCCGGGTCAGGGGGACGGAGATGCCCAGCACCGGCCCCTCCCCACCCCAGGGCCGCATCTCGATCATCCTGGCGAGCTCCTCCGCCTCCGACTCACCGGCCACCCGGCTATCCGGAAGTAGGGCGCGCACGATCTCCGCCTGCTGCCCGCAGGCTGAAACTGCCCCATCCAGGCGCGTCAGCAGCGTGCCCTCCGGCCAGAGCAGCTCGGCCATCGACAGGACCACGGGGGCCCGGCGCAGCGCGGCCAGGGCGGCCTGGGCGGCCTGCGGGTCCAGCCGCTCGGCGACCACCCACCGGGTGGCCTTGGGCACCGGATGGAGCCGGAGAGCCACCTCGACGATCACGGCCAGAGTCCCCTGGGAGCCGGTGAGCAGCTTGCCCAGGTCGTACCCGGCGACGTTCTTGACCACCTTGCCCCCGGTGCGCGCCAGCGTGCCGTCGGCAAGGGCGAACCGGGCGCCCAACAGCAGGTCCCGGGGAGTCCCATAGCGGGCCCGGAGTGGTCCGGAGGCGGCGGTGGCCACCAGCCCCCCCAGGGTGGCGCCCCCGCCCTGGGGCGGGTCCAGCATGAGACGCTGGTTGTGCCCGGGAGCCCTCCCCACCAGGCGCTGCAGCTCACCCAGGGTGAGCCCCGCTTCGGCTACGCAGGTGAGGTCTCCGGGCTCATGCTCGACAAGGCGGTTCAGCGCCGTGGTCTCTATGACCAGATCGCAGCGGGTGGGGGCGCGTCCCCAGCCTGACTTGGTTCCGCCCCCGCGCACCAGCACGGCGAGACGGCGCGAGTTGGCGAACGCCAGGACTTCGGCAAGCGCCTCGGCACTCTTCGGGCGCACCCTGGGTATCGGTGATGGGCCGTCCCCCTCGTTTGCCGCGGGCGCCATCGAGTCCTTGCCCAAGAGGGCCTCGAGAGCGGCCTCCAGGCTCGTCACAGCCGCTGCATGGCCCCGCTCAGCTCCAGGGGATGGGGCCGGTAGATGCCCGGGTGCTCGCCGCACAGGCGGGGCGTGGGCAGCACCTTGCCGGGGTTGGCCGTGCCCGCGGGGTCGAACGCCCGGCGCAGCAGGTGCATGACCCTCTGGTCGTCGGCGGAGAAGAGCTTGGGCATCTGGCAGACCTTGTCGCGGCCCACCCCGTGCTCGCCGGTGAGTGAGCCCCCCGCCTCCAGGCACAGGGAGAGGATGTCCTCCGCCAGCCGCTTGGCCCGCTCCGGTCCCTCGGGGGCGCGGCGGTCGTAGAGGATGAGGGGATGGAGGTTGCCGTCCCCGGCGTGGAACACGTTGGCCACCTTCAGCCCGTGGCGGTCCGCCAGCTCCCGTATCCCCGCCAGCACGCGGGCCAGCTGGGAGCGTGGCACAACGCCGTCCTGGACGTAGTAGTCGGGGCTAACCCGGCCCATGGCCGAGAAGGCGCCGCGCCGCCCCTTCCAGAGGAGGGCACGCTCGGCCTCGTCCTCCGCCACCCGGACCTCGCTGGAACCGCAGCTCCGGCAGATCTCCACCACCTGACCGAAGAGCGCCTCGCACTCGGATTGGGGGCCGTCCAGCTCCACCAGCAGGGCCGCCCCGCAATCCGGGTACCCCGCGTGCATGGCGAACTCCACCGCCTCGATGGTGGCCCTGTCCATCATCTCGATGGCGGCGGGCAGAACTCCGGCGGCGATGATCTGGGCCACGGCCTCACCGGCGGCGTCCGTCGAGGGGAAGGCGGCCAGCAGGGTCTGGACCCGCTGGGGGACGGGCAGTACCCTTAGGGTGACCTCGGTCACGATCCCCAGGGTCCCCTCACTCCCCACCACCACTCCGAGAAGGTCGTACCCCGGGCTGTCGGGGACCGCCGAGCCCAGGTGGGCGACCTCTCCGTCGGGGGTGACCAGGGTGACCGCCACGACGTGGTTGGTGGTGAATCCGTACTTGAGGCAGTGGGCGCCGCCGGAGTTCTCGGCGACGTTGCCCCCGATGCTGCAGACCCTCTGGCTGGAGGGGTCTGGCGCGTACAGGTAGCCGTAGGGAGCCACCACCCGGCTGACTTCCAGATTGGGCACCCCGGGCTGGACCACCACCCGCTCGTTGTCCAGGTCCAGCCGGAGGACCTCTCGCATCCGGCTGAGGCCGATCACGATCCCGTCCTCCACCGGCAGGGCCCCCCCGGACAGCCCGGTGCCGCTGCCCCGGGCCACGAAGGGGATGTGGGACCGGTGGCAGATGCGCACGACCTGCACCACCTCGTCAGTGCTGGACGGGAGGACGACGGCGCGGGGCACGACCCGCCAACCGGTGAGGCCATCGCACTCATAGGTGCGCAGCTGGTCGGGATCGGTCAGCACCCACTGGACGCCCACCGCCTGGCGAAGCGCCTCCAGCAGTTCCTGATCCAGCGGGGCGGGGATGCGGTCCACCGGCACATCCTAGGCCGCCCGCCGGACGGATGCTGCCGCCGTCCGGGCACACCGTGCTATCATCCGCATATCCGAATAAATATCCGGCGGGAGGACGGCAGATGAGCCGCAGCGCCGACCCGAGGTTCACTCTGGAGGTCGCGGGCATGACCTGCGACGACTGTGCTCAACACGTGGCGGAGGCCCTCACTGGCGCCGGGGCACGAGAAGTCGCCGTGGACTGGCGGGCGGGACGAGCTCGCTTCTCACGTCCCGACGGCGTCTTCGAGCAGCCACTCCGGGCTGCCGTGGAGGCCGCCGGTTACCGACCGGGGGCCCTGGCGCACGCTGGTGCGGCGGCTTCCCAGGCGGCGTCGGGGACGGACTTCGACCTGCTCGTGGTGGGCTCAGGGTCGGCGGCCTTCGCCGCCGCCATCCGGGCGGCGGAGGGCGGGCTGCGCGTGGGCATGGTGGAGCAGGGGACACTGGGTGGCACCTGCGTCAACGTGGGTTGCGTGCCCTCCAAGGCCCTGCTCCGGGCCACCGAGACCCTCTGGGTGGCCGGGCACCACCCCTTCGCCGGAGCGCCGACCTCGGCTGCGGCCCCGGACCTCGGGGCCATGGTCTCCCAGAAGGACGGGCTGGTCGCCGAGCTGCGCTCCGCCAAGTACCAGGGCCTGGTTGCCGACTACGGGTTCGAGGTGGTGTCCGGGCATGGCCGGTTCACAGGTCCAGGGGAGCTCCGGGTGGCCGAGCGGACCCTCACGGCCCGGACCTTCCTGGTGGCCACCGGCGCCTCCCCCATCGTGCCGCCGATCAAGGGCCTGGAGGAGGGCGGCTTCCTGACCTCCACGACAGCGCTCCAGCTCACCGCCGTTCCCGCTCGGCTCGCCGTAATCGGGTCGTCTGCGATCGGCCTAGAGCTCGGTCAGCTCTTCCTCCATCTGGGAGCCCAGGTGACCTTCATCGACGTGGCCGAGCGGGTCGCGCCCTTGGAGGAGCCCGAGGTGGCGGCCCGGCTCGGGCAGCTCTTGCAGGAGGAGGGGGCGCGGGTTCTGGCTCCGGCCGAGGTCGTCGAGGTGGTGTCCGGCCCCACAGGGCGGGTGCTGAGGGTCCACTCCGCCGCCGGCGAGGAGAAGGTGGAGGTGGACAGTATCCTGGTCGCCGTCGGCCGCTCCCCCAACACAGTTGGGTTGGGGCTGGAGCTGGCGGGGGTCGAGGTCGACCGGCGGGGAGCCGTTATGGTCGACTCCCACCTGCGCACCTCCAACCCGCAGGTCTTCGCCGCCGGAGACGTGACCGGTGGGCCCCAGTTCGTCTACGTGGCCGCCTATCAGGGCCAGCTCGCGGTGGGGAACGCCCTCCTCGGCGACGACCGCGAGGTGGACCTCCTCGGGCTGCCGCGGGTCACCTTCACCTCGCCTCAGCTGGCTTCGGCCGGCCTCACCGAGGCAGAGGCTCGTGCCGAGGGGATGGAGGTCGCGATCACCGTCATGCCCCTCGCCGCCGTCCCCCGGGCGCTGGTCAACCGGGACACCCGGGGGCTGGTGAAGCTGGTGGCGGAGTCCGGGAGCGGGCGGCTGCTGGGGGCCACGGTCCTGGCGGATGGAGCGGGTGACGTGATCTCGGCTGCCGTCCTCGCCATCCGTCACGGGATCACGACCTCCGAGCTGGCGGCGACCCTCCATCCCTACCTCACCATGGCGGAAGGCCTCAAGCTGGCCGCCCAGACGTTCACCCGGGACGTGGGGAGGCTCTCGTGCTGCGCGGCCTGACTTCGACGGCGACAGAGGAGGCGGCACCCGGTCGGCCCCTGCCAGGGCTGATCCCCACAGACCCCGTGGGAAGGCAGGTGGTGGCCAAGTTCTTCCGGGCCCTGGGCGATCCCACCCGGCTGGCGCTCCTGGAGTTCTGCGCCAGCGGGGAGAGACAGGGGACGGAGTGTGTGCGCCACGTCCATCTGTCCCAGGGGCGGGTGGCCGCCCACCTCGCCTGCCTAGTTACGTGCGGGCTGCTGACGGTCCGCCGGGACGGGCGCTCCGCCTTCTACTCGGTCCGTGACCCGAGGGTTCTGGAGCTGCTCCGGTTGAGCCTGGGCCTGGTAGCGGAGCAGGCGGAGGAGATAGCCTCCTGCACCCGGGTGGCCATCTCCCCAGGCTGAACGTGCAGTAGGGGGGCCGCCGGCCCCCTATCGCGGCACCACCGGGTCCCCGGGGGCCGGCGGGGAAAGGTTCGCCTGCGGTCGGCCCAAGACCAGAAGCTCGGTGTTCACTGCGTCCCGCCGCCGCCGGCTGTCTCCCCTGAGCCAGATCGCGGCGCCCATCCCCGAGATCTCGCAGATGAGGGCGACCGCCCCTCGCAGCCCCACCGCCTCACCCTGGCCCAGGAGGAGCCCGGGGCTGAACGGCTCGGGCTTGGCGAAGGGCAGCCCGATGAGGACGTTGAAGGCGTAGAAGAAGATGAGGGTGGAGTCGACAACCACCACTAGGTCCAGGGCCCAGCGGCGCGGCCGAGCCACCAGCAGCACCGCCAACGCCGCCTGGGCCACGCCGAATCCGGCGGTCCCGAGCCCCAGGAGCAGCGTCTGCCCCAGGTGCTCACCGAGGATGTCGAAATGGATCCACGCGGCCACTGCCAGCGATCCGGCCAGTGCCACCCGCGGCCAGGTGCCCCGCGGGAGTCGCCCTGCCCC
Source organism: bacterium (assembly GCA_021844355.1). Lineage (GTDB taxonomy): Bacteria > Chloroflexota > Dormibacteria > Aeolococcales > Bog-877 > JAJYXT01. Next base: position 13,684 of record JAKBTP010000090.1, on the reverse strand, counting down.
CGGCCGCATCAGCAGGATCGCGGTGAGGAGCATCAGCCCACCGCCGGCAGCCACCGCCGGCCCCGGTCCCGCCGAGGGTGCCGCCAGGGGGCCCAAGGTCCCCGGGTCGCCGACGAAGTGAAGGATCCGCCACCCGTCGAGGGCACTCACGGCCACGATGGCCATGGTCAGCGCCGCCGCCAGCCGGCGGACTGACGCCGGTCGTCCAAGGCGCTCGTACCAGGCCAGGAGCAGTGCGGTCCCGATCGCCAGCCCGACCAGGAAGAAGCCGTCCGCTCCTATTCCGTTCACGGTGGTGAGCCCGCGGAAGAGGGTCACCCAGGGGAGCAGGGCCCCGGCCATCACCGCCGCGGCCCCCGCGCCGGCCGCCGACCAGGAAAGGAGGGGGACCGCCAGGGGGCGGCCGCGGCCGCCCCCCAGCACCATGTCAGTGGCCGACGACATTGAAGAACAGGAACAGGTTGGAGGGGATGGTCGGGCTGACCGCGCCCTGAGCCTGCATCTGGGTGAGCGTGGAGAGGCTGGCGCCGGAGGTCAGCCGGGTCCAGGCGCTCTCGTTGGGCACCGCGACCACGTCGATCTTCCACCAGCCGCCACCGGTCCCGTCGAGGATGTGGCTGTGGGCCGGCAGGGGGATGTCACCGTACCCGGACCCGAAGACCTGGGAGAGGTCCAGGGTGGTCGGGTGGTTCACGCACTCGCCCACGATGGGGCACTGCGGCGCGGGCATGGGATTGGCGAACAGGGGAACGACCACATACAGGGTCTGCATGTTGGTGATGCTCTGCCCGTCGGGCCCGGTCGTGGCCGCCGCGCCGACCTCGCAGCCGCTGCTGGACATCGGCTGGTACGAGCCGGCGGCGCCGCAGTAGAACTCCCTGGGGTACTGGATCTGGACCGTGGTCCCGTTCACGTAGGCGGCGGTGGTGGCCTGGGAGACCGGGAGGGTCCCGGACGGGCCGCCCCCGGCCGCCAGTGCCGTTCCGCCGACGAAGAGCGCCGAAATCCCGAAGGTCACCGCCGCCAACAGCACCCCGAACAGCCGGGGCCGCTGGCCCAGTCTCTCTCGCATCGACATCGCTGCACGCTCCTCCTGGGTGCCATGCACCCCAACCTTTGATCGCCTCGGGCAGCTTCACCCGAGGTCTGCTGTGGGGGGATACGCAGTCCGGGCGGTGGCGGATCAATCCGGCCCAGCTCCGAGCCTGGCCCCCTCTGATCCGGATCCGGCCGGTTCGCGTACCCCCAGGGGGATGTCGATGGCGCAAGCTGCAGTGGACGTGGCGGAGGATGAGATTCGGGACACGGACGCCCAGTTGATGTGGCGGCTGCGCGCGGGGGACGAGGGCGCCCTGGGAGAGCTGTACGACCGGCACGCCTCCCTGGCCTTCGGCCTGGCACTCAGGATCGTTCGCGATCGGGCCGCTGCCGAGGAGGTGGTCCAGGACAGCTTCCTCACCCTCTGGCGACAGGCGGCCCACTATGCCCCCGACCGGGCCACTTGTCGCAGCTGGATCTGCACCATCGTCCGCTCCCGGGCCATAGACCGGCTGCGCCGCTCCGCCTCCAAGGAGGCGCGGGACGCCCAGCTGGCAGACGACCTGGCCGGGCTGTGCGACACCTGGCAGCTGGCCGATGAGTCACTTCGGGCGCAGGCGGTGCACCGGGCCGTGGAGAGCCTGCCCCAAGAGCAGCGACAGGTGCTTGAGCTAGCCTACTTCCTGGGTTTGTCCCAGACCGAGATCAGTGAGCGCACCGGGGCGCCGCTGGGCACGGTGAAGGGCCGGACCCGACTAGCGCTGCAGCGCCTCAGGACGGAGCTTGCCGGCGCGACCCAGCCGGAGGAGGTTGAGCGCTGATGCCAGAGGACAGTCGCACGCCCCTCAGCTGCGCCGAGGTCTCGGAGCTGCTCTCTGCCTACGTGCTGGACTCCCTCGAGGCGGAGGCCGCGGGCCAGCTCCGCGAGCACCTGGCTGCCTGCTCCGACTGCCGGGCCGAGGCCGCGGAGCTCAGTTCGGCGGTGGCGGCGCTGGCGGAGCAGGTGACCCCGGTGCCGCCCCCGCCGGAGCTGCGCCGCAGAGTTCTCGCCGCGGTCCATGCGGAGCGAGGGGCCCCAGCTGTGCCCGCAGCCCACCGTCACCGGGGGTCGCGGCCCTCCTGGCTGGGCGTCGCGGCGGCGCTCCTCCTGGCGGTGGGTGCCGGCAGCTGGGGGCTGGCGGAGCATCTGGCGGGAGCCGCACCGGCGCAGGGCGCTTCCGCCATCACCCCGGTGGAGCAGCTGATCGCGTCGGGGCGCGCCCAGGTCGTGCCTCTCTCGCCGGTGCCCGGGTACCCGGGCAGGGCGGCGCTGGTGACCGCAGGGTCGCGTGGCGCCTACCTGCTCCTCACGGGGGTGCCGAAGCTCTCCGGGGAGCGCTCCTACACCCTCTGGTTTCTCCAACCCGGCCACCCACCCTCATCGCCCCGTGCCGTGGTGGAGGTGACAGGCCCGGGTGCCTACCGCCTCCCCGAGGGTCCCGAGGGATACGGGGCCGCGGCCATCACCAGAGAGCCGTCGCGTAGCGACCGGACGCCGCGCGGGCCCGTTCTGCTCTCCAGCAAGGTCTAGCTCTCGGAGGAGCCCATGGAGGGGTGGTGGGTGTGGGGTCGGCCCCGGCTCCGGGCTCCCAAGAGACCACCGCGCCCCGCGCATTGGGATCGCGGAGCTGGGCTAGAGGCACGTGGGCCATCCGGGAGCTTGGCCGGCGCCTCGTCGCAGACCTCGTCCACCAAAGGGAGGCCGATCGGCCCACTGGAGTGTGCTCCGCTGGCCGCCCCGCCCCTGACCACCCTAGAGGCCGTCATTTGACTAGCGGCACTAGCATAAGGCAAGTTACACTGCACAAGTGCCGAAACGTGTCGCCGTCACGGCCACCTCCTTTGGCCTGGGGGTCCTGCTCGCAGCCTGCGGGTCCACGCCCGCGCGCGCCTCGGGGACCGCCAGCGTCGCCTACGCCGGTTCCCTGGAGCTGGTGATGCAGCGTGACCTGGGGCCAGCCTTCAGCCGTCACACCGGCTACCAGTACGAGGGCCGGGGGGCTGGTGCCCTGGGGCTGGCCCAGGAGATCCGGGCCGGGGAGATCTCCCCCAACGTTTTCATCTCCGTCGGCCCGGGCCCGGTGTCCCTGCTCGAGCCCAAGTACACCTCATGGGCGGTGGAGTTCGCCAGCAGCCCCTTGGTGCTAGCGTACTACCCCAAGGGACCGCACGCCCCCGAACTGGCGAAGATAGCCTCCGGCAAGCTGCCGCTTGCCGATCTCTTCCAATTGCTCGCGGATCCAGGGTTCCGGCTGGGCCGCACGGATCCCGCCACCGACCCCCAGGGCCAGGACTTCGCCATGATGTTCCAGCTCGCGGCGAGGGACCTGGGCGTCCCTGCGGCCACAGTGGCCGCGGACCTGGCCGGCGGATCCTCCCAGATCTACCCCGAGACGGCGCTCGAGGCTCAGCTTCAGGCGGGGCAACTGGACGCCGCCAGTGCCTTCCGCTCCCAGGCGGAGCAGCTCCACCTCCCCTACGTGCCCCTTCCCGCCGCCCTCGACTTCGGAGACCCCGCGGAGGCCGCGGCCTACGCCAGGGCCAGCCTCAAACTTTCGACGGGCGCCGTGGTCCACGGGTTCCCCTTGGTCTTGGAGGCCACCACTGTGGGTGACCACGACCACGCGGCGGCGGTGGCCCTAATTCAATACCTGCTGTCACCCGCGGGGCGCGAGATCCTGGCCCGGGACGGATACTCGTCGGTGCCGCTGAGGATCCTCGGGGACGCCCCGGCCGCTCCGGACCAGGTGCGCCGGCTGGCCGGATGACCACCCTGGCCGGCCTCCGGCCGGCGCGGAGTGGGACCGCCCTGGCGGTCCTCGCCGCACTGCTGGTCTGGGTGGTCCTCCTCGGTCCCACCATCACCCTGCTGGCCCACGTCTCCCCGGGCCAGCTGGTCGCCGCGCTGGGAGAGCCCGGCGCGCTCGACCCCCTGGTGACCTCGGTGGAGGCTTCGGCGCTGGCGCTTCTGGTGATCGTGCTCGGGGGGACTCCCCTGGCCTATCTCCTGGCGCGCCGCCGGATGCCCCTCAACCGCGTGGTGGAGGGAGCGGTGCTGCTGCCGCTGCTCATGCCGCCCTTGGTGATCGGTCTTCTGCTGGTCTTCATGGTCGGGCCGGCGACCCCCATCGGAGCCGCCCTCGGCCACCTCCACCTCACCGCTGCCGACACCTTCTTCGCCCTTCTGGTGGCGGAGGTGTACGAGGCCGTGCCCTACTACGTCCTGGGAGCCGAGGCGGCCTTTGCCGCCGTGGACCCGCAGCTGGAGAGCGCCGCCTCCCTCCTCGGTGACAGCCGGTGGCGAACCCTGCGCCGCGTCACCCTGCCCCTCGCGGCCCCGCAGCTGGCCTCGGCGCTGGCGGTCACCTGGGCTCGGGCGATGGGCGCCTTCGGCGCGGTCCTGATCATCGCCTACCATCCCTTCGGCCTCCCCCTTCAGATCTGGACCACCCTGCAGGAGACCGGGCTCGGCTCGGCGCTCCCCTTCGCCCTGGTGCTGGTCCTGGTCGCCCTGCCGCTGCCTCTCCTCGCCTATTTCTGGAGCGCTCGTGCTGGCCGCAGACTTTGAGGTGCGCCGACGTTCCTTCCGGGTCCGGGTGGGACTTCGGCTCGAGGGCGGGCAGCGGCTGGCGCTCGTGGGGCCCTCGGGCGCCGGCAAGACCACCGTGCTTTCCGCCCTGGCCGGCCTGCTTCCGCTCGATTCCGGCTCGGTCTGTCTGGACGGGGACCGCCTGGCCCCCTCGCATCCGGGGGCCGGCGGCGTGCGGCTGGTCACCCAGGAGCCTGCCCTCTTCCCCCACCTCACGGTCCGGGAGAACCTCCTGTACTCCAGGGGAGCCGACCGGGCGGCCGCCGAGGAGCTCGCGGGTCGCCTGCACCTGACCCCCTTGCTCTCGGCACGCCCCCGGGCGCTCTCCCAGGGGGAGAGGCACCGGGTGGCGCTGGCGAGGGCGCTGCTCTCCGGCTGCCGCCTGCTCCTGCTGGACGAGCCCTTCGCCGCCCTGGACCGTCCACTGGCCGAGGAGTTGCTGGAGCTGGTGGCCGGGGAGGTGGACCGGCTCCCCGGAGGAGCGATCCTGGTCACCCACCAGCTGGAGGATGCCCAGGCCTTCGCCGATCGGGTGGGGGTGATGGTCCGGGGCGAGATGGTCCAGATCGGCTCCGCAGCGGAGCTGGCGCTTCGCCCGGCCAGTCCGGAGGTGGCCGCGCTGACCGGCTACCGCGGCTGGCTGCGAGGGGAGTCCGGGGTCCTCGCGGTGCATCCCGAACGCCTTGCTGATGGCGGCCCCGGTGAGCGGATCTTCGCCCGGGTGGTGAGCTGCCGCCCCTTTGGAACCCGGTTCAGCTTGGAACTCGAAGGCGAGGGGAGGTGGAGGGGGCGGTTTCGCCAGCATCGCGCCCAGCCGGCGCAGCCCGGGGAGTCGCTGGAGCTGTACGCTCCCGATCCGGTCGTCTACCGGGAGGAGGCCATGGATGGCTGAGTCGCGCGAGCCGCTGGCCGGGCGCCGGCTGCGGCTGGCCAGACTGGGGCGGGGTCTGTCGCAGGCCGAGCTGGCGGAGGCCTGCGGGGTCAGCCGGCAGGCGGTGGCCGGTATCGAGCGCGGGGCGTGGGCCCCCTCTCTGCCCGTGGCCCTCAAACTCGCCCGCGCCCTGGGACGCACCGTGGAGGAGCTGTTCCAGGATCTGCCGCAGACCGAGGAGGTTGAGGTCATTCGGCTGGCGGAACCCCCACCCCATGATCACCGCGCCCAGACGGTGGCGACCTCCAAGGGCATGGTGGCCGTCCCCCGGGACGGGCTGGCGGGCACGGTGCCCGGATTCGGCCCCGCAACCTCAGTCCTCACCACGCCCACCACGGCCCGGGTACCCACCCCGCACCCGCGCTTCCTGCTGGTGGCCGGCTGCGACCCGGCCCTGCCCCTCATCGCCGAGGGGTTGCGGGAGGCGGGCACCGGGTACAGCTTCGCCTGGTGGCCGTGCGGCAGCCACGAGGCCGTCCGCCTGCTGCAGCTGGGGCTGGTCCACGCCGCCGGCGTCCACCGCGCCACCGGCTCCGCCCGGGAGCTGCCCGAGGGGGCGATCCCGGTCGGCTTCTCCCGCTGGCGCGAGGGGATCATCTCCCTACCGGATCGGCCGGTAGACCGGCTGGAGGAGGCGCTGGAGCGGGGGCTCCGCCTCGCCAACCGCGAGCCGGGGGCCGAGGCGAGGTCGGTCCTCGATCGGGAGCTGGGGAGGCTGGGGGCGCCGCCCCCTCCCGGGTACTCCAGCTCGTTTCCCGGCCACCTGGCCGTCGCCGGCGCGGTGGCCGCGGGGGCTGCGGAACTGGCGGTGGCGACCGAGCCGGCGGCGCTCGCCCTGGGCCTCCACTTCACACCACTCTCCGAGGAGGAGTCGCTGCTGCTTCTCCCAGGGAACGAGGTCGAGTCTCCGCCCCTTATCGCGCTCCTGGCGGCGCTCGGCCATCCGGCGGTCTCCTCCCAGATGGAGCTCCTGCCCGGGTACGACCCCGCCTGGCTCGGAGCGACCGGCTGAGAGAGCTGCCCACCTTCCCAATCGGCGATCATGGTCTGATGAAGAAGTCGGCAGCGGACGAGGAGGTCTTCCCCTCCGAGCGGGAGCGCGACCGCCGCCGCGACCGCAAGCGGGTCACCGCCATGGTCGTGGACGGGGCCGGGATCCGTCGCCAGGCGATGGCCCTGGCGGGGAGGAGCCGGCGGCGCTCGGCGCCGCCGGAGCGCCCGTGAGCCGACAAATCTCCGCGGAGCTGGCCTCCCCGAGGGCCCACCCCGCCGCGACCCTGTAGCCTTCCCTGCATGGACGAGCCAGCGCTCTCCCAGGGGGGCGGGGGGACCATGGCCGAGGCGGCGGTGCGCCGGATCCTCTGCATCCCGCAGGGCGCGCCCCAGCCCACCGAGGCCGAGACCTCGCGGATCTTCACCGTCTCCATGGCCATGACCGGGGTGCGCTGCGTCTTCACCTATGGCATCGTGCCGGTCATGGCCCCGGCCCTGGGAGCCGTGGCGGCGCCCTGGATCGGCATCCCCCTATCCCTCCTCGCCCTGGTCTTCGACGTCCGGGGGATCCGCAGCTTCTGGCGGGCCAACCATGCCCAGCGCTGGCTGATGACGGTCCTCTACCTGGTGGTGATGGGCTTCGTCACCTACCTGTTGGTCCGGGATCTGGTCCACCTGATCCACTAGGCCGAGACGGGGGGCGTCGGCCAGGAGCTAGGGCTGCCAGACGGTCTGGATGTTGGTGAACTCCCGGATGCCGAAGCTGGCCAGCTCCCGCCCGAAGCCGCTCCGGCGCACCCCCCCGAAGGGGATACGGGCGTCCGAGTGGGTCATCCCGTTGACGAAGACCCCGCCCGTGTCGAAGTGGCCGGCGAGCTCCACCCCTCGGTCGGGGTCCTTGGTCCAGAGGTTGCCGCCCAGGCCATAGCGCGGGTGGTTGGCCAGCCGGATGCCCTCCTCGAGGTCCCGGAAGGTGCTCACGGCGGCCACCGGTCCGAACGTCTCCTCCTGGAAGACGGCCATCTCCGGGGTCACCCCGGAGAGGACGGTCGGAGGGTAGAAGTAACCCGGCCCGCTGCCCACCTCTCCTCCCAACAGGAGGGCCGCGCCCCGCTCCCGGGAGCGTCTCACCTGATCGCCGATCCGGTCTCTGAGGTCGGCTCGGGCCAGGGGGCCGATTCTGGTCGAGCGGTCCAGCGGCGACCCCACGGTGAGCTTTTGGCAGTGGGCCAGGAAGCGCTCCAGGAACGCCTCGGCGATCGACTCCTGGAGCAAGAACCGCTTGGCGGCGATGCAGCTCTGGCCGCCGTTCTGAAACCTCGCCCGCACCCCCACCTCGGCGGCCTGGTCCAGGTCGGCGTCCGCCAGCACCAGGAAGAAGTCGGACCCGCCCAGCTCCAGGACGGCCTTCTTCAACTCCCGTCCGGCGACCTCGGCCACCCGGCTCCCGGCGACGTCGCTCCCCGTGAGGGTCACCGCCCGCACCCTCCGGTCGGCGATCAGGCCGGGGACCGGCTCGGTGCCGCACACGAGCGCTGCCAGCGACCCCTCGGGGAACCCGGCCCGGGCCACCAGCTCCTCCAGGGCGAGGGCGCAGCCGAAGGTGGTGGGGGCATGCTTCAGAAGGCCGGTGTTGCCCGCCATGAGCGCCGGGGCCAAAAAGCGGATCACCTGCCAGAGGGGGTAGTTCCAGGGCATGATCGCCAGCACCACCCCGAGCGGCCGGAAGGCCACCAGGCTGCGGGGGGAGTCGGAGGGCGCCTCCTGGACCCTGAGGAACCGCCCGGCCTCGTGGGCGAAGTACTCGCAGGAGGTGGCGCACTTGTCCACCTCGGCCTCGGCCTCGGCGATCGGCTTGCCCATCTCCCCGGTCATCAGCCGGGAGAGGCTCTCCCGTTCCCGCCGCAGCAGCTGGGCCAGCTCCAGCATGCGCTCCGACCTCCACGCCAGCTGCTCCGAGGAGATCCGCTCGAAGGCCGCCTGCGCCTTCGCGAGCTTGGCCTCGATCTCCCCGGGCGGCATCTCCGGGAACTCGGCCACCACCTCCTCGGTCGCCGGGTTGACCGAGCTGAAGACCCGCTGTGCTGTCGTCGCCATGCCAGGACCCCCTGAAGCCGCGCCCTAGGGAAGGGCGTACCTTATGGACGAGTCTGCCAGATCGCGGCGCAGCCGACCCCTCTCGGCGAGCAGCTGGAGGTGGAGCTCGGACTCGAACACCGCCAGCATCTGATTGAAGGGATCGAGGTCCTGGAAGCGGCGCCGGCGCCGCGTCCAGGGCAGCCGATCGGCCACCTCCCGGGCGCTGTTGGCACCGGCCTCGACCAGCTGGTAGCACTCCTCGAGGCGCAGCCGGTGGTGCTCCAGCAGCTCCCCAACCCTTCCCCTGAGGTCCGAGAACACCGGACCGTGGGCCGGCAGCACCAGCCGGCAGGAGAGGTCGATGACCCTCTCCAGGGACTCGAGGAAATCTGCCAGGGGCGAGCCCGGCAGGTGGAGCTCAACCCCGATCGAGGGGGTGATCTGGGGGAGGACGTGGTCTCCGGCGAAGAGCAGCTGGTTGGCGCGGTCGTGGAGGCAGAGGTGACCCCTGGTGTGTCCCGGGGTCGCAACCACCTCCAGCTCCCGCCCACCGAGCAGGAGCCCCTCGCCGCCCGCCAGGTACAGGTCCGGGTCCGCCGGGGGACGGCGCTCCGGAGAGCCGGCCGCCTCCAGCCGTCGGGCCACGTCCTCGGCGGCCAGCTGCCCCAGCCTGGCCGCGGTCCTCTGCCGGGCCTCGCCGGGGCGATCCCGGAAGGCGACCAGCGATTCACGGTCCCCCCTCCCCAGCAGCACCGGGGCCCCGGAGCGCTGGCGCACCCTCCCCGCCAGGCCGTAGTGATCGTCGTGGACATGGGTGGCGAAGACCCACTGAACCCGGTGGAGGCCGGATCCCAGCCGGCGCAACGCCTCCTCCAGCCGCTCCCAGCTCTCCCTCCGGTTCCAACCGCAGTCCACCAAAAGGAAGCTCCCCGAGTCCCGGACCAGGTAGGCGTTCACCGCCCGCAGGGCGTCCCCCGGCAGGGGAAGGGGGACGCGCCAGACCCCGTCGGACACCTCCTCCAGGGTCGGCCGCTCCCAGGCGTGGCGGTCCTCCTCGGTCAACTGACCCCCGGCTGGGCCTCGGGCGGACCCGGGGCCGTGCTGGAGGCGGAGATCACCTCCATGACGTCGGCCACCTCGACGGGGCGCCGGCAGCGCACCTGCAGGTGGCAGAGGAGCTGGGACTGGTCGGAGACCTGGAGCTGGACCGGGCGCAGTTGCACCGACTCCCGGGGGCTCAGATTGAGGGCCTTGGAGATGGCCAGGGAGAGCTCGGCGAGGCGGGCCCGGGCGGGAAGCTGGACCTCGATGTCCAGCTGGAGGGGGAGGTTGGTGACCGTGAGTGCCGCCATGAGGACCCCGCTGTTGGGGATCCGCACCAGCCGCCCACCCAGGTCCACGGAGGTGTACACCACCCCCACGTGGGTGACCACCCCCTGGTACTCGATCCCGCCGAAGAGGTAGGTGCGGATGTGGACGAAGTTCCCCACCACGAAGGGGCGGGCCATGAGCAGGACGATCCCGGCGAACACGCTGCCAAGGGAGGTCTGGGCCGCCACTCCCACCACCACCCCGACCACCGCACCGGCGGCCAGCAGACCGGTGAGGTTTATCTGCAGCGCCGAGAGCACCCCCAGGATCAGGATGAGGTAGAGGCACCAGGTCACGACCGGCCTCCAGGCGTACAGGGAGCTCCCGTGGAGGTGGGCGAAGACCCGGGAGGTGAAGGCCCGGATGGCCACCCCCCCCAGGACCACGGCCAGGACGAAGATCCCCAGCTGGATGGCCAGGGCCTCCTGCTTGGGAGCCAGGCTGAGAAGCTGGGGACGGGCGGCCAGGAGGAGGGCCAGGGCGGCTGTCGCGGTGGCCGCTCTGACCCAGCCCCGGGGACGGGGCGGGGGGGAGGGACGGGTCCTGGTGCTCAGCATCGGCCCATCCTGCCAGAGCGCGCCCGACCAGCGCTCAGATCAGCCCTCGGCGGTCAGGGTGGGGTCGAGGTTCAGCCCGGTTCGGCCCCGGAACGCCGCCAGCACCCCGGCGGCCACAGCGATGGCGGCGAGGAAGAAGGCGGAGGCGACCAGGCCCTGGGTCGCCGCCTGAGCCGAGGTGTTGTGTCCCGCACCCGCTCCCACGAAGAGCCCGTAGACCAGCCCGGTGAGGGCCACCCCCATGGATGTCCCGGTGCCCCTGGTCATGTTCAGGATCCCGCTGGCCATCCCCGAGTGCTCCCGGGGAGCCGAGCCCATGATGGCGGCGTTGTTGGGCGGGGTGAACATCCCTAGCCCGATCCCGGCCACCGCCAGCTCCACCAGGAGCAGCCCGCCTGTCTCCGGATGGACCCCCAGCCCCGCCATGGCCAGCGCCAGCACCGCCATCCCCCCCACGGTGAGAGGCTGGGCCCCGACTCGGTCCGCCAGCGCCCCGGCGATGGGGGCGGTGATCCCCAGGAACACCGGCAGCACCACCAGCTCCAGCCCGGCGGAGGCGGGGTTCAGGTGCCCGGCATACCTGAGGTAGAAGGGCAGGACGAAGAGGGCGCCGAAGAGCGCCAGGTAGGACAGCAGACCGGAGGAGATCCCGGCCGAGAAGGGGACCACCTTGAACATCGAGAGCTGCATCATGGGAGCCCGGCAGCGCAGCTCGCGGCGGATGAACACCGTCCCGAAGATCAAGGTGGCGGCCACGAATCCGAGGATCTCCGGCGAGAGCCAGCCCGCCTCGTTCCCGAAGGAGAGGGCCAGCATGAGGGCGGTGATGGCGGTGACGAAGCTGCCGATCCCCCACCAGTCCATCGGCTGCCGCTCGGCGAGGTGGCGGCTTCGGGGGAGGAGGAACCACCCCAGCCCCATCCCCAGCAGCCCGGCCGGCACGTTGACGAAGAAGATCAGCCGCCAGCCTCCCAGGACCAGCAGGAGCCCCCCCACCGCCGGCCCCAGCGAGAGCCCCAGCGCCTGGGCGGCCCCCTGGACCCCGATGCCCTTGCCCAGCTTGTCCGGGGGCATGGCCTGGACTATGAGGGCCACGCTGTTGGCCTGGAGCATGGCTGCCCCGAAGCCCTGGAGGACCCGGAAGACGTCCAGGAAAGTGAGGCTGGGGGCCAGCCCGCAGAGGGCGGTGCCGATGATGAAGATGGCGAAGCCGTAGATGTAGAGGAGCTTGCGGCCCACCATGTCGGCGAACCGCCCGACCGCCGTCACCATCGCCACCAGCACCAGCAGGTAGGCGAGCGAGACCCACTCCACCGAGCCGAGGGAGGCGTTGAAGTCGGCCTTCAGCCGGGGGAGCGCCAGCACCACGATGCTGGCGTCCAGCTGGCCCATGAAGGCGCCCACGCAGACGGTGCCCACCACCAGCCAGTGGCTGTTGGGGTTCCGGGCCACCGACGCCGGCCGCCGGGGCTCCACCAGAAGGCGCCGCCATCCGTGGGGCGCTGGCTCTGGCCTGGACACCGATCCCATCCCTCGAATATAGCCAGCGGCCGGGGACGGAAGTGGCCCCCGGGAAACGAGGGGCCCGCCCGGGTTCCCCCGGGCGGGCCCTGGACCGCCTCCTAGGTGGCGGCCGTCGATCCGCGGTCGGTCAGCCTCCCGTCTGTGGGTCGGGGGCGGCGGCCGGCCCCCCCTGGGGGGGCATGTAGCCGCCGGGCTGGGCGATGGGGCCCTCGCCCACCACCCCGGTGCCGCTGAGGACGATGGCGGCGATCTCCTCGGTCTCGTACCCGCTGTGGACCGCCCAGCCGTAGGCGAGCAGGCCGACCATGATCACCAACAGGATGTCAGCCGGGAAGGGGATCCCGATGGTCTTGGGGGCGCCCACGAATCCCAGCGAGGCCGCCCCGTAGGAGCCGTAGTAGGAGATCCCGAACATCGCCAAAAGGAAGAAGATCAGCCACCAGCTGCTGCTGACCGCCTTGCGCCCCTCCTCGTTGGAGAGGTACCAGAGGATGGCGGTGAAGCCCCCGACCAGCACGATGGTGGTGAAGTAGAAGACCCCGAAGGCGGGGTGGGGGATGGCGGCCGGCGCCGCGGTAAGGGCGTAGTTGCCCCAGCGCTGGACGATGATCCAGAGCACCAGGAACACCAGCCCCAGGATGCCTCCCGCCCCGGCGCTGATCCAGCCCTTCATGGGAGCGTAGAACCAGGTGAAGAGGGGCAGGGCCACGAAGACCGCGGCGAACACGATGGCCAGGGTCTCGAAGTCAGCCCAGTAGACGATCAGAACCGCGCCCAGGAAGCCCACCGGGGACAGGATCTCCGCCCCCCAGAGGCGGAATGGCCGGGTGAGCGAGCCGGCGGTGCGGCGCAGGATGGGGAGCCCGATGCCGCCCATGATGTAGGTGAGCACGGTGGCGGAGGTGATGATCCCCACCAGGGTGTACCAGCTGGGCAGCGGCAGGAAGAAGAGGCAGCCCACCACGGTGGAGGCCACCAGGGCCAGCCAGGGGATCTTGGTCGAGGCCAGGACGTTCTGGAACTGCTTGGGCAGGTAGCCCACCACCGAGAGTCCGTACACCGTCCGGGCCGAGGTGCCGAGGTAGATGTAGCCGGTCCCGGTGGGGGAGATGAAGGCGTCGATCAGCAGGATGGTGGCGAAGCCGCCCAGGAGGGCGGTGCCCGAGCCCTTCAGAAGGACGTAGAAGGGGGCGTCGGCGGCCGCGCTGCCGGCGGCCTTCAGTCCGGCCCAGTCGCCGACGTGGACGTGGAAGAAGCCCCAGTTGATGCCGCCGGTGAAGGCGACCTGGAGCAAAACGTAGACGACCATTCCGGCGAGGACGGAGAGGATCGTGGCCATGGGCACGTCCCGCTGGGGGTTCTTGGCCTCACCGCCGAAGTCCAGCGCCTGACGGAAGCCCAGGTAGGAGAAGACGATTCCGGTCGAGGCGACCGCTCCCAGGACCGGCTGGGTCCCGAGCGGGAAGAAGCCGCCGTACCCCGAGAAGTTCTTGGTGTGCAGGTCCAGGATCAGCAGCAGGATGATGGTCAGGCCGGGGATCACGAACTTCCAGCCGGTGACGA
>JAKBTP010000065.1:16358-20134 GCA_021844355.1 bacterium | reverse complement strand
CCCTCCGACCACCTGGCCTTCGCCGGCGCCGTGGCGGCCACCCTGCTGGTCACCCGGAACCGACTCCTCGGCTGGGCCTCGCTCCTGATCGCCGCCGGGGTGGGCTGGGCCCGCGTGTTGAGCGGGATCCACTGGCCGTTGGACGTCCTGGCCGGGCTCGGCTTGGGGCTGGTGGTGGGATGGGTCGCCGGATGGGTCGCGCTGCGGCTGCCCGCTCTCGGCCGGGCGCTAGCCGCGCTGAAGCTTCCCCGCTGGCCAAGGGTCGCCGCGGCGGTGGTGGTGGTGGCCGTGGGCTTCGCCGCCCTCGAGAAGGCAACTCACATCGGGATCGTGGTCGGCCCGATAGCCCTTGGTGCGGTGCTCATGGCGATCCTGGGGGCCATCTGGTCACAGACCCCGGCGGGAGCCGTCTGACCCGGGCGTGCCCCGCGATCCAATACCATGGCCGAAGTGAGCCCTGAGCGCGCCAACCCACCGGTGGAGCTCAGGAGGTTCATCCGTGACATCCCTGACTATCCGCGCGAGGGGGTGCTCTTCCGGGACATCACCCCGCTTCTGGGCTCTGCCGCCGCCTTCCGTTCCGCCTGCGACCAGCTCGCGCAACGTTTCGCGTCAGCTGATCTGGACGCGGTGGCGACCATAGAGTCCCGGGGCTTCACCTTCGGGGCGGTGATCGCCTACCAGCTAGGCCTGGGGGTGGTGCCGGTGCGCAAGGCGGGCAAGCTGCCCTGGGCGACGCTCAGTGCCAGCTACTCGCTGGAGTACGGGGAGGCGGTCCTCGAGGTGCACCGGGACGCCATCTCCCCGGGGGCCCGGGTCCTGGTGGTGGATGACCTGCTGGCAACCGGGGGGACGGCGGTGGCCACCCGCAAGCTGATCACACAGCTGGAGGGCGAGGTGGTGGCATTCGGCTTCCTGATCGAGCTGCTGGAGCTCGCCGGGAGAGCGAGATTGGGCGAGACGGCGAGGGTGGAAGCCCTCCTGTCGCTGTAGGGGGGAGTGGTCTTGGCTGATCGCTTCGATGTCGCCGACCCACAGCTGGCTCCCGACGGGCAGCTGCGCATCGACTGGGCGGCCCGGGAGATGCCGGTCCTGGGCGCGATCCGGCGCCGCTTCGCCGCCGAACGGCCCCTTGACGGACTTCGAGTCGGCGCCTGCCTGCACGTGACCGCCGAGACCGCCAACCTCATGCTCACGCTCCAGGCGGCCGGCGCCGAGGTACACCTCTGCGCCAGCAACCCCCTCTCCACCCAGGACAGTGTGGCAGCTGGGCTGGTGGCCCAGGGAGTGGCGGTCCACGCCCGGCGGGGCGAGGACAGCGCCACCTATTACCGACATCTGGAGGCGGTGCTGGCGGCCGCTCCGCACCTCACCATGGACGACGGGGGCGACCTGGTGACCGCCCTGCACTCCCGGCCGGCCTCCGAGATGGGGGCTGTGCGCGGGGGCACAGAGGAGACGACCACCGGGGTGGTGAGGCTGCGGGCCATGGCCCGCCAGGGGGTCCTGCGCTACCCCGTCATCTCGGTCAACGACGCGCAGACCAAGCATCTGTTCGACAACCGGTACGGCACCGGCCAGTCCACCATCGACGGCCTGATCCGGGCCACCAACCTGCTCCTGGCGGGCCGCACCCTTGTGGTCTGCGGCTTCGGGTGGTGCGGCAGGGGCCTCGCCTCGCGGGCTCGCGGCATGGGCGCCCAGGTGGTGGTGACAGAGGTCGAGCCCGTACGGGCGCTGGAGGCGGTGATGGAGGGGTACCGGGTGATGCCGCTGGCCGAGGCGGCGCCCCTCGCCGACGTCATCATCACCGTGACCGGGGACTGCAACGTGGTGGACCGGGAGCACCTCCAGGCAGCCAAGGACGGCTGTGTGATCGCCAACAGCGGTCACTTCAACTCCGAGATCAACCTGGCGGCCCTGGACGAGCTCACGGTGAAGGTGCGCCAGGTGCGGCCGGAGGTGGCGGAGCACGAGCTGGCCGATGGCCGCCACCTCTACCTGCTGGCCGAGGGCCGGCTCCTCAATCTGGCCGCGGCCGAGGGCCACCCGGCCGCGGTCATGGACATGTCGTTCGCCAACCAGGCGCTCTCGATAGCCCACCTGGCGGCCTTCTCCACCGAGATGTCCCCCGGGGTCCACGAGGTCCCAGCGGAGATCGACGCCGAGGTCGCCAGGTTGAAGCTGGAGGCTCTCGGGGTGCAGATTGACACCCTGACCGAGGAGCAGCGCCACTACCTGGTGTCCTGGGAGCAGGGCACGGCCTGAGGGAGCCGCCGGACCCTTCTCGCGGCTAAGATCAGGGGGTCCCCGGACAGGAGAAGGCCCGTGGCCGCAAGCGGGTGGCTTCCGGTGGGGAGGGAGTTCGCCATGAGCCCACAGCGCAGCCGGAGGCTTTTCACCTCCGAGTCGGTCACCGAGGGCCATCCCGACAAGATGGCCGACCAGATCTCGGACGCGGTCCTGGACGCCATCCTGGCCAAGGACCCGCTGGCCCGGGTGGCCTGCGAGACCGCCCTCACCACCGGGACCGCCATCCTCCTCGGGGAGGTCTCCACCGAGTGCTACGTCGACCTCCCCAAGGTGGTGCGCCAGACCATCCGAGGGATTGGCTACACCCGGGCCAAGTACGGATTCGACTGGGAGACGTGCGGCGTGATGGTCTGCATCGACGAACAGTCACCGGACATCGCGCTCGGCGTGGACCAGGGTGGGGCGGGCGACCAGGGGATGATGTTCGGGTACGCCTGCGACGAGACCCCGGAGCTGATGCCGGCGCCGATCCAGTACGCCCACCAGCTGGCGCGCCAGCTGGCCGAGGCCCGGCGCAGCGGGGCGCTCCGCTGGGCCCGTCCGGACGGCAAGTCCCAGGTGACGGTGGAGTACGACGAGGCGGGGAGGCCCCGGCGGCTGGACACGGTCCTGGTGAGCGCCCAGCACTCCGAGGACGCCACCCCCGACGATGTCCGGGAGGGGGTGGTGACCGAGGTGATCTCCCGGGCGGTCCCCCAGGAGATGCTGGACCAGAACACCAGGATCCTGGTCAACCCCACCGGCAGGTTCGTCGTGGGTGGCCCGCAGGCGGACGCCGGGCTCACCGGCCGCAAGATCATCGTCGACACCTATGGCGGCGCGGGCCGGCACGGAGGCGGCGCCTTCTCGGGGAAGGACCCGACCAAGGTGGACCGCACCGGGGCATACGGGGCCCGCTATGTGGCCAAGAACCTTGTCGCCGCCGGGCTCGCCCGGCGGCTCGAGGTCCAGCTCGCCTACGCCATCGGGGTCGCCCACCCGGTGTGGGTTGGGGTTGAGACCTTCGGCACCGAGCTGATCCCCCGGGAGCAGATCGCGGCCCTGGTCGATGAGTACTTCGATCTCTCTCCGGCCGGGATCATCAAGGAGCTGGAGCTGCGCCGCCCCATCTACCGACAGGTGGCTGCCTACGGCCACTTCGGCCGGGCCGACCTGGACCTGCCCTGGGAGCGTACCCCCTACCGGGAGGAGCTGGCCGGGCAGGCGGGCGTGGAGCCGGTGGCCCTGGAGGAGGTCCTCCCCTGACACTGGCAGCATCTCCGGGCTCCGGTCAGAGGCTACCTGCGCCCCCCGGACTGGTCACCGTCATCCTCGCCGGAGGGTCGGGCACCCGCCTCTGGCCGCGCTCCCGGCGCCGCCTCCCGAAGCACCTGCTGCCGGTCGCGCCGGACGGGCGCACCCTGCTGCGCCACGCCTTCGACAGGGCGCGCTCCCTGGGAGGGGAGGTGCTGGTGGTGTCGGCG
>JAKBTP010000065.1:8427-16258 GCA_021844355.1 bacterium | reverse complement strand
GCGGCGGCGGCGGGCCCGGAGGTGGACCCCGAGCTCTGGTCCCGGGTGGCCCCGGGGGTGGTCGAGCGGCTGGTGTTGGAGCGGAGCTCCAAGCTGGGGGTGCTGCCCACGGCTCTCGAGTGGTCCGACCTGGGCTCCTTTCTGGACCTGTACCAGGCAGCCACCGCCGCCGGGGCCGCGGACGGCGAGGGCAACGTCGCCCGCGGGGAGGTGCTCCTGGCGGACTCCTTCGGGACGTTGGTGGATTCGGCTGCGGGCCGCCTGGTGGTGGTGGTGGGCGCCTCGGGTCTGGTGGTGGTCGACACCGAGGACGCGGTCCTCGTCTGCCCGATGGAGAGGGTCCAGGAAGTGAGCGAGGTGGTAGCCCAGCTGCGGCGACGCGGGAGGGCTGACCTGCTCTGAGAGGAGTTCCTTCCTCCAGCCTCATACAATGGCCGCGCCAGGGCGGCGCAGGGAGGTGCGTGATGGCGGCTTCGGAGATCAGCTTTGGGACCGATGGCTGGCGGGGGATAGTCGCCGACGACTTCACCTACGCCAACGTCCGGGTGGTGAGCCAGGCTGTGGCCCTGTACCTCGCCGCCCAGCCCCCGGAGGGCCGGGTCGTGGTCGGCCACGACACCCGCTACTGCGCCGAGCTCTTCGCCCGCGAGGTGGCGCGGGTGCTGGCCGCCAACTCCCGACGGGTTCTGCTCCTCGACCGCCCCAGCCCGACCCAGGCCGCCGCCTGGATGGTCGTGGCCCGCAAGGCGCTGGGTGGGGTGGTGGTCACGGCCAGCCACAACCCTCCGGAGTTCAACGGTCTGAAGTACAAGCCCGACTACGGCGGCTCCGCCTCGCCCGAGGTGGTGGCGGCACTCGAGGAGGAGGTGGGCCGGGTCCTCTCCCAGGGGTCGGTGAAGACCATGGCCTTCGAGGAGGCGTTGCACCAGGGGCTGGTGGAGACGGTCGACCCCCGGCCGGAGTACCGGGCCCAGGTGGGGCGGATCGTGGACCTCGACCAGATCCGCAAGGCGGGCCTCAAGATTCTCCACGATCCCATGTACGGCGCCGGGGCCGGGTACGTGTCCGACACCATCGGCGCCGGGGCCACCACCGTCGAGGAGCTGCACCAGGAGCGCAACCCGGGATTCGGGGGCCTGCACCCCGAGCCCATCGCCGTCAACCTGCAGGAGGCCATCGGCAGGCTCCGCTCAGGCGGCTACGACCTGGGGATCGCCAATGACGGTGATGCCGACCGGGTGGGGATCATGGATGGAACTGGGGAGTTTGTCGACCAGCTGGAGGTGGCCACCATGCTCCTGTGGCATCTCTGCGAGAACCACGGGTGGAGGGGGCCGGTGGTGCGCTCTCTGACCTCCACCGGGCGACTCGACATCCTGGGGCGGCACTACGGTCTGGAGGTTGAGGAGCTGCCGGTGGGCTTCAAGTACCTCGGGCCGCGCATGCGTGAGCGGGACGCCATCCTGGGCGCCGAGGAGTCCGGGGGCTTCGCCTTTCGGGGGCACATCCCCGAGCGCGATGGCATCCTGAGCGGCCTCATGTTCGCCGAGATGATCGCCATGACCGGCCGGCCCCTGGCGCAGCTGCGCCGCGAGGTCGCCGACCTGGTGGGGCCACACGCCTACGCCCGGCGTGACCATCACTTCCCCAGGGAGGACTACCCGGAGGTGCGCGAGCGGCTCGCCCACCGCCTGCGCGTCCGGCCGCCGGAGGCGGTGGGCGCCGAGCGGGTGGTCAGGGTCCGCTCCGACGACGGCGCCAAGTTCTGGCTCGAGGATGGATCCTTCGTCCTGGTCCGGATGTCCGGGACGGAGCCGCTGATGCGGGTCTACTGCGAGTCGACCGATCCTGCGCGGGTTCAGCGCCTGTTGGACGACTTCGAGACGGAGCTGGGGGTGGTGGGGGACAGCCATGGCTGAGGACCTCGCCCTCTCGGTTCCCGCGCGCCGGGTGGAGAAGCCGTGGGGCCACGAGATCTGGTTCGCTGTGACCGACCGCTACGCCGGCAAGATCCTGCACATCGAGGCGGGGGAGGCCCTCAGCCTGCAGTACCACGAACGCAAGGACGAGGCCATCTGGGTGCTGCACGGGGAGCTGGAGCTGGAGCTTGACAGCCCCGAGGGGGAGCTGGAGGTTCACCGTCTGGGCCCGGGCGAGGGGCGCCGGATCATTCCCGGGCGGCGCCACCGGATGCGGGCAGTCACCGTGGTGGAGATCTGTGAGGTTTCGACCCCCGACCTGGACGACGTGGTGCGCCTGGAGGACCGCTACGGCCGGGCCGGAACCAGCAGCGCCTGACTCATGGATGCACAGTTTCCACAGGTGAACGTGGAAAAGCCACCCTCGGTCGTCCCGTGAGCCGGCTCCCCGCGGGGCCGGCTGCGCTCCGCCGCCAGGCTGAGATCGGCGGGCTGCCAGAGCCTCACGTCGAGGCGATGAGGCCACTTCTGCTGGCCATCTTCGCGCTGGCGGCGGCGTTGGTGGTGGCCATCTCCGGGCTCGGTGTCCTGGCCCCGATCTGGGGCTACCTCCTGACGCTCGCGGCCGCCGCCACCTATGTGGTGGGGCTCCGCTCGTTCCTTCCCAGCCGGGCTCGGACCGGTGCTCGCTTCTGGCTCTCCCCGAGGCTGCTGGAGGTGGCTGCCGTGCCGCTCACCGCGCTCACCGGCGCGGTCGTCCTGCTGACGACCAGTCCGGGGCCCCTGCTGGTGGGTGTGATCGCCGGCTGGCTCTTCCTGGTGCTCGGGCTCGGAGCCTGGCTGGACGCCGCCAGTTCCCGCGGGGAGGGTCCGGCGTGGGGCCCGACAGTCCTCTCACTGCTTCTGGTGAGCGTCCCCGCCCCGCTCCTGGTGAGCTCGGTCGGTCCTGGGGTCGCCCCCTGGCTGGTCGCGCTGGGGGTGGCAGGGGGCACCTGGGGGCCGGGATGGCGGCTGGTGCGGGTGTCGGGCCGAGACTGGGAGGAGGCCGCCCTCGCGGCCCTCGGAGTGGCGCTGCTGGTGGGAGCGTCCGCGGTGCTGGCGCTCCGGGCCAGTGCCACCGGCGCCGTGCTGCCAGCTGCACTTCTGGTCGGGTGGTACGGGCTGACCGGGGTAGCCTCGCGGAGCCGCTCGGAGTCTCCCCGCCTGCCATCCCTGGGGTTCGTGGTGCTGGCGGCGCTGATGCTCGCCCTCACTCAGCCCGCCTGAGTCGCTACCGTTGCCAACCATGGACGCCGGTCACATGGGCCGCTGGTGGGACGCCAACGGCCTGCCCCCACCCCGGACCCGGCGCTGACCCCGGGCTTGTCCCGGGTGTCCGGATCTCCGGTGGATTGGCGGCCGGAAGGCCGAGGAGGGCGAAGAAATGGCGAACACCACATCCAGCTCCGCTGACGGAGCGATCAGCCGGCTGGCACGCGAGTGGCATCAGCGGGACCACAGGGCGGTGGCCGGGGTGTATTCCCGCTACACCGACATCGTGCTCCAGGACGCCCAGGGCTCCTACCTGGTGGACGTCGACGGGCGAAGGTACCTGGACTTCGGCTCCGGGATCGGGGTGACCTCCCTGGGGCACCGCCACCCGGCGGTCGCCGAGGCCGTCCACCGCCAGGTGGACAGCTACTGGCACACCTCTGTGGTCACCCAGCACGTGCGGCTCACCGAGGCCGCCGAGCGGGTGGCGCGGATCTGCCCTTACCCTCTGGACACGGTCTTCTTCGCCAATTCCGGCGCTGAAGTGGTGGAGGGCGCCCTGAAGCTGGCCCGGCGTGCCACCGGAAGGCGGGGGATCGTGGCCTTCCGGGGAGGCTTCCACGGCCGGACCTTCGGCGCCGCCAGCGTCACCACCAGCAAGGTCCACTATCGAGAGGGGTACGGCCCCCTGCTCCCGGACGTCTACGTAACCCCCTATCCGTACTGCTTCCGCGAGTGCCGCCACACCTCGGCGGAACCCTGCCCGATCGCCTCGGGAGAGGAGCTGGAGAGGCTCTTCCAGCGCATCATCCCGGCCGAGGAGGTGGCCGCCATCCTGGTGGAGCCGATCCAGGGCGAGGGTGGGTACGTCGTGCCCCCCAAGGAGTTCCTGGCCAACCTGCGGCGCATCTGCGACCGGCACGGGATCCTCCTCATCGCCGACGAGGTGCAGAGCGGGGTGGCGCGCACCGGCCAGTGGCTGGCGCTCGACCACGACGGGATTGTCCCCGACATCCTCCTTCTGGCAAAGGCGCTGGCCAGCGGGCTCCCTCTGGGGGCGATCGTGGCCAGCCGCCAGCTCATGGATCGCTGGCCCGCGGGCGCCCACGGCACCACCTTCGGCGGCAATCCGATCTCCTGCGCGGCGGCCATCGCCACCCTGGACGTGATCGAGAAGGAGGGGCTGCGCGACCGGGCTGCGGGGCTGGGGGAGCGCATCCAGGCGGCGGCCCGAGGCTGGCAAGAGAAGGTCGGGGGCCCCAGCGACGTGCGCGGCCGAGGGCTGATGGTGGGATTGGAGTTCCTGGATTCGGCCGGCCTCCCGGATGCCGAGAGGGTCGAGGAGATCCGGGCCCACTGCCTGCGTCGCGGGTTGCTGCTCCTCTCCTGTGGCCTGGATGACAACGTGATCCGGCTGATCCCCCCGCTCACCCTGTCCGACGGGGAGTTGGCGGAGGCGCTGGAGTTGATGGAGTCGGCGATCGCCGGCGTGGAGGTCAGGTGATGGAGCAATCCCCGGCCCTCGAGGCCAGGACCTACGGCAACCTCATCGGTGGGGAGTGGCGCGCCGCCCGGGGAGGCGACACCTTCGACTCCCTCAACCCGGCCCGACGGAGCGAGGTTCTGGGTCACTTCGCCCGCAGCTCCGCCCTGGACATCGAGGACGCGGTCTCCGCGGCGGTGGCGGCCCAGCCGGGCTGGCAGCGTACCCCGATGCCCCTCCGAGCCGAGATCCTGGCCAGGGCCGGCCGACTCCTGGAGGAGCGCAAGGAGGAGCTGGGCCGGCTGATGACCAGGGAGATGGGGAAGGTTCTAACCGAGGCGCTGGGCGACGTCCAGGAAGGCATCGACATGGCCAAGTACATGGCCGGCCAGGGCCGGATGCCGATCGGGGAGGTGGTCCCCAGCGAGCTCCGGGACAAGCGCTGCTTCGCCGAGCGGGTGCCCATCGGGGTGGTCGGCTGCATCACTCCCTGGAACTTCCCCATGGCCATCCCCTGCTGGAAGCTGATGCCGGCGCTGCTGGCGGGCAACGCGGTGGTGTTCAAGCCGGCCGAGGACACCCCCCTGGTGGCCATCCGCCTGGCTGAGATCCTGGTCGAGGCCGGCCTGCCCGAGGGGGTGCTCAACCTGGTCACCGGGCTGGGCGACGAGGCCGGCGCGGCGCTGGTGGCCCACCCTCGGGTGCGGGCCATCTCCTTCACCGGCTCAATGGAGGTGGGGAACCAGATCGCCGCCACCTGCGGCAAGCTGGGCAAGCGGGTGTCCCTGGAGCTGGGGGGCAAGAACGCCATGCTGGTGGCGGCGGACGCGGACCTGGAGCTGGCGGTGGACGGTGCCCTCTGGGGCGGGTTCGGGACCGCCGGACAGCGGTGCACCGCCACCTCCCGCCTGATCGTCGACCGGCAGGTCCTGGGCGACTTCCAGGAGCGGTTGCTGGACCGGGTGGAGAAGCTCCGCCTGGGCGACGGGCTGGACCCGGCCACCGACGTGGGCCCGGTCATCAACTCCAAGCAACTTCGGAGGATCCACTCCTACACGGAGATCGGCAAGCAGGAGTCGGCGCGGCTGCTCACCGGCGGTGAGGTGGCCCAGGACGGGGAGCTGAGCCTGGGGAACTTCTACCGGCCCACGGTCTTCACCGACGTCCGTCCGGAGATGCGCATCGCCCAGGAGGAGATCTTCGGGCCCACGGTCTCGGTGCTTCCCGCCGAGGACCTGGCGGATGCGGTGCGCATCGCCAACGGCACCCGGTACGGGCTCTCGCTGGCGGTGTACACCCGCGACCTTTCTCGGGCCTTCTGGGCGGTGGACCGGCTGGAGTCGGGGATCGTCTACGTCAACGCCCCCACCATCGGGGCCGAGATCCAGCTTCCGTTCGGCGGGGTGAAGGGCACGGGAAACGGCCACCGGGAGGCGGGGACCACCGCCCTGGACGAGTTCACCGAGTGGAAGACCGTGTACATCGACTACTCCGGCCGGCTTCAGCGGGCCCAGATCGACACCGGGCAGGGCTGAGCCGTGGTCGACCTGGAACTGAGCCCGGAGCACTTGCAGTTCCAGCAGACGCTGCGGGAGTTCGCCGCCCGGGAGCTGGCGCCAGAGGTGGCGCGGCGCGACCGTGACGCCGAGCCCGACCCCGAGCTCTTCGCCAAGCTGAGCTCCATCGGCCTGCCGGGGGTGTCCATCCCCCAGCGCTACGGCGGGGCCGGCCTGGACTGGATCGCCCTGGGGCTGGCGTGCGAGGAGCTGGAGTACGTGGACGCCTCCTGTCGCACCGCCCTCTCGGTGCATGCGGGCCTATGCAGCACCGGCTTGTACCAATGGGGCACCGAGGAGCAGCGGCAGCGGCTGCTTCGCCCGCTCGCCGAGGGGCGCTGGCAGGGCTGCTTCGGGCTGACCGAGCCGGACGCCGGCAGCGATGTCCGGGCGTTGCGCACCCGGGCCTACCGGGAGGGGGACGTGTACAGGCTCCGGGGCCAGAAGGTCTGGATCTCCATGGGGGACCAGGCCGACCTGATCCTGGTCTTCGCCACCGTGGATCCCGAGCAGGGGACCAGGGGGATCACCGCGTTCGCGGTGGAGCGGGCCGCGTCAGGGCGGGGGTTGCGCACCGAGCCCATCCACAACAAGTACGGCCTGCGCGCCAGCGACACCGCCATCGTCTATCTGGACGATGCCCTGGTGGCGGCGGAGAACCGCATCGGGGAGGAGGGGGAGGGCTTCAAGGTCGCCATGTCCTGCCTCGACAGTGGCCGCTACTGTGTCGCCAGCGGGGCCGCCGGCACCATCCGCGCCTGCCTGGACATGAGCGTCGCCTACGCCCGCCAGCGTCGGGTGCAGGGACAGGAGATAGGGCGCTTCCAACTGGTTCAGCAGATGGTGGCCCAGATGGCCCGCGACTACGACATCGCCCGGCTGCTCTGGCTCCGGGCAGGGTGGGCCAAGAACCGGGGGATCCGCAGCTCGCGGGAGTCGGCCCTCGCCAAGTGGGTCAACTCCGAGCGGGCCAACCGCTGTGCCGACGACGCGCTGCAGATCCAGGGGGCCACCGGCTTCAGCGAGGAAAGCCCGGCGGCCCGTTATCTGCGCAACAGCCGGGCCACCCTCATATACGAGGGAACCCGGGAGGTCCAGACCCAGCTGGCGGGGGAGTACGCCCTGGGATACCGTCAGGACCGTCCGGTGCGCTGCCCGCTCCCGTCCTGGCCCAACGAGTAGCTTCCGGGCGTCATGCTGCCTCTTCCCCCGCTGCCCGCGGCGGCCGCCGCCGGTTGGCAGGAGCACCTCCTGGATCGTCCGCAGGGACCGCTCCGCTACGTGACCGCCGGGACCGGCCTTCCCCTGGTCCTCTGCCACGGCTTCATCGGCTCAGCGGAGAACTTCGAGAGCTGGGTGGAGCGGCTGAGCCGAATCCGCACCCTTGTGATCCCTGACCTTCCCGGCTTCGGATGGTCGGCGCCGCTGCCGGGGCCCCATAGCAGCCGGGACCTGGCCCGGGAGGTGCGGGCTCTGCTCGACCACCTCGGAGTCGGGGAGTTCGAGGCGGGAGGTCTCTGCCTCGGCTCGACGGTGGCGCTGGAGCTGGCCGCCGGTGACCTGCGTCGGGTCCGAGGCCTGCTGCTCCACACCCCGCTGCTGGCCCCCGAGCTCACGTCACC
>JAKBTP010000065.1:0-8327 GCA_021844355.1 bacterium | reverse complement strand
GGGAGTTCGAGGCGGGAGGTCTCTGCCTCGGCTCGACGGTGGCGCTGGAGCTGGCCGCCGGTGACCTGCGTCGGGTCCGAGGCCTGCTGCTCCACACCCCGCTGCTGGCCCCCGAGCTCACGTCACCCCCCTTCCGAGCTCAGGTGGCGGCCCTGACCTTGCCCGGGGTCTTCGCCGCGGTGGGCGCGGTCGGCCGCTGGCGCCCCCTGGCCGACCTGTACCGGCGGGTCCTGGTCGAGGGCGGGGGAGAGACCGACGAGCGCTCGGCCCAGGTGAACTTCGACAACCAGCTCAGGGCCAACCCGCGCGCCGCCCGGGAGTGGCTCCGGGACGGCGCCAGGCTCGACTTCCGGCCCTTCCTGCGGCGGGTGCCCCGCCCGGTGGCGGTGCTGGCCGCGGCCGACGACCACCTGCTGAGGGTGGACCGGCTCCGGGATTTCTGCGCGCCGCTGGCGCAGGTCCGGCTCCGCCTGCTGCCATCCGCCGGCCACGGTTGGAGCCCCGAGTTCATGATCCGACAGGTGGCGGTGCTGGAGGAGCTCCTGGCCTGAGCCGCAGAGTTCTCTTCGTGGCGGCCGCGGTCCCCCTGACGGGTGCCTCCCGCGGCTGGCTTCGGGAGGTGGCCGCCGCCTCGCCCGAATCCCGGACGGTCCGGGAGGAGGGCCTCCACCTGACCCTGCGTTACCTCGGCCCCACGGAGGTCTGGGACCCCGCCGACCTGGCGTCCGCGCTGCGCGGCTTGATCGCAGATGCGGCGCCGTTCTCAGTCCGCCTGGAAGGGCTCGGAGCCTTCCCCAGCCTTCTTCGACCCCGGGCCGTCTGGATCGGGGTCACCAAGGGCAGGGCCGAGCTGGTACGCCTGGGGGGGCGGCTGGCACCCGGGGAGGCGGAAATCACCCCGCACTGCACCCTGGCCCGGATGAGTGGACGGATCTCACCGGCCTCCCGGGCCCGGCTCCGAGAGTTGGCCGAGGGCGGCCTGGCCCCGCTGGACTTCCGCTGCACGTCGCTGGCGTTGTTGGAGTCACTCGCCGACCCCCCGGGCCCCGCCCGCTACCGGCGCCTCGGAGAGCTGCCGCTTTCCGGCTCAGCGTCCGAAGGGCCGTCCCCAGAAGGGGTCGAGTAGGGGATACCTGCCCGAGCGGCGGAGTTCCAGGGCCCGCCGCCGGAAGGCCGCCACCTCCTCCTGGTCCAGGAGCCGGAGGAGGCCGGCCTCTAGCGCGCCGAGCCGGCGGCGGTCACCGAGGAGCGAGGTCAGGTCGGCCATGGCTGCCGCCGGAAGCCGCTCTCCGCCGAGGTCGGCAAGGACCGTCCGGAGCTTGAACTCCGGGCTGAAGGTGACTCCGTGGTCAATGCCGCGCAGGTGCAGGCCGGGATCCAGGAGGAGGTGCGCCGCCTTGCGGTCGCCGTTGTTGACCAGCACGTCCAGGGCCGCCAGGCGGCGCAGCTCCTCCTCGAGCTGGAGGCGGTCAGGGGCGGCGTCCTCGGGGGGCTCCGCCACCCATGCCTGCATCGACCCCGGGCCGAGGGGCCCGTCCCGCCGGGCCACCGTGGGAGGGACGAGCCCCCACCCCAGCGCCTTGTCCACCACGTAGGTGGCGGCCTCCCTCCGGTACAGGGTGTGAGGTGGGAAATCCCAGAGGGGCCGCTCGCCCCGAGCTGGCTTGTACACCGCGGTGAGCGACTTCCCGTCCATCTCCAGCCGAACCTGAAAGACACGGTTGCTCCCCGCGACCACTTCGGCGATCTCGGTCACCTCTCCCCGGGCCAGAATCGCCTCCGTCTCCTCCGCGTCGCCGGGCCACACCTCACCCATCTTTCTCGCCAGGTTATCGGCCCTCGCCGCTGCCCTGACGATCGTCTCTAATGCAGGTGGTGGCCTCGATCGGCCACAATGGGAGCGATGCACCTCCCCCTCCAGGGACCTGCGGGCGGGGACGGTCGGCCGTGATCCAGGGGCTGGAACACTTCCTGACCGTCGCCGGTTACCTGGCGCTCTTCCTTCTCACCGTGGCCCAGTGCTGTGGCTTCCCGGTCTCCAGTGAGGTGGTGCTGCCCTTCGCTGGCGTTCTGGTCTCCACCGGGACCCTGGCCCTGGTGCCCGCGGTGGTCGTCGCTCTGGCCGCGGAGCTGGTGGGCGGCCTCATCGCCTATGGGGTGGCGGCCGTCGTGGGACGGGCTGCCCTCGTGGGGTTCGGCCAGCGCTTCAAGCTCAAGGAGAGCCACTTCGAGGCGGCGGAGCGTTTCTATGAGCGCCGCGGGGTGGCCGCGGTGGCGGTCGGCCGGGTGCTGCCGGTGGTGCGCAGCTACACCTCGTTCCCGGCCGGCTTCGCCAGGATGCCCCTGCGCCTGTTCATCCCCGCCACCCTCGCCGGGGCCCTGGTCTGGGACGTGGGGCTCATCGTGGCCGGGATGGAGCTGGGGAAGCACTTCTCGGTGATCGGCAAGGTCATCAAGCCCCTGGAGTACGCCATCGGCGCCGTGGTCGTCCTGGCCATCGTCTACGTGGTCTACCGCTACATCAACCGGCCGGTCCAAAAGGCCGCAGATCGGGAGACGTAGTACACTCACCTTAACGTGAGCGTAAACCGCGTGACGGCGGGTGCCAGCCGCCCCGACCACTACAAGTGGATCGCCCTCTCCAACACCACCCTCGGGGTGCTGATGGCGATCGTGAACTCGTCGATAGTGCTGATCTCGCTGCCCGCCATCTTCCGCGGGATCCACGTGAACCCCCTGGCTCCCGCCAACGTCAGCCTCCTCCTCTGGATGCTCATGGGCTACATGGTGGTGACAGCGGTGCTGGTGGTGAGCCTGGGCCGGGTGGGGGACATCTTCGGCCGGGTGCGCATGTACAACCTCGGGTTCCTGGTCTTCACCGTGGCGTCGATCGGGCTCTCGGTGGTCTTCTTCCAGGGCACGTCCGCCGCCCTCACGCTGATCGGCCTCCGGGTGGTCCAGGGGGTGGGCGGTGCTCTCCTGATGGCCAACTCGGCCGCCATCCTGACCGACGCCTTCCCCAGCAACCAGCGGGGCATGGCGCTGGGCATCAACGTCGTCGCGGGGATCTCCGGGTCATTCATCGGGCTGGTGTTGGGCGGCCTGCTCTCCGGTGTCGACTGGCACCTGGTCTTCCTGGTCTCCGTACCGCTTGGGCTCTTCGGGACGGTCTGGGCCTACCTCAAGCTCCGGGAGATCGGGGTCGTGAAGAGGGCGAGGATCGACTGGCTGGGCAACGTGACCTTCGCCGTGGGGCTGATCTCAGTCCTGGTGGGGATCACCTACGGCATCCAGCCGTACGGCGGTAGCAGCATGGGTTGGACCAATCCCGAGGTCCTGGTCGAGATCCTCGGGGGCCTCCTGGTGCTGGGCCTCTTCGTGGTGATCGAACGCCGGACCGAGGAGCCGATGTTCAACCTCGGCCTCTTCCGGATCCGGGCGTTCACCGCCGGAAACCTCGCCTCCCTCCTGGCATCCATAGGTCGGGGCGGGCTGATGTTCATGCTCATCATCTGGCTGCAGGGGATCTGGCTACCCCTGCATGGCTTCAACTTCGTGCAGACCCCGCTCTGGTCGGCCATCTACATGCTCCCCCTGACCGCCGGTTTCCTGGTGGCGGGGCCGTTCTCCGGCTATCTGTCGGACCGGTACGGCGCCCGTCCCTTCGCCACCGGCGGGATGCTGGGCGCGGCGTTGAGCTTCGGCCTCCTCTCGCTCCTTCCCGCCAACTTCTCCTATCCGGTCTTCGGGGCGCTGCTCTTCGTCAACGGCCTCGCCATGGGCATGTTCTCAGCGCCCAACACGGCGGGCATCATGAATTCGGTGCCGGCGGAGCAAAGGGGGGCTGCCTCCGGCATGCGCTCCACCTTCCAGAACTCGGGCATGACCCTTTCGATCGGGCTGTTCTTCACCCTCATGGTCCTGGGACTGGCGTCGGCCCTGCCCTCGTCGCTCTACCACGGGCTTCTACAACAGGGGGTCCCGCAGGCGGACGCGAGCAGGATCTCGCACCTCCCCCCCGTGGGCAGCCTCTTCGCCGCCTTCCTGGGATACAACCCCATGGCTAGCCTCCTGGGACCGGTACTGGGACACCTGCCGGCTTCGCGGGCGGCGGTCCTCACCGGCCGTAGCTTCTTCCCCGATCTCATCTCCCGCCCTTTCATGACCGGGATGCGGGTCACCTTCTACTTCTCCGCGGCCATGATGCTGGTGGCCGCCGCCGCCTCCTGGATGCGGGGCAAGCGCTACGTCCACGACGAGCAGCAACTGGAGGTGGCGGCGGCGGGCGGCCATCCGCCGCTGCGCTCCTATGACCGCTCGGGCCCGGTGCGGACCATCACCATCTCGGCCAGCTATGGCGCCGGGGGGGACGAGGTCAGCCGCCGGGTTGCGGAGCTGCTCTCCCTGCCGTTCCTGGACCGGGCGATTCCGGTCGAGGTCGCTGAGGAGCTGGCCGCCCCGCTCGACCAGGTTCTCTCCGAGGAGGCCTCGGGCCACAATGGGGTCGGAGACGTCCTCGCCGGGCTGGCGCGCGGGGTCGGCCCGGTGGCACCGAGCCCGGCCGCGGACGCGGAGGGGGAGGGGGACGCGGAGCGCTTCCGTCGCCAGACCGAGGCGGTCATCCGCAGGCTGGCTTCCCAGGGCGGGGTGATCCTCGGCCGAGGGGCAGCGATCATCCTCGCCGATCGGGACGATGTGCTTCGAGTCCGGCTGGACGGGCCAGCCGAGCTCAGGGTCCAGCGAGTGGCGGAGCTGACCGGCATCGACCTGGCGACGGCGAGGCGTGACCAGCGGCACACGGATAGGGCCCGGCAGGTCTACCTGCGCCACTTCTACGACGCCGATCCCGCGGATCCTGGCCTCTACGACATCTGGATCGACACCACCGCCGTGGGACCGGACGCCGCCGCTCGGATGATCGTGGAGGCGGTCCGGGGGAGGGTGCCCAGTGGCGTCTCCAGCTGAGTCCCCGCCGGGCCCGGAGCTGAGGATAGGGGAGGTGGCCTCCATGACCGGGGTCACCACCCGCACCCTCCGCTACTACGAGGAGATCGGGCTCATCAGCCCTTGCTCACGGCTGGGAGGCGGGCAGGAGCGCCGCTACACCGAGGTGACCGTGGCCCGGGTCCGTCGGATCCGAGAACTCCAGGAGGTGCTGGGATCCGGTCTCTCCGAGATCCGGGAGGCGCTCCTCGCCGAGGACCGGATGGAGGCTCTTCGCCAGGCCTACCGGCGCAGCACCTCGCGGGCCGGCCAGGCCAAGGTGCTCCGTGAGGCCGTCGACGTGGCCGAGCGCCAACTGGCCCAGATCCAGCGCCGCCAGGACCAGCTGGGGACGCTCCGCCAAGAGCTCGAGGAGCGCCGCACAAGGCATCTCCAGCGATTGTCCGAGCTGGAGGGAGGCGCCTAGCCGAGCGACCCCCAGGAACCGGCGGTGGGCACCATCTGCGAAGGCGGCGGAGCTGCGCGAAGGTGCGTGACGCCCAGGCGATTCGCTGGTGCGCCCAGAGGGATTTGAACCCCCGCAAACCCAGATCCGTAGTCTGGTGCTCTATCCGGACTGAGCTATGGGCGCCCTGAGAGCGTGATTGTAGCTCCGCTCCTCAGGCGGACTCGGGCAGGGAGCGCTCCAGAGCCTTGGTGGCCGCGATCCGGCACTCCACCTGGTCCAGGACGTCGTCGAGTTCCATCCGGAGGCGGTCATCTAGAGCCACCGGGTGGTTGTCGAGCTCGCGCAGCAGGGCGGAGAACTGAAGGGCCTTCTGTTCTATCTTCGCCACCAGCTCAGGTGCGGTGAGCCGACTCTGCTGCGCCGGTCCTGCCATCTCCACTTGCAGACCCTCCTGAGGGGACTCCGCTGGCCTCGGTTCCCAGCCCTTCGCCCCGCGGCCATCCTAGCTCTCCGGAGCAACGCGTGCGGGCGTCACTTGGGACCGTCGCCGGGGGCTCGAGCGGCTATACTCGGCCACGCGCTGCGGCGGCCCCGCAACCGGTCGGCGCGGATGGCGGAATTGGTAGACGCGCGGGGCTTAGAACCCCGTGGGGCGACCCGTCCGAGTTCGAGCCTCGGTCCGCGCACCACGGGGAGAGCGGTCGGAGGCAGATGGCAGATTCATCCTCAGGCGATACCCTGCTGGAGGTGGGCGTGGAGCGCCTGCCGGATTCGGAGGTGAGGCTCACCGTGCAGGCGCCGGCGGCGGAGGCCGACGCGGCCATCGCCAGGGCCATTTCCCAACTGGCGCGTCAGGTGCGGATTCCCGGTTTCCGGCCAGGCAAGGCACCCCAGGCCGTGGTGGAGCGGACGGTCGGCTGGCCCGCCGTGCGGGAGGAGGCCATAGAGCAGGTGCTCACGCCCCTGTACCAGCGGGCCCTGCGTCAGGAGGGGCTGGAGCCGGTCACGGCCCCCGAGGTGAGCGAGGTGTCCTTGGAGCGGGGGGAGCCGGTCCGCTTCACCGCCTCCTTCGTCGCCCGACCGCCGGTGACGCTGGGCGATTACCGGGCCATTCGAGTGCCCCGCGAGGTGAGGACTGTCGAGGACGCCGAGGTCGACTCCACCATCGAGGAGCTGCGCCAGCGGTACGCCCAGGTCGATGACGTCGAGGGGCGGCCAGTCGGGCCCAGCGACGTCGTCACCGCCCGCCTGACCATGCACCATGGGGAAGAGGTGGTGGGGACGCCGGATCAGGTGCAGCTTCTGGATCTGGAGCGGGGCGACCTCCTCCCGGGCATGCGCGAGCAGCTGCTGGGGGCGGAGGTGGGTGGGGAACCGGTGGAGATCACTGTCACCCTTCCGGACGACTACAGCCGTCCGGAGCTCCAGGGAGAGTTGGTGACGATCACCGCAGCGGTGACCCGCATCCAGGCCAAGGAGCTGCCGCCCCTGGACGACAACCTGGCGTCGATCGTCGGCCGGGGAGAGACGCTGGAGGAGCTGCGCCAATACGTGCGCGAACAGATGGCCGCCCAGCTCGCCATGGAGGCCGAGCGCGACCAGGACCAGAAGGCGCTGGAAGAGCTGCTGGCCCTAACCCGTGTGGACGTTCCCGAGGTCATGATCCAGGCGGAGATCGACCGTCAGCTCGGCGAGATGGACAGGAGCCTGCGCGACTCAGGCCTGTCGCTGGAGGCTTTGGCCGCCGCCCAGGGAAAGACCCTGGAGCAGCTGCGCGGAGAGCGCCGGCAGGCGGCGGCGGAACGGGTGCGTCTCGACCTGGCGCTGACCGAGGTGGCTTCGATGGAGGGGCTCTCCCTCACCGATGAGGAACTCGATCAGGCGGTGGCGTCCATCGTCCCCCGTAATGCCTCGCGGGAGGAGCGGCGCCGGCTCCGTGACCCCCTGGGACGTGAGCTGCTCCGGGGGAGGGCGCGGGAGCTGGTCCTGCGGCTGGCCCGAGGTGAGGAGGATCAGCCGACCGAGGGTGGGTGATTCCCAGAGGCTGGGTATACTCGGCGGGGACGGGGATGGCCCCGAGTGACCCGGTACCCAGGAGGAAGGCATGGCCCTCATTCCGATGGTCGTCCAGACCACCAGTCGGGGCGAGCGCGCCTTCGACATCTACTCGAGGCTGCTGCAGGACCGGATCATCTTCATCGGCACCGCGATCGATGACCAGATCGCCAATCTGGTGATGGCCCAGATGCTCTACCTGGAGAGCGAGGATCCGGAGCGCGACATCAACGTCTACATCAACAGCCCCGGAGGCTCCGTCTCCGCGGGGCTGGCGATCTACGACACCATGCAGTACATCAAGCCCAAGGTGAGCACCTTCTGCATGGGGCTGGCGGCCTCGTTCGGGTGCATCCTCCTGGCGGGGGGGGCCAAGGGCCAGCGCTTCAGCCTCCCCAACACCCGGATCATGATGCACCAGCCCAGCGGCGGCTTCCAGGGGCAGGCTGCGGACATCCAGATCCAGGCCCAGGAGATCCTGCGGCTCCGCCGGACCATCGACCAGATCCTCGCCTACCACACCGGCAAGCCGGTGGAGCAGATAACGAAGGATTCCGACCGTGACTTCTACATGTCCCCCCAGGAGGCCCTGGAGTACGGGCTCATCGACCACATCCTGAGCCCCCAGCGCGGGGCCGACAGCGCGGCACCCGCCAATGGCAAGGCGCCGGTGGAGGCCAGCGAGGAGGCGGTGGCGCCCGCCACGGCGGGGAGCTGAGGGCGCGGAAGATGCCAAGGGCAAGGCGCACGGGGGAGGGGCAGGGAGCACTGCTCAAGCTAGTGCGGGGTAGGGGGACACGCTGCGGCTTCTGCGGACGACCGGCGACAGCGGTGGCGCTGGTCGCCGGCGGTGGCAGTGAGCAGGCGGCGATCTGCCCCA
>JAKBTP010000059.1:1606-3234 GCA_021844355.1 bacterium | reverse complement strand
TGCGGCGGCTGCCAGGGCCGCCCCAGCTCGTCCACCAGAAGTGCGATGAGAGCCGACCACCCGGTCTGGTGCGATGCCCCCTGGCCGCTCCCGTCCTCAGCGTGGAAGTACTCGTGGAAGAGCAGGCAATCCCGCCAGGCGGGATCCTCCTGGAACTTGGAGTACCCGCCGAACACGGGACGGCGTCCGTCCGCGCCGCGGCGCAGTATGGAGACCGTGCGCCCCGCCAGCCGGTCGGCGACCTCGGTCAGATTCAAGGCAGGGCCACCCGGTGCGGGGAACTCGTGGGTGAAGCCGGCGCCCAAGCCGACCCCCAGGAGGCGCAGCGCCTGGATCAGCAGGTATCCCGTGGGCAGCCAGATCGGTCCCCGCCAGTTGGAGTTGCCACCCATGATCCGCTCCTCTGCCGGCCCAGGCTCGTAGCGGACCGGAGGCATCTCGGGCACCAGTTGGGACTGGAAAGGCTCGCGCTGGTGAGCCTTGGAGAGGGACCGCAGCCCGAAATCCGAGAGGAACTCCGAGGGGCTCAGGAGCCGGTCCAGGAGGCGGTGGAGCCTCTCCGGGCCGAGCAGGGAGAGGACCGCGTAGGGATCGTCCCCGGCTGCCCGGTAATGGAAGGCGCGCTGCTCTTGGTGGGCCGCCAGCTGGCGTTCCAGCCGGGGCAGGCGGTCCAGGGTGTGCTGGTGCACCACCTCGGTGGCCGCCAGCGGCAGCAGGCCCACCAGGCTGCGCACCCGTAGCACCTCGCTGCGCCCGTCGGCCAGCCTGAGCCGGTCGTAGTAGAAGCCTTCGGTCTCGTCCCAGAGCCCGGGCTGGCCGCTCTCCCCGTTCAGCGCCTGGGCGATATGGGCGAAATGGTTGAAGAACCGGATGGCCATGTCCTCGTACTGCGGCTCCTCCACGGCCAGCTCAGCGGCGATCCGGAACATCTTCACCGCGAACATCCCCACCCAGGCGGTGGCGTCCGCCTCCCAAATCTCGGCCCCCTCTGGGAGGTGGCTGCGGTCCACCGCGGAGATGTTGTCCAGGCCCAGAAACCCGCCGGCGAAGATGTCGTGGGCGCTTACGTCCCGGCGGTTCACCCACCAGCCGTAGTTGAACAGCAGGGCCAGGAAGGCCCTCTCCAGGAACCCTCGGTCGGGCCGGCCGGTACGGTTTCGCTCGCGGACGTAGATCTGCCAGACGGCGGCGGCGTGCACCGGCGGGTTGGAGTCGGAGAAGTTCCACTCGTAGGCGGGAAGCTGTCCGTCCTCCCGTGTGTAGTCGGGCCGCAGCAGCAGCATCACCTGGCGCTTGGCCAGCTCCGGATCGTATGGCTGGAGCGCCAGAGCATGGAAGGCCAGATCCCAGGAGGCGAACCACGGGTACTCCCAGCTGTCCGGCATGACTATCACGTCCGCCGCCCGCAAGCCCCGCCAGCCGGAATTCCTCCCCTCAAGTCGTGAAGTTGGGGGCGGTGGCTGGGCAGGGTCTCCGTCCAGCCACCGGCCTACGTCGTACTCGTAGTACTGCTGGCTCCATATCAGCCCGGCCAGCCCCTGCCGGAGGATCAGCCGGTCGTCGTCGTCGCAGGCCTTCGGCGAACAGCGCAGGTGGTAGGCCGTGGCGGCGGCTCGCTGGCGCTCACA
>JAKBTP010000059.1:0-1506 GCA_021844355.1 bacterium | reverse complement strand
CCTGATAGGGGAAGGCCGCCATCGGGTAGCGGTACACCGCGGCAAGGTAGCTGGAGTCCGGCAGGGCGTCCAGGTAGTGCCAGTATTCCTTGACGTCCTCGCCGTGGTTGCCCTCCGCGTTGGTGAGGCCGAAGAGCCTCTCCTTGAGGACCTCGTCAACCCCGTTCCACAGACCCAGCCCGAGGCACACCAGCTGCCGGCGGTCGGAGATGCCCAGCAGCCCGTCCTCGCCCCAGCGGTACGCCCTCAGCCGGCTGTGCTCGAAAGGGAAGTACGCCCAGGCGTCCCCGTCCTCGCTGTAGTCCTCCCGGACCGTGCCCCATTGGCGGAGGGAGAGGTACGGTCCCCACGGCCTTCCGGGGCCCTCTGGCGACGCGTCGTGGGACGGGGGGAGGTGGCGGGACACCGTGAGATTCTCTCAGCCGGAAGTTGTTCCGGGTCTGAGCTCGTCACGGCTTGCCCTGCGGCCCGGCGTGCCGTCCAGGCTGAGCGCCAGCGCTGGGCACGCACCGACGGTGCGGCGGACCAGCCGCCCCAGGTGGCGCGGCACCGGCTCGGGGGAGATGATCGGATAGCCGAAGTCGTCCACGGTGACCAGCTCAGGCAACATCTCGGCACACAGCCGGTGGCCCACGCAGAGGGTGGGATCCACGTGCAGATAGCGGCGGCTCACTGCGGAGGCGCACCGGGCGGCAGCGGCAGTGACGAGTGCCGGTGGCCCGCGCAGGTTCCTGCGCGGTGGCGCTGCAGCTCGTCTGGGAAGGCCATCGCCGCCGAGCGGGCCAGGTTCACCGCCCCGTCCGGGTGCCTGCAGGCGCCTCTGCCCTCGATCTGGTCGCCCCACCGATGCAGCTGCGCCAGCGCCGCCTCAGACCCGCTGTTGGCCGCCTCGTTCAGGGCCGAGGCCATGGCGGGGAGGCCGAGGGCGCACGGCCCACACTGGCGGGCTCCCTGCGCGGCCAGCCAGGCCAGGATCCGCCCTGACTCCCGAAGTCCGCACGTGCCCCTGGGAAGGAGGTGCAGGACCCCGGCGCCGGGAGTCGCCCCGGCCGGACGAAGGCTGGCCCGGGACAGAGAGAGGCCCTGGACCTGCGGCGGTCGGAGCCAGGAGCCGAAGTATCCGCCCACCAGCAGCGCGACCGCCCCCGGATCGGCACCGGCCACCTGGAGGATTTGCGGAAGCGGGGTGCCGATGGGCACCTCGTATACACCGGGCGCCTCCACCGCACCGCTGAGGGTCACGAGCATGGTGCCAGGCTCCTCGGAGACCCCTTCCCCCCGGAACCACTCTGGACCGAGCCGGAGCACCAAGCCCAGGTGGGCGAGGGTCTCGACGTTCTGCACCAGTGTCGGCAGCCCCCGCCAGCCCCGGTCGACCACTCGAGGGGGCTGGTACCTGGGAAGGGCTGGGCCGCCCTCCAGCCAGCGGATCAGAGCGGACTCCTCGCCGCCGACGAAGTTCGCCGGCCCGCGCACCACCTCGACTCGGAGGGGGACGTCCTGGCG
>JAKBTP010000143.1 GCA_021844355.1 bacterium | reverse complement strand
GCGATAGAATGGGCTCCCGCGCCTCCGGAGGGGCGCTTGTTTCCATGTGTGGCCGTCACCCCGGAGCGGCCAGCGTTCTCCAAGGACAAGTTCAGTTTGCCCACCATCCAACAGCTGGTCCGCCAGGGCCGCGCTCCGGTCACCAAGAAGACCAAGTCGCCGGCGCTGAAGGGTTCGCCCCAGCGGCGGGGGGTGTGCGTGCGGGTGTTCACCACCACGCCCAAGAAGCCGAACTCGGCCCTCAGGAAGGTGGCGCGCGTGCGCCTGACCAGCAAGATCGAGGTCACGGCCTACATCCCTGGCATCGGCCACAACCTGCAGGAGCACTCCGTGGTGCTGGTGCGGGGGGGGAGGGTCAAGGACCTGCCCGGAGTGCGCTACCACATCGTGCGCGGCACGCTGGATACGGCTGGGACCAAGGCTCGCAAGCAGGCCCGGAGCAAGTACGGGGCCAAGCGCGAGAAGCCGGCCAAGGCCTGAGATGCCAAGGCGTCAACGCGTCTCGCGGCGGGTGGTGGTGGCCGACCCGGTCTACCACAGTGAGGCTCTCGCCAAGTTCATCAACTGCCTCATGCTCAACGGCAAGCGGAGCACGGCGGAGCGGATCGTCTACTCCTCCCTGACCCGCATCGCCAAGAGCCAGCGGCGCGAGCCCCTGGAGGTGTTCGACACCGCTGTGCGCAACGCCACCCCCATCCTGGAGGTGAAGCCCAAGCG
The DNA here is from genome assembly GCA_021844355.1 of bacterium. Lineage (GTDB taxonomy): Bacteria > Chloroflexota > Dormibacteria > Aeolococcales > Bog-877 > JAJYXT01. The sequence continues at coordinate 2,518 of JAKBTP010000143.1, read as the reverse complement.
CGTGGGTGGCGCCACCTACCAGGTGCCCGTGGAGATCCGCCACGATCGCCGCCTGGCGCTGGCCAGGCGGTGGATCATCCGCAGCGCCCGGAGCCGTCACGGCAAGAGCATGGCCGACCGGCTGGCCGCCGAGCTCATGGACGCCAGCAACGGCATGGGGCAGGCGGTCAAGCGGAAGGAGGACACCCACAAGATGGCGGAGTCCAACCGCGCGTTCTCCCACTTCAGGTACTGAGACGTCGTGACCACCCAGACCACCCTGTCCGGCGGAGCGTCTCTGGCCCACGGGCGCAAGGTGCCCCTGGAGCGGGTGCGCAATATCGGGATCATGGCCCACATAGATGCGGGCAAGACCACCACCACCGAGCGGGTCCTCTTCTACACCGGCCGCATCCACAAGATGGGCGAGGTCCACGAGGGAGCGGCGACCATGGACTGGATGGTGCAGGAGCAGGAGCGGGGGATCACCATCACCTCCGCGGCCACGGCGGCATCCTGGCGCGACCACCAGATCAACATCATCGACACCCCGGGGCATGTCGACTTCACCGTGGAGGTGGAGCGCAGCCTACGGGTCCTTGACGGGGCGATCGCGGTCTTCGACGCCGTGAGCGGTGTCGAGCCCCAGTCGGAGACGGTGTGGCGTCAGGCCGACCGCTACGACGTGCCCCGGATCTGCTTCATCAACAAGATGGACCGGGTGGGCGCCGACTTCGCCGCGGCGGTGCAGTCGATCACCGAGCGGCTGGGGGCCCGGGCGGTGCCGGTGCAGCTGCCCATCGGAGCCGAGGACGGCTTCCTGGGCGTTGTGGACCTGATCCGCGAGCAGGCGATCGTGTACACCGATGACCTGGGCACGGCACTGGAGGAGACGACCATCCCCCTGGAGATGGCGGAGGCGGTGCGGGCCGCGCGCCAGGAGCTCGTGGAGGCCGCCGCGGAGTTCGACGACGAGCTGATGCAGGCCTACCTGGACGACCAGCCCGTGGCCCCGGAGAGGCTGAGCGCGGCGCTGCGCCGGGGCGTGGTGGCCGCCGAGGTCTTCCCGGTTCTCTGTGGGGCGGCACTGCGCAACCGGGGCGTCCAGCCGATGCTGGACGCGGTGGTCGAGTTCCTGCCGTCGCCGCTGGACCGCCCCGCGGTGCGCGGGGAGGACCCCAGGACCGGGGCTGAGGTGGTGCGCGAGGTCGCCGATGACGCTCCCTTCGCCGGGCTGGCCTTCAAGATCATGACCGACCCCTTCGTCGGCAAGCTCACCTTCTTCCGGGTGTACAGCGGGGTGCTGCGCTCGGGGAGCTACGTCTACAACGCCAGCAAGGGCGAGCGTGAGCGCGTGGGCCGAATCCTCAAGATGCACGCCAACCGTCGGGAGGAGGTGGAGCAGGTCCTCACCGGGGACATCGCCGCCGCCATCGGGCTGAGGCACACCTCCACCGGCGACACCCTGGCTGACGAGTCCCAGCCCATAGTCCTGGAGTCGATCGTCTTCCCCGAGCCGGTGATCTCGGTGGCCATCGAGCCCAAGACCAAGGCCGACCAGGACAAGCTGGCGGTGGCGCTGCAGAAGCTGGCCGAGGAGGACCCGACCTTCCAGGTGCGCACCGAGCCCGAGACCGGGCAGAACCTGATCTCGGGGATGGGGGAGCTCCACCTGGAGGTGATCGTCGACCGGCTGCTGCGCGAGTTCAAGGTCGACGCCAACGTGGGCAAGCCCCAGGTGGCGTATCGCGAGACCATCCGCCACGAGGCCAAGGGCACCGGGCGGTTCGTGCGCCAGACCGGTGGCCACGGCCAGTACGGCCATGCCGAGCTGGTGGTGGAGCCCAACGAGACCGGCAAGGGCTTCGAGTTCATCAACAAGATCGTGGGTGGGGTCATCCCCCGGGAGTACATCCCGGCCATCGAGAAGGGCTGCATCGACGCGCTGCAGGCGGGGGTGGTGGCCGGCTACCCGGTGGTTGACGTCAAGGCCACGGTCTACGACGGCTCCTACCACGACGTCGACTCCTCGGAGCAGGCCTTCCAGATCGCCGGGTCTATGGCCATGAAGGACGGGATGCGCAAGGCGGGTCCCATCCTGCTGGAGCCGATAATGAAGGTCGACGTCACCTGTCCCGAGGCCAACCTGGGCGATGTCATCGGCGACTTGGCCTCCCGCCGCGGGCACACCCTGGGAATGGAGAGCCGGCGGGGGATGCAGACTGTGCATGCCCAGGTGCCCCTGGCCAACATGTTCGGGTACGCCACCCAGCTGAGGAGCATGACCCAGGGGCGGGCCAGCTACACCATGGAGTTCGACCACTATCAGGAGCTTCCTCAGTCGCTGGCTGAGGAGGTCACGGCGAAGCGCAAGAGTTGAGCACCGGCAGTCGGCTGCGGACGGATCCACCAAGCAAGGGCAGATAGAGAGAATGGGCAAGAAGAAGTACGACACCACCAAGCCCCACGTCAACGTGGGCACCATCGGGCACATCGACCACGGCAAGACCACCCTGACCGCGGCCATCACCAAGGTGCT
>JAKBTP010000180.1 GCA_021844355.1 bacterium | reverse complement strand
GACTCCCCGAGGACCTCGACGCCGAACTGGTGGAACTCGCGATAGCGGCCCTTGCCGGGCCGGTCGTAGCGGAACATGGGGCCGGCGTACGAGATCCGCACCGGAAGCGGGTCCTGGCGCAGCGGGGACTCCCAGAAGGCCCGGACCACCGGCGCCGTGCCCTCCGGGCGGAGGGTCAGAGATCGCCCGCCCCGGTCGGGGAAGGTGTACATCTCGCGGGTGACGACATCGGTGCTCTCGCCGACCCCCCGGACGAAGAGATCAGTGGACTCGAAGATGGGCGTCTCGATCTGCCGGTAACCGTGGGCCTCGGCCACCTGGAGCCCAGCCGCCAGCACCCGATTGAGGCGCGCCAAGGGCTCGGGCAGCAGGTCCTCCGTGCCCCGTGGTCGTGAGATTCCAGCCACTGCCTAGGCCAGTCTACCGGGCGAGCAGGTGGCCATCACCCGGCCTCCCGGACCACCTGCAGCACATCGCGCACCCCTTCCAGCCGCTCCAGCAGCCGGCTGAGCTCGGTGAGGCTGGTGACCTCGACCACCGTGGAGATCACCGCCTGGTTGCGCCCCTCCACCTCGACCGCCGCCCCGCTGAGGTTGACCTTGCTCTCGGCGATGGCGGTGGCCACGTCCCGGAGCAGCCCGGTCCGGTCCCTCCCCTCGATCCGAAGTCGGACGGGATACACCTGGTGGCTGTCCCGGTCCCACTCCACCTCCACCAGGCGCCGGGGGTCGGCGGCGTTCATCACGTTCACGCAGTCAGCGCGGTGCACTGAGACGCCCCTCCCCCGGGTGACATAGCCGCGGATCGGCTCTCCGGGCACCGGCTTGCAGCACCTGGCGACCGTGGTGAGGAGGTCAGTGAGCCCGGCCACCCGGACCCCCCCACTCGGGCTGGGGCGCGACACCAGGGGGATGGCGGGCCCTGAGGCGGGCGGCGCCACCGCCTCCTCCCCGGCCGCCCAGCGCAGCACCACCTGCCGCGCCGAAAGCTCCCCATACCCCAGGGCGGCGAAGAAGTCGGGAAGCTCGGGGATCCGGAATTCGCGAGCCAGCTCCTGCAGGCGCGCGGCGGGTATGGACTGCAGCTGGGCGCCGCGCATCCGGCGCAGCTCCCGGTCCAGGAGCTCGCGGCCCCGGGCGACGTTCTCCTCCCGCCGCTCCCGCTTGAACCATTGGCGGATCTTCTCCCTAGCGCTGCTGGTGCGGGCGAAGTTGAGCCAGTCGCGGCTGGGCCCATGGCGCTCCGACCTGGTGGTCAGGATCTCCACGATGTCCCCGTTCTGGAGACGGTAATCCAAGGGCACCATGCGCGAGTTGGCCTTGGCCCCCAGGCAGCGGTGGCCCACGTCGGTGTGGATCCGGTAGGCGAAGTCGATGGCGGTGGAGCCCGCCGGCAGGGAGAGGACGTCCCCCTTGGGAGTGAAGACGAAGACCTCGTCCTGGAACACGTCGAGGCGGACGTGCTCCACGAAGCGCTCGGCGTCCAGCACCTCCTTCTGCCACTCCAGCAGCGAGCGCAGCCAGCCGAACCCGGCGTCGAGGCGCTGGTCGGCCGGGGTTCCCTCCTTGTAGTGCCAGTGGGCGGCGATCCCCTCCTCGGCGGTGCGGTGCATCTCGCGGGTGCGGATCTGGATCTCCACCGGCTCCCCGGCCTCACCCACCACCGTGGTGTGCAGGGACTGGTAGCCATTGCCCTTGGGCATGGCGATGTAGTCCTTGAAACGCCCCGGGATCGGCTTCCAGAGCGAGTGCACCACCCCGAGGGCGCCGTAGCAGGAACGGACATCCTCGCAGATGACCCGAAGGGCCACCAGGTCGTAGATCTCTCCGATGGAGCGCCCTCCCTGCTGCATCTTGCGGTAGACGCTGGTGATGTTCTTGGGGCGCCCGGCCACCTCGGCGGTAAGCCCGTTGGCCTCCAGCTCCTGGAGCAGGCGCGCGCGGGCCAGCTCCAGGGCGGTCTCCCGCTGGCGACGCTGGGAGAGGATCTCCTGGCGAACCCTTTCGTAGTTGTCATGGTCGAGAACCGAGAAGGCGAGGTCTTCCAGCTCCGCCTTCACCTGTCCCATCCCCAGGCGATGCGCCAGGGGAGCGTAGATGTCCATGGTCTCCTGGGCGATCCGGCGCTGGCGCTCCTCAGGCAGGGGGGCGATGGTGCGCATGTTGTGCAGCCGGTCGGCCAGTTTGATGAGGACCACCCGCAGGTCCTCGGCCATGGCGATCAACATCTTGCGGATGTTCTCGGCCTGGACCTGGGCCTGCGAATGCAGCTTGATCCGCCCCAGCTTGGTGACCCCCTGCACCAGCCGCTCCACCGACTCTCCGAACTCCTCGCGGATCTGCTCCGAGCCGACTTGCGTGTCCTCCACGACATCGTGGAGGAGAGCGGCGGCCAGGGCATCCGGGTCGAGATGCATCTCGGCGAGCTGGACCGCGACCGCCAGCGGATGGGTGATGTACGGCTCTCCGGAGAGCCGCAGCTGCCCCTCGTGGGCGCGCTCCGCCAAGAGGTAGGCGCGCTCCACCGTGGCGACCTCGGCGTCCCCCAGGTAGTCCAGCCGGGCGGCGAGATCAGCGAACTGGGTGCTCAATTCAGCCATTTTAGGGTGGACCCAGTGGCGGAGCCGCGGCCGCCGGCGCCGGAGGACGGGGTCAGGCGGGCTCCGGCGGTTCCGCTGCTCGGAAGCGAAGCACCTGGACCCGGGCCGGACGGGGTGGCGCCAGCCAGCACTCCACCTCCAGCTCCCCCCTCTCGCACCCGAGCCGCCAGGTGGCGCGCAGCCTGCCACTGAGCACCGGCGGTCCCACCACGAGCACGGGACCGAGTCGCTGGCGCAGGTCGTGCAGCTCCTCCTCCCGGCGCGCAGCCGGTCGGTCCAGCAGAAGGTTGTCCGCGGCCAGCTCGGCCCAGGCCCCGGAGCCCCCTCCCTCATACAGGGAGCTGACCCTCTCCCGGACCCAGGACCACTCCGGTGTCGTCTCAGCGGCGGCGGCCGGCACCGCCCCCGCCACCAGCTCGAGCGCCTCGAACACCGGTCGGGAGAGCGAGGCGTAGGTGAGATTGCTGAAGGCGAACACCCCGACGCCGTGCTGGGGAAGCCACTGCACATGGGAGCCGAACCCCGGCAGACCGCCGCCGTGGTAGACGACCCTCCCCAGATGAGCCGACTCCGCCACGAACAGCCCCAGCCCGTACCCCGAGGGGCCGCCCCCAGGCGCCGGATGGTCCCGCGGCGGTACCACGAT
>JAKBTP010000086.1 GCA_021844355.1 bacterium | reverse complement strand
GGCTGGTTGGACACCTGGAATACCAGGACCGGGACCAGGTAGCCGGCGCTCGCGACCATCCCCAGGCTGGCTCCCGAGATCAGGACCACGGTGCTGGCGGCGGTGGGGCTCGGGGAGGGAAACGGCTGCCCTGAGGTGTCCAGCAGGTATGAGCCGGGGGCGAGCAGCCCCTGGTTGAGGTCCTGGATCATGAGGTCAGGGGTCGTGGGGGGGTAGGCGGCCAGGGGCCCGGAGATCGGCGGGGGCACTGTGCCCGAGAGGCCGACCAGGGAAAGCTGCTGCCGGTAGTTGGCGGCCACATCGGCGTACACCTCCTGGCGCTGGCCGCTGATGTTGACCAGCGGGTACCCGTCCACCGCCCATTGGAAGAAGACGCGGCGGTCGGCGGCGTTGACGACGCTGAGAGAGGGCAGGGGGAGCAGGCTCTCATGGGGATAGGGAAGGTGGCGGGTGGCCAGGAACTGCGAGACGAAGGCGTCGGCGGCCGCCACCGAGGGGGTGGCCCCGGTCTCGTCCACCGGGGTGTTGGGGTGGAAGTTGAAGAGCTGGTACCCCGTCGGTGAGGTGAGCTGGTATCCGGTGGTGGCGCCAAGGTTGTAGGAGAGGCCGGCGCCGGTGTTCACCGCCGGCCCGGGGACCTGGAGGGCGGTCACCAGCTCCTGGAGGGCGGTCAGTGGATCCTGAGATGTCTGGGCGGCGGGCACCGTGCGGGGCATCATTGGCAGCCGGCCCTGGACCAGGAAGGGGGGGCGCAAGTCCAGAGGTGCGGCCACCTCTCCCCCCAGGGGCAGCACCCCAAGGGGAAGTGGGGGAGTCGGCGTGGGGCTCGCCTGGGGATGGGGCCGGGGCGGGGCGGCGCCGCAGCCGGCCAGCAGAAGCAGGGTCAGCGCCGCGGCCGGGACGAGTGCTCTCACGCCCTCACAATGCCAGACAATGGACTACCGTGAGGCACTGGCGGCGCTGGCCGCCTCCAGCCGGCCGGGGATGCGCCTCGGCCTGGACTCCACCAGGGCCCTCTGCCGGGCACTGGGTGACCCCCAGGACCAGCTCCAAGGAGTTCTCGTGGCGGGCACCAACGGCAAGGGCTCGGTCTGCGCGCTGGTCGCGGCCATCGCCAGGGCATCCGGGCTGCGCGTGGCGCTCCTCACCAAGCCCCACCTCACGAGCTACCGGGAGCGGGTGCAGCTTGGGGAGCGGCCGGTCACTGAGGAGGAGTTCTCGGAGCTGGCCTTCCGGACCCTGGAGGCCGCCCGGCGCGGGGGGGTGGACGCCACCCACCACGAGCTCCTGACGGCCATGGGGTTCCTCGCCGCCCGCGAGTGGGGTGCCGAGGTCACGGTTTGCGAGGTGGGGCTGGGAGGCCGGCTGGACGCCACCAACGTCTGGGACGGAGGGGTGGCGGTGGTGGTGTCGGTGGGGTTGGACCACCAGGCCCAGCTGGGCAACACCGTGGCCCAGATCGCCGCCGAGAAGGCGGCGATCTTCAAGCCCGGTGACCTGGCCATCTCCGGGGCCAGGGGCGAGGCGCTGCCGGTGGTGCGGGCGGCCGCCGCGGAAGCGGGCGCAGAGCTCTGGCAGCTCGGGGAGCAGATCGATGGCGCCTGGGAGGGGGCGGGGCTGCGGGTCCGGACCCCCGCCCGGGAGCTGGCCGCGCTCAGCCTGGGGGTCACCGGCCAGGTGCAGGGGGCCAACGCCGCCCTGGCCGTGGCCGCCGCGGACGGCCTGGGCCGGCTCCTGGGGGCTGAGATGGATGAGGGAGCGGTCCGGAGGGGGCTGGAGGGGGCCCGCTGGCCGGGACGGCTGGAGGAGGTGGCCTCCTGCCCCGCGGTGCTGGTGGACGCCGCCCACAATCCGGCCGCCGTGGAGGCGGTCCTGGGAGAGCTGCGCGCCGCCGCCCGGGGCCGGCGCACGGTGCTGCTCTTCGGCTCCATGGGGGACCACGACCACCTGGGGATGCTGGCGAGGCTCTCGTCGCTGCCCCTGGAGGCGGCGGTCTTCACTAGGGCCGACGCGATCCGGGCGGTGGACCCAGAGGTCCTGGCCCGCGAGTGGCCAGGGGGGTCGGAGCGCCTGGAGCCGGCGGCCGCCGCCCTCTCCCGGGCTCGGGAGCTGGCCGGTCCGGAGGGGGCGGTGATCGCTCTCGGTTCGATCTACCTCGTCGGGGAGGTCATGGCCGAGCTGGGCCTAGGCCTCCCTCCCGACCCCAAGGTGGCCTGGCGGCCCGCCTTCTGAAGGGCGGCTGAGACCCGCCCACCGGTCAGACGGGAAGGGGGGCGGCCTCCGCCAGCGCGCGACGGCAGAGCTCGGCGATCTCCTCCCACCGCTCCTCCCGGAGGAGGCCCGGCCGGAAGAGGTCGTTGGTCAGCCCCACTACCCGGACCCCGGCGGCTAGGTACTCGGTCACATCCCCCAACCCCACCATCCCGCTGACCCAGAGCGGCACCTCGGGCATCGGCCCGCGGATGGCGCGGATGTAATCGGGCCCGCCCAGGGGGTTGGCCGGGAACACCTTGACCAGACCCGCCCCCAGCTCCATCGCCCGGGCGATCTCGGTGGGGGTGCTGGCCCCCATGACCAGCAGGACCCCAGACTGGCGGGCCACGTCGGCCGCCTCGGGGACCAGGTAGGGGGTCACCAGGTATTCCGCCCCGGCCCGCACCGCGGCCTCGGCCAGCTTGGCGCTGGTGATCGTCCCCCCACCGAAGTGGCAGCTCGAGCCCCACTCGGCACGCAGTCGGGCGATGGTCTCGAACGCCGCCGGGGTGCCCGAGGTGATCTCCACCGAGCCCACCCCCGCCCGCGCCGCGACCTCGGCCCCGCGATACGCCTGCTCCCCGTCGGACCAGCGCATCACCGCCGCCAGGCGGGTCGGGAAGCAGGTGGCGATCCGGTCGGGCTGGGTCATGGGGTGGCTCTCCTTCGTCTGCGTGATGGTGCGCCGGCTCCCAGGCCGACCGGCGACTGCAGCGCCCTGCCGGAACTGGCGGAGCCGGGCGCGAACTGGATCCTTCGGCCCAGTATGGCGCGGCACGCCAGAACGCTTCAAGGGAAGCCGGCGCTGGGTGGTGGGTCAGTTTGAATCGCCCGGCCGCGCCCCGGCACTGCGCAAGCCTGAGGTCATGCCTGGGCGCTCAAGGAGGCACGCCGACAAGGGATCCACCCCCAGACCGCGTACAACTGGTTTCACGCCGGTACGCTCCCGGTGCCCGCGGTCCGGGTGAACCAGCGCACCATCCTGGTCGCTCCCGAGGCGGCGCTCGAGAAGCCT